>NZ_LMCJ01000021.1:68195-81515 GCF_001623085.1 Pseudovibrio sp. W74
CCCGAACCTGCTTTGAACCAATCCGGCTGATCACCACTTCAAGGTCAGGATCAATGGACTTCAGGAACTGCTCAGCAACCGCATAAGACGCACCCGCCCCAAGTCGGATACCCTGTTCATCCTCATAGCAAGTGCTCAATCCATTCACGCGCCCAAGAAAAATAACCTTCGGCAGGTCGCGCAGATGCTTAGTGACCCAAAGCCCAACATCTGTAGAGCCAGAAATAAGCGTGGCGTCCGGATGCTCACCATAGGTCTCCAGCAAGCGCTGAAAGCTGCTCGGAGCAAAGAAGAACCGCTCATCATCGCCCACATGAATATCCTGCGCATCCTGAAGAGCTGCGAGTTTACTCTCTGTCTCCATTGCACGCGCAGCAAAAGCGTCATTCAAGCCATCGCGACACGCTTCCAGAGCCGCATCAACGATTGGTCGGTATCCGGTACAACGGCACAGATTGCCCGCTATCCAGGTGTTCACATCCTGCCGTGTCAGACCCGGTGTATTCGCATGATAAAGTGTAAACAGGTTCATCACGAAACCGGGCGTACAGAAACCGCATTGCGATCCATGAAGCTCTACAAGCGCTTTTTGGACAGGGTGTAATCCGTCAGGCCCGTCCAGATCTTCAACCGTCACAAGCTCGCAGCCATCAATCTGGCCGAGCAGTAAAATACAGCTGTTCACGGGCTCATAAATGAGTTTGCCGTCACGCAAACACCCAAGCGCAATGGTGCAGGCACCGCAATCCCCTTCACCACAGCCTTCTTTGGTGCCCGTTGAGCGTTCACTCAGACGCAGATAGTCCAGCAAAGTGGTTGTCGGCTCAAAACGATCCAATTCGACGATCTGGCCTTTACGAAGGAAGCGGATTGCCGTGCGCATCAACTCAGCTCCCCCTGTAGGTGGTGTAACCAAAGGGAGAAAGCAGCAGCGGCACATGATAGTGGCTGCTCACATCCGCAATACCAAAGCGGATCGGCACCACGTCAAGAAACGCAGGTTCTGGAAGAGAAATCCCCTCAGCCCGCAAATAGTCACCAGCATGGAACTGCAGTTCATAAGTGCCTGCAGTCAGGCTCTCACCTTCCAGCAGCGGCCCATCCACACGCCCGTCATTGTTGGTCGAAAATACACCGATTTTGGAGAAGCTGTCCCCATCGATACGAACCAGCTCAACCCGCAGCCCTGCTGCAGGTTTTCCTTGAGCACTGTCCAAAACATGGGTGGTCAATCGCCCCATAGTTGCCTCGTCTTTCAAATGGCAACTGCAATAGATGCCAGAATCTAAGTGAAACTACAGAGTGCACGACTATTTGTGATAACAAAAGAACAAAAAAGTGTCATACATGATGCCATTTAGGCATCAACTTTAGGCAAAATCTTCTCCAATCTTGCCTCTGCTTGCTCAAGAAAAATTGCTGGCGCCAGTGCAAGCCCACGCAACGACGAGGTGATGACGCAAAAATGGCCGCGTGTCAGCTGTTCATCAACAAGCGGTTTAAAGAGCAGCCGCTTGTTCGCCAATTCTTCTTCCAAACCAATGACCGTCTGAAACGCCACCATTTCACCAGAGCGCACCAGATGTTTCATAAAGCGCAGAGAATTGGCCTCCACACTGCTGTGCCCACCAATAGAACTATGAGAGAGCGCCACATCCAGCCTGGCACGAATAGAGATCCCGCGCGCTGGCATGGCAACCGGATACTCAAAGCACTGTGCAAGGCTCAACTTTTCTTCGTCAGCAAGCGGATGCGTCGGAGCCATGATCGCCCCAATCTCCAATGCCTTCTTGTAGGTGATGTTAAGCGCATCGGTATCCGGTGGCTCAAATGTGAACCCTACATCCACCTCAGCCTTCTCAACGGCCTGCGCAACCCGCTCAGCCCCCATTACCTGCACATCCACATGAATGCCGCTGTAATCCTTGTGGAACTGCGCAATCACCTCAGGCAACAGCGCTTCTGTCACACTCTCAACCGTTGCAATGGAAACCACACCGCGACGAAGACCTTTAAGCGCATCCAGTTCCGCACCGGTCGCTTCCAGATCAGATAGTGTCCGCCGAATATGTGCCAGTAGAATTTCACCTGCTGAAGACAAACGGATTGTACGTCCCACGCGCTCAAACAGCTCCATTCCAAGCTGTTTTTCCAGCGTAAGAATTTGCCGGTTCACCGCAGAGGACGCCACATTGAGTTTGCGCGCCGCCGCCCGAATGGAGTTCTCTTCCGCAGCCGCTGCGAAATAACGAAGCGCTGGGCCGTAAAGATACCGCGACCGATCCATCAATCCTCCCAATCCCTCAAACGTATTTAGGGGATAATCACTGTTGCACCGGTGGTTTTACGCCCCTCCAGATCGCAGTGCGCCTGCGCAATGTCCTTCAGGCTGTAACGCTGGTTGATCTGAATATTAATTGTCCCGTCAGCCACAGCGGCAAACAGGTCCCCAGCTGTCTCTTCCAGCTCCCAACGCTCAGCAATGTAATTGAACAGTGTCGGACGCGTCGCAAAGAGTGAGCCTTTCTGAGACAGGATGGCCATGTTGAACTCAGGGAGCGGCCCGGACGATTGTCCAAAAGAACACCAAAGCCCACGTGGACGAAGGCAATCCAGCGATGCAGGATAAGTATCCTTGCCCACACTGTCATAAACCACATCACAGCCACGCCCATCAGTGATCTGACGCACCCGCGCTACCCAGTCCTCACTCTTGTAATTGATCACATACTCATAGCCATTGGCCTGAGCCAGCCGCGCTTTTTCTTCCGAGCTGACCGTCCCGATCACCCTTGCACCAAGGGCCGACGCCCATTGACCAATAATAAGCCCGACACCGCCAGCCGCTGCGTGGTAAAGCAAAGTCGTATCCGCTCCCACGTTGTAGGTCTCGCGCAGCAGATAGCGTGCAGTCATGCCTTTCAACATTAAAGCCGCCGCTTGCTCATCACTCACACCTTCGGGGATCTTCACAAGCACGCTGGCGGGAATATTACGCTCTTCACTGTAAGCCCCCAGCGGTCCTGCATATGCCACACGGTCCCCAAGAGCGAGCCCGGTCACGCCTTGCCCAAGCGCAACAACAATCCCTGCCCCCTCATTGCCAGGAATAAACGGGACACCATTTGGTGCCGGATAAAGGCCAGAGCGAAAATAGGTATCAATAAAGTTGAGCCCGATCGCAGTGTGCCTGATCCGAACTTCTCCATGCCCCGGATCAGGCAGGTCCACATCCACGTGTGTCAGAACGGACGGATCACCAGTTTTTTCAACGCGAACAGCAAAGACCATATGGATTTTCCCTTACAAAAGCTGGAGGCGGAGTTTGGACAGAATGCCGCTAACTTGCAAGCACCTTTGGGAAAACCATGCTCCACCCTGAGAAATGCAAGCATCAAAGCAAAAAGCCCGACCAATTGGCCGGGCTTCTAAAAACTCACTTATCGAGAATCACATCTTGCGAAACAACTGGTGAACAGCCCCAACACAAAACAGATAAAGGCTCGTTGCCGTGATCAGCGCAAACAACCAGCTATCGATAATAAAATCCTGATAAAGGGCAACCGCAAGTGCAGCACTCCACACAATGAGAATGCCCAGGGTCAGCGGACGCCACTTGACGGTGCGCACCGGGTGGACGAACTCGACAGGAGCAAACGTCAGCACAGAACATAGCACCACCATGCCGATGATGATCCATGGCGGAGACTGCAGTGCAACCAGCACAACAATCACCATATTCCAGACACCAGGGAAGCCAAGAAAGCCACCGCTTTCTGTCTTCATGTTGCCGTCAGCGAAGTAGATCGCGCCGGTAAACACAATGACAGCACCAGACAGAAGCCCCCAGAACTCTGAGAGAAGGCCGCTTTGGTATAGCGCGAAAGCAGGCAGGAAAACGTAGGTCGCGTAATCAATCACTAAATCCAGAATAACGCCGCTCCAGCGCGGCAAACGATTCTGAATGTCATATTTACGTGCTAAAGGACCATCCAGCCCGTCGACAACAAGTGCCACCCAGAGCCAGAAAAACATCATAGGCAGATTGCCGTTCGCTCCAGCGACAAGCGCAAGCAACGCAATGGGGGCCCCCAATGCGGTGAGGATGTGAATGAGGAACAGCCGGGAGTTGGTCTGACCGGTCAACTTTGGGTCCTTTGTTATTCTTTAAGTGAAGGTACCACTTAGAACAATCTATCGCCCAAAACTTCAATAAGAGGTAAGTCCGCCCGAGCGAAATAGATGTTTGCACCGCCCCATAGCAGAAGTGCGATACCTATTCCATAGCTTGTAAACGGTGTTTTGCTCTTTTTTTCAAGTGTCATTATGAGACCAAGCAGCGCGATCCAAATAATATTCATGATTCCCACTGCAAACATAAGCACCATGAGTGCCCAACAGCACCCCAGACAGTACAAACCTTGCTCGATTCCAAACTGGAAGGCACTTTGCTTTTGCTCACCGGAATGCAGGGCCAATGCAACATTGGGCGTCCGGCACCGGTCAAGACAAGCCTGCTTGGCAGGCGTAAACTGATAGATCGCGGCTGCAATAACAGTTGTAATCGTCAGTGTAGAAAACACTGGCATCATCATCGGGCTCATCACACCCAGCTCATGCAGCACGCCCTGAGCAACGGTCGCGACAACGGAAAACGCAACCCAGATAGCCAGATACCCGCCAGCCACCACATAAATAGCCTTGCCACCACGCGCTTCATGATAGGTCTGTAGCATCGGCATAGCAGTCGGCAACATCATGGCGAGCACCATCATGAACCACATCACAAACAACAAAAAATAGTCGTAAAGGCCCATATTCACCAGCGCTGGCATCCCAAACGCTTCCTGAGCCAATGGCAAACACAGCGAGGCAAGCTGAACACGCACATGTTCCGGCAGGCCTTTGAACATGTTGAACTGATTGAACAACTCCATGCCCGGGCCCATCTCGCCCATATCCATGCGAGAGATCATGTCGATAACCATGGCCGCCAGATAAACCCAGCCCAAAACCACAGCACCAGCCAGCACAATGTACGGGAGCCGATAGGACAACTGTAAATCCGTCTTCGGACTGGTAACTGACATAACCAACCTCAAAATCAATCAGGACGGGCCGAAACTCTGCGGTTCCGGAACCGGCGCAATTTATGCAGCTTCTCTAATAGACCAGTAATAGTCCCAATGCGACATTGATTTAGTTCAAATCTAAACTGGAACCTGCGACATGATGAAGCTGGCGCAACGAGACCTCTCCGCTTTCACTAGGGGACTATCCGCGTGCGGCACCTTGAAACCGATAGGTTTTATCCCCTAGATACTTGGGTAATAGAACGCAAACAAAATGCGGAACGAAAAAATGGCAGCCAATCTTGCAGCAGACAGCACCAAAGGCAAAAACAACAACCTCACGCCGTCGCAGGAAAAGAGCTACGATTGCGCTGTAATCGGCACAGGCCCGGCTGGCATGATCGCCGCCCTTGCCCTTGCCAGCAATGGGCTGGAAACTGTGCTGATCGGCCCACCAGTCAACCTCAATGACGCCCGCACCACCGCCCTGATGGATGCCTCCCGCCAGTTTCTGGATAACATTGGCATTTGGAAAGACTTGCGTTCAGCGTTTACGCCACTGGAAAAGATGCGCTTGATCGACGGCACAGATCGCCTTTTGCGCGCACCGGAAACCACATTCTCTGCCTCGGAACTGGACCTGCCTGCCTTCGGTTACAACATCCTCAACAAGGACTTGAACCGGGTGCTATTTGATCTTGTGAACAACAACGAGCTCATTGAGCTTGTCGAAGACACGATCAAAAACGTCGCCAGCAACGACCACAAAGCCACCATTGAACTAAACAATACGCCAGACATCAGCTGTCATGTCGTCATCGGCGCAGATGGTCGAAATTCTGTGGTTCGCCGCTCCGCTGGCATTGAGACAAAGAACTGGAAGTATCCGCAAGCGGCACTCGTTCTTAACCTCAAACACGACCTGCCGCATTACAACATCTCTACCGAGTTCCACCGCAACACCGGTCCCTTCACCATGGTCCCACTTCCGGGCAAGACGTCTTCCCTTGTTTATGTGGAAACGCCAGAACGCGCTGAAGAGCTAAACAACTATAAGGACGAAGCCCTCGAAGCCGAACTGGAAAAACTCAGCAAGTTCGTTCTGGGCTCGCTCAAACTGGCAAGCCCAAGGCAGGTCTACCCACTCTCCGGCCTGACAGCCGTTCACTTGAGTGGCAATCGCTCACTGCTTATGGGCGAAGCTGCCCACGCCTTCCCGCCAATCGGAGCCCAGGGTCTCAACCTGTCTCTGCGAGACATCGCCGTTGCAACTGAACTGCTGGCAAACGCCAAACACACCAAGGCAGATATGGGATCAGCTGAGCTGCTGCAGAAGTATGATCGCAGCCGCAAAGCTGACGTCATCAGCCGCACAACGGCCGTAGACCTGCTCAACAGATCTTTACTGACGGATGCCTTACCTGTTCAGATGCTGCGTTCTCTGGGGCTCTACACAGCCTCCAGAATCCCACTCGTACGCCGCCTGCTAATGCGTGAAGGCATTGCCCCATCATGGAACTTGCCAACACTTATGCGCGCGCAGGACAATTAGGGCACCAGTATTCCTGATTGAATGAGATAAATGAGCGTTGGCAACGTAACAACGGATGCCAACGTTCCATAAAGCACGGCTGTAGACGCGCGCTCGACATAGCTCGAGTAGTGCTGGGCTAGCACATAAACATTCGCAGCCGGTGGCAACGCCGCCATGAGAACAGCTGTTGAGACCCACAGACTGTCAAAGCCACCAATCCACTCCAACAGCACAAACACAAGGATTGGATGCACCACCAGCTTGATAAGCAACAGGACCGGCAGTTCCTTCGCCGTTCTCCGGCTTGGCTGCAAGGCAATCGTCACCCCCATCGCAAACAATGCACAAGGTGCCGCAGCTTGTCGCAAAAACGAGATGGTCTGGTCGAGTGCAACAGGTGGCTTGAACTCAATTGCAGCAGCCAGAATTCCCGCAAACACCGCAAGAATAAACGGGTGAGTGATGATCTTCTTGAAAATCTCAAAGGCCAAAGGCCCAAACTTAATGTTCCGCGCCCCGCCAATCGACATCATCATGGGAACGAGAATGAACAACAAGATTGTATCAAAACACAGGATCAAAGCCGTCGGCACCGCCGCCCCTGCCCCAAGAACAGCAAGCGTAACGCCCGGTCCCATGTAACCAATGTTGGAATAGGAACCAACCAGTGCCTGCACAGTCGCCTCACCTATACTGCCGCGCAATATGAAGCGCGCAAAAGCATAAGCCAGCACAAACATGGCGAAGGTGGAAAATGTGGTCGCTGCGACAAAGTCAAAAGTGGCAAGTTCTTCCAGCGGCGTTTCAGAGAGCAACTGAAAGAACAGCGCAGGCAGAGCCAGATAGATCACGAAAAAGTTCATCCATGACAAACCCTCTCGTGAGAGTTTCGCACCGCGACCAGAAACAAACCCTAGGAAGATGAGCAAGAAAAATGGCATTGCCAAATTAACAACATTGAGCATCTAAACCATTTCCCCATGCAATTTTTTAGTGTTCTCCGCATCCAACTGGAGAATGAGTTGCTTTTGAAATGCTGATTGGCTAATCACCATGTCCGAGTTGAGCGTATATAGCCATTCTACAGAGGTTGGCATACCGGCAACTACGACACTATAGTATGCGAGTAAACGGAACTGGAAAGCTCCATCCGCCCAAAGGCCAATATGAAAGCTAAAAAATCCCGTCGCCCACTGACACGTCGCGAGAAGCTCAGCTTTCGTGCTGAATGGCTGGCTCTAAGATTTATCGGCGGAATTCTGCGCTCTATGCCGCTGGATTGGTCCTCCGCTTTCATGGGAAACATGTGGCGCCTGATCGCCCCCATGACCCATAGGCATGCCCGTGCCAAAGCGCACATCATGGCTGCCTATCCGGAAATGACGCTCAATGAAGCGGATAAAATTATCCGGGATATGTGGGAGAACCTTGGTCGTGTCTCTGCTGAAACCGTTTTACTTTCCAAAATCCACAAGGATCCGAGCCGCGTCACCTACGTAAATCCAGAGGTCTTTGAACCCTCTGTTGGTGAAGGCGCCGTTCTTGTAACCATGCACTCCGGCAACTGGGAGGTTGTCTCCGACAAGGCCGAGGAACTTGGTCTTCCGCTCGCTGGTGTCTATCAAAAGCTGAAGAACCCTTACTCTGAAGGGTATTTGGTCGAAAAACGTAATTTCCTCTATAAGCTTGGCCTGTTTTGCAAAGGCCACGACACCGGCACAAAGATCATTTCAATCCTTCGTAAAAAGGGTTCTGTTGCCTTCGTCGCAGACGTACGCGACCATCGCGGTGTCAAAATTGAATTCTTCAAGCAACCGTCAGCAGCAACGCACATTCCAGCCGCGCTTGCCCGCACCATGAACAAGCGTCTCATCGCTGTGGTTGCTCGCCGCAAAAAAGGCTCCCGCTTCGATATCATTGCCAAAGAAATTCCAGTCGCTCGCACCAAAGACCGTGTACAGGATGCAATCACCACAACGCAGGCAGTACACGATCAGTTCGAAGAATGGATCCGTGAAGAACCATCCCAATGGATGTGGATCATGAAGAAGTGGATTTAGCCAGCTCCCCCACGGTGTATCTCACAAATGCTGGAGCTGCATTAGATTTAAGACACGCTCCGGCAAAAGCTAAAGCCCTACAGTCAGTTCTAACTAAAGACTGACCGCTTCAGGACTTAGCCCAAAGAGCTGATTTTGCACCGCACAATATTCTGTATACTCCCCTCTGAATTTCAATTTCGGCTCGGGAGGGAGCTAGCCAGATGAAAACCTATCGTTCCTATTATAAGCCTCTGGCCATTGGTGCCCCAACACCGTTTGCTGAGCCGCCTGTCGCACTGGAGCGCATGATCCACTTCGTGCCACCGCATATCGAAAAGATGCGTGCAAAGATCCCGCAGATAATCTCACAAGTAGATGTAATTCTCGGCAATCTCGAAGACGCGATCCCAGCGGACGAAAAGCTCAATGCCCGCGAAGGCTTCATCCAGATGGCCAATGACAATGACTTTGGCACCACAAAGCTCTGGACGCGCATCAACTCGCTGGAAAGCCCATGGGTTCTGGATGATATTACCGAAATCGTGACCCGCTGCGGTGACAAGCTTGATGTGATTATGCTGCCAAAAGTGAACGGCCCATGGGACATTCACTATCTGGATCAGCTGCTCGCTCAGCTCGAAGCCAAGGCAGGTGTGACAAAACCGATCCAGATCCACGCCATTTTGGAAACGGCTGAAGGCGTCAACAACGTAGAAGACATCGCCACAGCCAGTCCGCGCATGCATGGCATGAGCCTCGGCCCAGCAGATCTTGCAGCCTCCCGCGGCATGAAGACAACTCGCGTTGGCGGCGGCCATCCTGACTATCAGGTGCTCGCTGATGCCGACGGTGACGCACCGCGCGCACGCTACCAGCAAGACTTATGGCACTACACTGTAGCCAAAATGGTAGATGCATGCCTTGCTGCAGGCATTAAACCCTTCTACGGACCTTTCGGAGATTTCAGCGACCCAGCCGCATGTGAAGCCCAGTTCCGCAACTCATTCCTCATGGGCTGTCTTGGAACCTGGACATTGCACCCAAGCCAGATTGGCATTGCAAAATCAGTCTTCTCACCAGAGCCAGATGAAGTGAAATTTGCTCGCAGGATTCTGGAAGCAATGCCGGATGGAACCGGTGCAGTCATGTTGGACGGGAAAATGCAGGATGATGCAACCTGGAAACAGGCCAAGGTGATCTGTGATCTGGCTGATCTGGTCATCTCAAAAGACCCGGATTTGGCAGAATCTTTCCACTAATCAATCCTGAAGAGTGGTCGGCGCCACTCTTCAACCATGCGGATGTGCATATCAATGAAATGTGAGGAGCTATTCATCCCCAAACGTCACATTTTGATCGGTTTGTGCTGCCTCTCGCCTCTTTGCTGCGCTATATAGCTTGACAATAAGCGCATGGCGTGACCTTTAAGGCGCCCTGACAAGATACAGTATCTTCGAAAGCTTGGTGGATTATGGAGACAATTAGAACCGCGAAATTCAGAATTGGACAGGTCGTACGTCACCGCCTGTACCCGTTCCGTGGCATAGTCTTCGACGTTGATCCCACATTCGACAATACAGAAGAGTGGTGGGAGTCAATTCCCGAAGAAGCACGCCCAAGCAAGGACCAGCCTTTTTATCACCTTCTCGCTGAAAACGCTGAGAGTGAATACATTGCTTATGTCTCGGAGCAGAATCTGGAAAAAGACGACAGTGGCGAGCCTGTGAGACACCCGCAGGTCGATGAGTTTTTTGATGAGACCACCGATGGAGACTACATCGTCAAGGATGTGGAAATTCATTAAAGCCGGTTCCTGAATTCTCTTCATGGAAACCGCATCTTTTTAAATCATCAGATCAATAAAAAACCCGAAGGAAAACTCCTTCGGGTTTTTTATTTCTTAAAGCGAAAACCAAATTACTGGTTTGCTTGACGTTGCTGCTCAATCAGCTTCTGACGAGCGGCTTCAGCACGCTTCTGAAGTTCAGACTGCAGGCGCTCCTGCTTTGCCTGGAGTTCTTCAGGCTTAATAGCTTCACCATCATAAATACGGGTGAACCCTTTCAAAGTAAGGTCGAATGGACGTGCCTTACCCTGCTGGTTCAACGTAGTAATGATCAGCTTGCCACCTTTTTTCAGGCCACCGATGAAGGTGTCATCAATAACCATCTCGGCAATACAAGCGTTTGGAAAACAAATTGTATATTTAGCTTCAGACTGTTTGCCACCATCAACCTGTACACGAAGACCAGGCTGAATTAGCATTCCTGGAGGAACAGCAAGATGCAGCAGCTTGCGGCTTTCGCCGGTCACTTCACGCACAACAGCTTGAGCTAGGAACTGGCCTGTGTCCGTGCGCAGTTCTTGTGTGATAAGGCAAAATTCTTTCTTGGATTTAGGATCAGTGTTACAAACTTTCACCCAAGCATCGTCTGCCTGTGCATTCTGTGCAACACTGGTGCCTGCAAAGCCAACAGCGGCCATTGCTGCAATAATCCCACCAGTCAGAACGCCCTTAAAATTAACGGCCATCCCAAATTTCCTCAAAGTTTGATCCGGTGCAAAACGATGCCTCCGGCAATTACGCAGCAACCATTTTTTAAGTTCAACAGTGTTTTGACTGCTTGTTCGGCGCCAAGCATACTCAGAACAGAGCTGAAAAAAAGGCAACGCTTCTGTTAAATGCTACTTATGTACTCTTTAAACGCCTCGGAACCATTTTTCCACCTATAGATTGGGGTGGTTACTGTCCTTTTCCAAAGCCTCGTAGGCTGAAATTTCCTCAGAATCGTATTATTGCTAGTTTCTGCGGACGCCCTAGGAGAAATTCTAATGACTAAATTCCGATCCTATGTGAATGGAATAAACAATTTTACGAAAGGGCTTGTTGTCATTTCCGGTATGGCAACATTAGCTTGTTCAACTGCACTGGCTCAGGATACCATTCCTTGGAGCCATGGCATTGCAATGCATGGGAAACCTGCGCTGCCAGCAGATTATCCTCACCTGCCCTATGCAAACCCGGAAGCTCCTAAAGGCGGTCGTCTTTCTCTCGGCGTTCAAGGTACATTTGATAGTCTCAATTCCTTTGCTCTCAAAGGGGCATGGACATCCGCACGCGGCATGAAGGAACGTCAGATGGGTTCTTTCATTCTGGAGAGCCTCCTTCTTCGCACCAATGACGAAGCATTCACATTATATGCACACCTTGCTGAAGCTGTGCGCATGCCGGACGAGCGAAACTGGATCGAATTTCGCCTGAACCCTGCAGCAAAATTCTCCAACGGTGACCCGTTAACCGTTGAAGATATTATCTTTTCTCTTGAAACCATCCGCGATCATGGCCGCCCGCCTTATGCGCGTTGGTATGGCAAAGTCGTCAAGTTCGAAAAAACGGGGGCACATTCCGTAAAACTGCATTTTAAAGATGGCAACGACCGCGAGCTTCCACTGCTCATTGCTCTGGCCCCTATTTTCAACAGCCGCACAACTGATCCCGAAACGTTCGGCAACACCACGCTGACACCGCCAATCGGAACCGGCCCTTACACTTTATCTGAAATCGACCCCGGTAGACGCACCACCTACACACACCGCGATGATTATTGGGCAAAAGATCTGCCTCAGAAAATTGGCTTCGATAACTTCAATGAAGTGACCGTTGATTATTTCCGCGATTATAATGCGCTACAGGAAGCTTTCCGCAAAGGCGATACGCAAGCGCTGATTTATAACAACCCAAGCCTTTGGGAAAGTGCCGGCAATTTCCCAGCATTTGAAGAAGGCAGGGTCGTCAAGGATGAATTTGTTCGCGGCACACCACCAAACTTGACCGGTATTGCATTTAACACCCGCCGTGTACAGTTTTCTGACAAACGCGTCCGTCAGGCCCTTGGCATGTTGTTAGACTTCCAATGGATCAACAGAACCCTGTTCAACGGTCTTTACAAACGCACTGACGGCTACTGGGACAATTCAGAGCTGTCTTCCATTGGCCGACCTGCCAATGAGCTTGAAAAGAAACTTCTTGAGCCCTTTCCAGATGCTGTTGATGATGAGGTGTTAGCAGGTACATGGCGTCCAGCTGAAGCTGACGGATCAGGTCGTGATCGTAAAGTTCTACGCGATGCACTCAATCTATTTAAGCAGGCAGGCTACAAACTGGATCAGGGCAAACTGATTAATGCTGAAACCGGTAAGCAGTTTGCTTTTGAAGTCCTCGTTCGGGTTCAGGACGAAGAAAAAGTCGCTTTAGCACTCCAACGCACAGCCAAACTCCTGGGAATAGACCTTGCCGTGCGCATGGTTGATGCAGCCCAGTTTGAAGAACGCCGCGCATCTTTCGAGTTTGATGCCCTGTTCAGCACATGGTTTGCCTCACTGTCACCAGGCGGTGAGCAATATGCCCGCTGGTCCTCTGAAGTCGTAAATGTCAAAAATTCCAGAAATATTGTAGGTGCAAAAGAACCAGCCATTGATGCTCTGCTTGCTGCACTTGTTGCCGCCCGTAGCAAAGAAGAATTCGTTGCTGCCGTACGCGCCTTTGATCGTGTACTAATCTCGGGCTTTTACGCAATACCGCTCTATCACACCCCAGCTGAATGGGTTGCACGCTGGACCACAGTCGAGCATCCAGCCAAATCACCGCTTTATGGCATGCAGTACGACAACT
>NZ_LMCJ01000021.1:81560-221981 GCF_001623085.1 Pseudovibrio sp. W74
TGGGATGCACCTAAAGAGTAGATAAACACATAAAAATTAGGCTGCGTTCTTGATGAAGGCAGCCTACTCAACAAAAGTGTCTATTAACCAACTTGTCGAATCTCTAATTTCTCAGTCGCTTAGCGGACTTACCTTAAATGATACTGTCAAATACCGATGCCATTGCAAACCACAGCACAACTGGAGTTTGGGGCAATATCACTCTTGATATGCTGTTCCGGCGTGCTGCGCAAAAACATCCAAACCGCTTGGCATTGGTCGATGCACCCGACAGAGAAACATGGACCGGCGGCAAGCCGCGCCACCTGACCTATGCCGAAGCAGAGCAGGAAATCAGCAGAATTGCTGGCTTCTTCGCAGCTGTAGGGATGGAGCCAGACCACATTCTGGGCCTGCAATCTCCCAATACAGTCGATAATGTTCTTTGCATCCTCGGCGCACTACGAGCTGGCCTGATTGTTTCCCCCTTCCCGCTGCACTGGCGCCACTCTGAGATTTTACGCGCACTCAGCACAGTAGATGCCAAAGCACTGATCACAGCAGATCGCGTTGAAACTCGCATGCTCGGCGAAGAAGCGCGCGACGCTGCCGCTGACTTTTTCTCTCTGCGTTTCGTTTTTGGCCTCGGCAGCGACATTCCCGACGGCCTCATCGATATGGCACCCATGCTGGCTGAGAGTGGGGATTCCTTCCCGGAGCCGGTGGTAGATCGGGATGGAGCACCTGCCAATCACGTCGCCACACTCACCTGGGTTCACTCTGGGTCCGAAATCAGCCCAATCCCGCGCAGCCATAACCACTGGGTCTCCACAGGCCTCATGCCGTTTCTTGAGACAAGACTGGAGCCGGGTGCACGTATTTTGCTGCCGTATATTTTGTGCGGAATTACCGGAATTGGCGCCGGTTTGGTCCCGTGGCTACTGAGCGAAGGGACGCTGCATCTCCACCATCCACATGCTTTATCCACATTAACGGATCACGCACGCTCCATTGAGGCAAATTATATTTTAACCCCTGGACCGCTTGCTTCTCACATTGATGGGGCCTTGGAAGGCTGGAAAACAAACACCGTTGCCACATGGGCAATCACCTCACCAACGCCTGCCAAATACAAAGCCAAAGGCATCGTAACAGACCTCCATGTGTTGGATGAATATGCACTGGTGGCACATTTGCGAGGAACCTCTGAGGAGCCTGTCTCCCTCATTCCGGGCAACCAGTTTGCCCCAAGTTCATCCACCCACGGCCCGTGCCTTATTAATATTGATCCCGTTGAAATAAATGAGGAAAATTCACAAGAAGTTTCGACAACAGCGCCCGGATACCACCTCAAACTCAAGGGTGCGATGGTCCCGGATGCAGATTGGCCGACCAACGAATCTCATCTTACATTCTTCAGCAACGAGCAAAATGAACATGGGCTGATTACTCAAATCCCTGTTGGCGTACATGACGTTACTGGAGCAATTCATGGCTTTGGAACGCCCGGTCAAAAAGCACCCGGTTTGCTGGAGCTGGAACGTCTCGACGAAATATACAGTGAATTCTCGGGGGTAAAAGAAGCGGCTGCTTTTCTGGTAGAAGATGAATTAATGGGTGCACGCCTTATGGTCGCGGTGGTACCGTCAGAAGGCCTTCTCGTTGATGTGGAAGCCTTTTACGCCTACCTCGACGCATCACGCGTCAGCCTGACAATGATGCCACATAGAATTCTGTCACTCCGCGCATTGCCAATGACAGAAGGTGGTACTGTAGACCGACAGAAATTGACCAGACGCTCCCAGCCAAAACCGGTGGAAGCGGTTGCCTGAGAGGATGAATGGCCGATCATAGCCAACCATTAGAGACTGAAACGCACGATTCCAGTTGGGGCAAAATCCTGCTGATCGCACCGGCGCAAAATCATGTCTTTGATATGTTGGAGCCTTTGACCGTGCTATCTGATCGTCTGGTCGCAGTTCGAACCAGCGCACAGCTTATTGACGAGCTACAGGGTGCAAACGTTCTTCCCATATGCATTCTTTTGCCCTGGCAGGAAGATAATCCTCCTGAGCTAGATGAACTCACGCAAACCATTAGGCAATTCCGAAAAGGTCCCGGTGTCGAAGTTCCACTTCTTATTATTACAAGTGGCAGTGCGCCTGTTCCGCTAGATTTAAAGCCAAGCGCAACTGTGAGTGATGCAATACCACCAGATGTTCTGCTGCCACGCATTGCCGGTTTGAGGCGTCTTGCCAACAGAGCTGAGGAAGCGCGCCTGCGCCGTGGCCTATTTGGTCCATTGCCAGAGTATAAGATCGAATTTGGCCCGCTAAAATCTGCGGGACTACTCGTTGCCGGGTTTGGCAAGCACTTTGGACGCACGCAAGCTCTGTTGGATATGCCTGTAGAAATCGTCAGCGGTTTCTCCTCCGATATGACAGAGGATTATCTGACAGCGCGCCGATTTGAAGCTGTCTTGATCGACATGCCCGCATGGCAAGCTTGCGAAGAGATTGAGCGCCTGCGAGCTGATCCACGTTACTTCAACTTGCCCATACTTGCCCATAGCATTGACGAAGAATCCGCACACCTCCTCTATTCAGCAGGTGCAACTGATGTCCTGCTCGGTGAGGTCTCAGATAAAGCGCTCACGGGTCATATCATTAGCGCCTTGCGCGCGGGCAGACGCCAGCGTTTGACCGATGCAATCCTGACTGTTTCCAGCCAATGGCTTGCACGTCAGGACAATGATGATTTCCTTTCCGAGCAAAAATACCTCAACTACCTGAAACTTCTAGAAGAATCCACAAAACGGCGTGGTGAGTCCATCTACGAACTCAATCTTCTTGAACTCATAGAACGTTTCACTGGCAGCAATCCTCAAGCATTTGCACAGCATCAAATGTACTGGAGCGGAACTGTCCTTTCCATAGCAATGGCCGTTTGCCGTGATGAAGACTTCGTTGCTAACATTGAAGGCCGTGGACCTGTCGCCGTTCTACGCAGCAAAAAAGGCATGGAACAGCTCTCCAACCGCGTGCTCGTCATGGTACGCACCACAGGCTTGGGCAACGGATAAGTTCTTCCACCTCCTCACGAAACTGTGAGAGTTTTCCTGGAAAACTATCGGATATTCCTGATAGATTATAGAGCTAACGCGACAAACCCATAACTGAGAATACTGATGTCTACTACTGCCCCGATTGTCATTGATGTTATCTCCGATGTCATGTGCCCATGGTGCTTCATCGGCAAACGCCGACTGGAGAAAGCCTTGATGCTGCTACCAGACAGCACCGTAAAAGTTCAATGGCACCCCTACCAACTTGATGCGACCCTTCCCAAAGAAGGCAAAGATCGCAAAAAATATCTTGAAGACAAGTTTGGTGGAGCTGAACGGGCAAAAGAGATCTACGCTCAGGTAAGCAATGCCGGTGCAGCAGAAGAAATTGACTTCAAGTTTGAGGCAATCACGAAATCCCCAAACACAATCGACAGCCACCGGCTGATCCGCTGGGCCCGTTCTGAAGGCATGCAGGACGCGATGGTCGAAGAGCTGTTCAAGCTTTACTTCACAGAAGGCGCTGACCTGACCGATAAGCAAGTCCTGACCAACGCCGCCGAACGCGCAGGCCTCAACAGCAAACTCGTTTCTGATCTACTGAATACAGATCAGGACGTAAAAGAAGTTGAAGCAGATGTAGTCCGTGCTCATGAAATTGGCGTAACAGGCGTTCCCTTCTTCATCATAGATGGCCGCTTTGCAGTGGCAGGAGCAGAAAACCCCGAAACACTCGCAGCAGCAATCCGCCACGCCGAGGAAACAAAATCTGGCGAATAAAAGAAGTAGCCGCGTCTTTATGTGCTTAACGAGCTGCTGAAGATAAATTCTAAGCGCAACAACAAAGCCACATATTCAACTGCTGGATTTCAATAGTGGCTCTGTTTTGCTTGCAGGTATAATCTTGCATGCATGAGCCTTAGGACTTTCATCGCGCTGCTACTAACTCCCATTGCCATTTGGCTTGCAAGTATTGCGGCGCTCTTCGTGATTAGTTCGAGCACTGACTGTTCATTTTCATCGAAAGGTATAAGCCCCTGCATCATTTATGGGATTGATATTGGGCACTCTTTGTATGATCTCGGTCTGATGGCGGCATGGGGGTTCCTAGCCGTCCCGTATATGTGGGGTTATCTATTTCCAGGGTGGTTCATATTCAAAGTCGGAACCTTTTTGTACGGCATTTTCATCAGGATGTAGAAAGCAAAAAAGCCGGCCCAAATGGACCGGCTTTCTTAATTTCAAGCAAATACTGAAGGTCTTACCCGCGCAGGATAGAACGACCAGCAAACACGCCCTGCAGGCCCAGTTCTTCTTCGATACGGATAAGCTGGTTGTACTTAGCCATACGGTCAGAACGGGACAAAGAACCTGTTTTGATCTGGCCACAGTTGAATGCAACTGCCAGGTCAGCAATGGTGTTGTCTTCGGTTTCACCTGAACGGTGAGACATGACAGAAGTGTAGCTTGCACGGTGCGCCATATCGACAGCTTCCATGGTCTCAGTCAGAGAACCGATCTGGTTCACTTTCACGAGGATGGAGTTTGCAGTGTCGTTTTTGATGCCGCGAGCAAGACGCTCGGAGTTGGTCACGAACAGATCGTCACCTACCAGCTGACACTTATTGCCGATCGCTTGGGTCAAAGACTTCCAGCCATCCCAATCTTCTTCAGCCATACCGTCTTCGATGGAGAATACTGGGTACTTGCTCACCAGATCTTCAAGGTAGCGAACCATTTCATCAGAACCAAGGATCTTGCCTTCGCCCTTCAGGTTGTATTTGCCATCCTTGTAAAACTCAGTGGAAGCCGCATCAAATGCAAGCATCACGTCGTCACCAGGGGTGTAACCAGCTTTCTCAATAGCGTTCAGAACGAAACCGATCGCTTCATCAGTAGAACCGATACCAGGAGCAAAACCGCCTTCATCACCCACATTGGTGTTGTGGCCAGCTGCGGAAAGACCTTTCTTGAGCGTATGGAAGATTTCACAACCCATACGAACAGACTCACGCAGAGAGCTTGCGCCCACTGGCATGATCATGAATTCCTGGAAATCAATTGGGTTGTCAGCATGCTCACCGCCGTTGATGATATTCATCATCGGAACTGGCAGTGTGCGTGCACCAAAACCGCCCACATAGCGGTAAAGTGGCATCGCAGCCGCTTCAGCAGCAGCTTTCGCAACAGCAAGGGAAACGCCCAAAATAGCGTTTGCACCAAGACGGCCTTTGTTTTCGGTACCGTCAAGTTCGATCATAGCACGGTCAACTTTGATCTGGTCTTCAGCGTCCATACCGCCGACAGCATCAAAGACCTCACCGTTTACAGCTTCTACAGCGTCCTCGACACCCTTGCCAAGGTAACGCTCACCGCCATCGCGGCGTTCAACAGCTTCAAATGCGCCAGTGGAGGCGCCGGACGGAACTGCAGCCCGACCGAAGGAGCCGTCTTCCAAAAGCACATCAACTTCAACAGTTGGGTTGCCGCGGCTGTCAAGGATTTCGCGACCAATAATGTCGATGATAGCAGTCATCTAAGAGTACTCCAATGTACTTGTAGAGTGTGGAATTTTGGCTCTAAGAGCTTTTACCCGAGGTACTGCCCCCAAGGAAGAGAAGAGACCGTACCCTTCTGTAAATCCTTGGGAATAAACGAATGTATTTTGTCGCACCTCTACGTAAAAACGCAGTATTTTGTCACTTTCCTTAGGTGCCGTGAAATATCTAAAGCGTAAAACTTCCGTTTTTCGCGATCCGGTCAAACTCCTGCAGCCACAGCAGCAAGTCTTTGAGTCGGTTTAGAGGAATCATATTCGGACCATCAGATGACGTGGTGTTGTCAGGATCGTCGTGCGTCTCCACAAACAGACCTGCGATGCCAACGGCAACAGCAGCACGTGCCAGTGTTGCAACAAACTCGCGCTGTCCACCAGATGTGCCACCAAGGCCGCCAGGCTGCTGTACAGAGTGAGTTGCATCAAACACCACCGGAGCACCCATGTCCGCCATAATCGGCAGAGCGCGCATGTCTGAAACAAGTGTGTTGTAGCCAAATGTTGCGCCACGCTCGCACAGCATCACATTGGAGTTGCCACTCTCAACCACTTTGGTCATGACGTTTTTCATGTCCCAGGGCGCGAGAAACTGTCCCTTCTTCACATTCAGCGCTCTACCGGTTTTCGCAGCAGCAACAAGAAGGTCAGTTTGGCGGCACAGATAAGCTGGAATCTGCAAAATATCGCAAACTTCACTAACTGGTGCACAATGGTTTGGCTCATGCACATCGGTAATCACCGGCAAGCCGTAGGTTTCTTTGATTTCCGCAAAAACCTCCAGACCTTTGGCCATGCCCATACCGCGGCTGGCAGACAGACTAGTCCGGTTCGCCTTGTCGTAGCTCGCTTTGAAAACCAACCCTATACTCAGTTCTTCTGCAATTTCTTTGACAGCCTGAGCCATTTCCATGGCATGTGCGCGACTCTCCATCTGGCATGGTCCAGCAATAAGAGAGAACGGCTTATCATTTGAAAAGACAGCGTTTCCAACTGAAACTTCTGAATTTGGTTGAGACACGAAGAGATCTCCTTAAAGGCGTGAATATAATCCAAAAGTTGATTAGGCGCTTTGGCTCCAAATTACAAGAGCAGGAACGATGCGATGCACTCTACAGAGACCTTTGACATACGCAGATCTTACAGCCAGTCCTCCAAGTCTGTGAACGCCAAAAAACTTGAGTTTCATGGGATAGCTGCAGCCATCATCTTGCTTGGTCCAATGCATATCTAACAATAGCATGCACTGCATAGAATGCATCTCATCTGTGAGTAGATGAGTGCTACGCCTCAACTTGGATGGCGACCTTTTCACTAGCCAAAGCCTGTGGTTCAAAACACATTCTTTGATGAGCTCATTAATGCTTCATATTGAATTGAAGAGAGTGGCAACCGGCCAATCGATACGTTGCCGCCCACACTGAGCTTAAATGAAACATAACAGCGCCAACACAAAAGCGAACCATCAGAAACTGTGTAGCCAAGCGAAACATCCACCAGGCTAAAACAGCGTCATCCAATAACCATAGACATCTCGGCAGTCTTCCCCATAAGAACAATCAAACTCTTCGCATCTGTTGTTAAGGTAACTCCATAACTCTTTGCTATTTTGTCTCGCTCTCTCTCATAGGTATCCTGAAACCGCTCAACTTGCTTTTGGAGCGCGGCCACCTGAGCAATCTTCTTCTCAGCGGCATCATAACCTTTGTTCGCAGTATCTAAATGCTGGCGAAGTTTTTGATACTTTTCAACGCCAATAAGCTTTTTCTTGTCTCCACCAGCTTCAGCTTCCAAAGTTTTCATTCCCTTGGTGATTTGCTCCACCGAATCATGTGCCTTGATATAGTCGTCCTGTGCTTTCGCAAGAGATTTGAGGGCTTTCTGACCTGTTTCAATATCAGCAGAAATTTTCTTTAGCTTCGGTTCATCCTCGACAAGTTTCATATAGGCCTTTTCGACAGCCGCTTTATCATTTGTCAACTTGCCGTATTTAGCGACATCTTTAGCCGGGAGCTTATGTTTTTTTTCCATTTCTTTCTGGAATGCAGACACACCGCTCAAGAACTCTTTGACATTCTTATATTTTTTGAGAGCCTTTGGCATTTATTCCTCCAACTGTTTTGCCATGACAGCACAAACGCAGCGAGAAACTACCTGATATCGACCCTGCGAAAAATTACAGGGTCTCACCTTGGTAAAAAATTCTTAGAGTAATTCGGAAAGATTGGCATAAACCCTGCCTGATAAAACACTCACTTGAAACTGAAAAACCGGGAACTCTCGTCCCCGGCTGGAAATTCCAAAAACTTACAGGTGTTCTAGATGACCCAGGTATTGTCCGAGCCAATATAGCCATCTTTAAGCAAGCGGTCGACGATCTCATCAGCCAGAGCCTCAACAGTGCGCCCTGCAGTTTTCAAATGCAGTTCCGGAGCCTCAGGGGCTTCATAAGCGCTATCTATCCCGGTAAAGTTGGAAATCTCACCTTTCCGAGCCTTGGCATAAAGTCCCTTAGGGTCACGTGTTTCACACTCTTCAAGAGTTGTATCGACAAAGATTTCAAAGAACTCATCCGTATCCAGCAAATCACGAGCAAGCTGACGTTCAGCCTTAAATGGCGAGATAAAGGAAACCAGTGTGATCAACCCTGCGTCCACAAAGAGTCTCGATGTCTCAGCAACTCGGCGGATGTTTTCAACGCGATCAGCATCGGTAAATCCAAGATCTTTATTCAGACCATGACGAACATTATCGCCATCAAGCAGATAGGTATGCCGTCCAAGGCTCAGTAGCTTCTGTTCCACCGCATTCGCAATGGTCGACTTACCGGAGCCTGAAAGCCCTGTGAACCAGAGAACGGCAGGCTTCTGTCCTTTAAGACCACCACGCGCTTTCTTGTTCACATCCAGGGCTTGACGATGAACGTTAGTCGCCCGTCGCAGTCCAAACCAGATAAGACCAGCAGCAACAGTCTCATTCGTCATTCTGTCGATGAGTATAAAACTGCCAGTATCCCGGTTTGCTTCATATGGGTCGAACGCAATTGCTTCAGAAAGCGCCAAATTACAAAATGCGATCTCATTAAGAGCCAGCTGCTTTGCCGCATGATGATCAAACGTGTTCACATCTACCTTGTGTTTGATCTCTGTAACACTTGCCCCGATCGTTTTAGTGCCACACTTCAAAAGATAAGGTCGCCCCGGCAGCATTGCACTTTCAGACATCCAGATCAGATGAGCGGCAAACTGGTCACTTACATCAGGTCGTGAGTGCGCTGGCGCTAGAACATCGCCACGAGAAATATCGATCTCATCAGCCAATGTCAGAGTAACCGATTGACCGTCATCAGCTCGCAGCTGATCACCATCCATGGTGACAATCTTTTCAACGCGACTGGTTTTGCCAGACTGGGCAACGACAACTTCATCACCCACATTGACAGATCCGCCACGAACAGTGCCGCTATATCCGCGAAAATCCAGATTTGGACGGTTCACCCACTGAACTGGAAAACGGAACGCTGCTTCGCTGTGCTCTTCACCAAGTTCAACATTTTCAAGGTGTTGAAGCAAAGTCGGACCAGTAAACCAACTGAGTTTCTCGCTATTGGTGGTCACATTGTCACCAAAACGCGCTGAAAGCGGAATGACTTCGCTACTGTCAAAATCAAACCCAGATGAGAAGCTCTCAAAATCCGCCTTGATTTCTTCAAACCGCTTTTGGTCATAGTCAACAAGGTCAATCTTGTTGACCGCCAGAACCACATGACGCACGCCCAACAAAGATGCGATAAATGCGTGCCGACGTGTCTGCGTTAGCAGTCCATTGCGCGCATCAACCAACAAAATTGCAAGATCTGCCGTTGACGCCCCGGTCGCCATGTTCCGCGTATACTGTTCATGCCCAGGTGTATCAGCAACAATAAACTTCCGTTTTTCAGTCGAGAAAAAGCGGTAAGCAACATCAATTGTGATCCCCTGCTCCCGCTCAGCCTCAAGGCCATCCACGAGCAACGCAAGATCAATTTCGTCTGCAACAGTTCCGTGCTTGCGGCTATCTTTCTCAAGCGCTGCCAGCTGATCCTCAAAAATCAGCTTGGTGTCGTAGAGCAAGCGACCAATAAGCGTGGACTTTCCATCATCGACACTGCCGCAAGTCAAAAAACGCAGGAAACTTTTGGACTCTTGTGAGTTGATATAGGTGGACAGATCAAATGCTTCTGCCACTGGCGCGATCTTGTTCATTTAGAAATACCCCTCACGCTTCTTCTTTTCCATTGAGCCGGAGCTGTCATGATCAATCAGGCGACCACTACGTTCAGAAGTCCGGGCAATGAGCATCTCACTCACAATATCTTCAAGAGTATCAGCTGTGGATTCCACAGCCCCTGTCAGCGGATAACATCCAAGAGTTCTGAAACGAACATCCCGTTGCTCAACTTTCTCACCTGGTTCCAGACGAAAGCGATCATCATCCAACATCAACAAAGTGCCATCCCGCTCAACCACGGGTCGCTTGGCAGAGAAGTAGAGAGGTACAATTTCGATGCCTTCAGCCAGAATGTACTGCCAGATGTCCAGCTCAGTCCAATTGGAGAGCGGGAATGCGCGAATAGATTCACCTTTGGCAATCCGACCGTTATAAAGTGACCACAGTTCCGGGCGCTGGTTCTTAGGATCCCAACCATGGCTCGCAGAACGGAACGAAAAAACGCGTTCTTTTGCGCGCGATTTTTCTTCATCACGCCGCGCACCACCGAAAGCTGCATCAAACTTGTATTGCGTAAGCGCTTCTTTCAGCGCTTCCGTTTTCATGATGTGCGTATAATTGGAGCTGCCGTGATCAAATGGATTGATGTTGTTTTTGACGCCCTCTTCGTTCGTGTGAACGATCAGATCCAGTCCATATTTATCTACCGTGTAATCACGGAAAGTGATCATCTCCTGAAACTTCCACGTGGTGTCCACGTGCAGTAGAGGAAATGGAGGCTTGGAAGGATAGAAGGCTTTAAGAGCAAGGTGCAGCATCACCGCGCTGTCTTTACCAATGGAGTAAAGCATCACAGGGTTGTCAAACTCTGCCGCTACCTCGCGAATAATATGAATGCTCTCGTTTTCTAGTCGTCGCAAATGCGACTGGCTATCAATGCCCATCACGGTCTCCAAAGGACGTGTCGTTAAGTCTTGATCCAGAGTTTAACGGTTGAGCATTGATGCGCCGAAGCTTACCAACCCGACCTTAAGCCATAATGGGAAATAATTTTTTCGTCCGCGACTGCTAAAAAGCACGGATTTGCGAAAGGTTTGTCTTGAGGCGTTTTAAGCTTGCCGTATGCAAGTGGCGCTCCCCCCTTTACAACAACCGCTCCCCCGGCAGCACAAAGGATCGCTTGCCCGGCAGCAGTATCCCACTCCATCGTTGGCTCCATGCGTGGATAAAAATCGGCTTTCCCTTCTGCCAGGCGGCAAAATTTCAAAGATGAACCCGCAGCAACAATCGATGAGTTCTCCAATCTTTCTAATAGAGCATTGGTCCGTTCACTGCGATGCGATCGGCTTGCCAGAACCCGCAGTTCTTTAGAAAAAACCGTGCAACTCATCTCTGTAGCTTTTCCCGGCTCAAGTCCTTTGGCTTCTGATCGATAAGCACCTTGCCCAACCTCTCCCCAAAACAGCTCACCAGTCACAGGGGCAAAGATAACGCCTTTGGTGGGAGTTCCGTTCTCGATCAATGCAATATTGACTGTGAACTCGCCATTCCGGCTGATGAACTCTCGCGTACCGTCCAGAGGATCCACAAGAATAAAGCGGGAACCGATTTCTGGCATAATTCCTGCTGCCATTGCTTCTTCAGCAATCACAGGTACATCTGGACAGAGAACAGACAGGTGATTGAGGATAATTTCTTCAGCTTGCTGGTCTGCAATTGTGACCGGAGAACCATCTCCTTTGGTCACCGACTGAAAGCCTTCCTCATAAATCCCCAGAATTCGTTGCCCTGCTTCCAGCGCCGCAAGCTTAAAACCTTCAATCACAATTACACCCTTGATAGCTTTCTGTTCATCTTGGAGTAACTTTTAAAACAGCATGTTCTGGAGAAACAAGAGAGCTTCACAATTTCGCGATAATTGACTGCGAATGAACATCTCTAAAGAATGAGTAATTCAAATTTCGGGCAATCGAAGCATTATGTCCTAGGACAAATTCATTTGGTACCATTGACGAGCCTAATTCGCTGCAGATAAGTGCTAAGAAAATGACTGTTTCGATCTCCTTGACCTAAGGAATTCAAATATATGACACGTGCGATACGAAAAGCTGTTCTCCCGGTTGCAGGTCTGGGCACCCGCTTCCTTCCTGCAACAAAAGCCGTTCCAAAAGAAATGCTGACCATTCTGGATCGGCCTATCATCCAGTACGTGGTTGATGAAGCTCGCGCAGCCGGGATTGAGCACATCGTATTTGTAACAGGAAGAAATAAACAGGTGATCGAAGACCACTTCGACATTGCTTATGAGCTGGAAGAAACTCTGCGTCGCAGAAACAAAGACCATGCATTGGAGCTTCTTGAAAAGATCCGCCCTTCCGCAGGTACAACCAGTTTCACCCGTCAGCAAGAACCTCTCGGTTTGGGACATGCGATCTGGTGTGCACGCGACATCATCGGCAATGAACCTTTCGCTATTTTGCTGCCAGACATGCTGATGAAAGCGCCAAAAGGCTGCCTCTCACAAATGGTAGAGGCCTATGAGAACCATGGCGGCAACATCATCTCAGTTGAGGAAGTGCCGTGGGATCAAACACACAAATACGGCATTGTCGAGCGGGATGCTCCACGCGCTGACGACACGTTCTCCATCACTGGTATGGTTGAAAAGCCAGCAGAAGGGACTGCACCATCTAATCTCTACATCAATGGCCGTTATATCCTGCAGCCAGAGATTTTCGGACTTCTCGAAAACCAGAGCACCGGTGCCGGTGGTGAAATCCAGCTCACCGATGCCATGCTCACACTGATGGGCCAGCAGGACTTCCACGGCGTCGAATTCCGTGGAGAAACATACGACTGTGGTTCTCGCTCAGGGTTCTTGTCGGCAAATGTCGCTTATGCATTGGATGATTCGGAGCTGGCTGCTCAGCTACGCCCAATGCTAGACAAGCTTCTTGTAAAAACCAGCTGAGTATCGGGAAACGTGAAATGGAAAAAGTACTTGTAACAGGCACTGCCGGCTTTATCGGCAACGCTGTAGCCCTCCGTCTGTTACAAGATGGCTATCATGTCATCGGCCTGGATTGTGTCACAGACTACTATGATGTGACGCTGAAGGAAGAGCGACTGAAGCGTCTCACATCCTCTAACCATTTCACAGAGGAACGGATCAGGCTTGAAGATGCCGAAGCTGTCATGCGCATCTTCAAGCAACATGCACCGTCAAGGGTCATTCACCTTGCTGCTCAGGCAGGCGTGCGCTATTCGCTGGAAAGTCCTCAATCTTACGTCGATGCAAACGTCACTGGCTTTCTATCTATACTGGAAGGTGCTCGCGCGCATGATGTAAAGCATCTGGTCTATGCTTCCACCAGCTCAGTCTACGGGCTAGATGAAACGATGCCGTTGTCGACACATCGCGGCGGCAATCATCCGGTTTCATTTTATGCTGCAACAAAAAAAGCCAACGAGGCCATGGCCCATTCCTACGCCCACCTCTTTGACATCCCTTGCACAGGTCTACGGTTCTTCACCGTTTACGGTCCTTGGGGACGCCCGGATATGGCTTTGTTCAAATTCACCAAGGCCATATTAGAGGGTAAACCTGTCCCGCTGTTCAACCACGGCAATATGATCCGTGATTTCACATACGTGGATGATATTGTGGAAGGTATTGTGCGGGTTTCCAACCTCCCCCCAAAACGTACGGATAATTGGGATGGAAAAGCAGCTGATCCGGCAACCTCCAGCGCACCGTATCAGGTCTTCAACATCGGCAACAGCGATCCAGTCCAGCTAATGGACTATCTAGCCGCTATCGAAGACGCGCTGGGCATGACCGCAAAGAAAGAGTTCTTACCATTCCAGCCTGGAGACGTTGCAGCCACCTTTGCTGATGTTACAGATCTGATTGAGACAACGGGCTTCAAACCGCAAACCTCCGTAAAGGCAGGGGTTGCAAACTTCGTCAAATGGTATCGGGATTACTACAATGTGTAGGACATCCCAAGGTGCCATTTTATGGAAGAAATCGTCTCAGTTGTCGGGCTTGGCTATGTAGGCTTGCCTGTTGCTTGTGCGCTGGCGCATGCAGGTATCAAAACCATTGGTTACGACATAGATCGTCACCGGGTCCAAGAGCTTCTCGAGGGAAATGATAGAACTGCCTCTGTCAGCAAGACGGTTCTTTCTTCCAAAAACCTAACGCTCACGTATTCCGCGCCTGATATCAGACAGGCGCGGATCCACATCGTTGCAGTTCCCACTCCAATAAACATCTCCAAACGCCCTGATCTCGGCCCAATAAAAAAAGCATCAAAAATCGTTGGGGCCTTCATGAAGCCCAACGACATCGTAGTGTTCGAATCTACAGTTTATCCCGGCGCCACCGAAGAGATCGCGATCCCCCTTTTGCAACGAGAGTCCGGTCTGCGATTTCAGAAGGATTTCCAGATTGGATACTCACCCGAGCGGATCAATCCCGGCGACAAAAAACACACACTTTCCAACCTGCTCAAAATCGTTTCAGCCAGTTCAGAAGATGCACTTGAAACACTGGCGGAGCTTTATGGAAAGATCGTCAAAGCAGGTGTTTACAAAGCCTCATCCATTAAAGTCGCTGAAGCTGCAAAGGTCATTGAAAATACACAACGTGATTTGAACATAGCGCTCATGAATGAGCTCTCCATGCTATTCCATGCCATGGATATCGATACACGCGATGTACTGGAAGGCGCTTCAACCAAATGGAACTTTCTGCCATTTCATCCCGGCTTAGTCGGCGGACACTGTATCGGCGTTGACCCTTACTACCTGACAGATAAAGCACATCAGCTTGGCTTCTCCCCTCAGGTTATCCTTGCAGGGCGAGGCACTAATGAAAGCATGAGTAGATTCATTGCAACAGAAGTCATTCAGGGGTGCGTAAAGCTTGCACGCCCCATGCCACCCCGTATTGCCATATTAGGCATCACATACAAAGCAGACGTGCCCGATACACGAAATTCTAAAGTAATCGACCTGATTAGAGAGTTAGAACGCTTCGGTGCCCATATCTTCGCTGTCGATCCTTTAGCCGATCCTGAGCACACGAAAGAGCACTTTGGCGTCGAACTCTACCAGGAAACTCCACCGGGTGACTGTGATGCAGTTATTCTGGCAGTTCCCCATCATGCTTTCTTCGAGAACGAAGAACCCTGGCATGTGATGGAGCGGTATTTAAGTGCAGAAAAAGTCTTTGTCGCCGATCTTCATGGTCTCTTGGAAAGGGAGAAGACACCAGAGCATGTACTTCTATGGCGCCTATAGAAAAGGCTTGGGCATTCTCACACCCAAGCCTTCGTAGCTTTTATATTCGCTGAACCCTATGACCAAACATAAGGTTCCATGTCGCCACGTGCCCAATCTTCTTTGGTCTGCTGGCGGAATTCTTCAAACCGACCTTCATCAATCGCATCACGGATGCCCTGCATCAGGTACTGGTAGTAAGCAAGGTTGTTCCAGGTCAACAGCATCGCAGCCAGACCTTCATTCACACGCACCAGATGGTGTAGGTAAGCTCGGGAGTATTTTGAAGTTGCTTCACAGTTGGAATGCTCATCCAACGGACGCGGGTCTTCAGAATGGCGCGCATTCTTCAGATTCACTTTACCAAATCGGGTATAGGCCAATCCATGACGGCCAGCACGGGTTGGCATCACACAGTCAAACTGATCAATACCACGCGCGACACTTTCCAGAATATCTTCTGGTGTGCCAACACCCATCAGATAACGCGGCTTGTCCTTTGGCATCGCAGGCGTCGTGATCTCTAACATCTTCAGCATGACAGCCTGAGGCTCACCAACGGCCAGACCACCAACGGAATAACCTTCCATCGGAAGCTCACCAAGTCGCTGAGCAGATTCAACGCGCAGATCCGGCACGTCACCGCCCTGAACAATACCGTAAAGGCCCTGCCCCTTTTCTGGGCCACCCATCTTCTCAAACTGAGCACGGGAGCGTTCAGCCCAACGCAAAGACAATTGCATGGCGCGCTCAACTTCATCCCGCTCAGCAGGAAGAGCAATACACTCATCAAGCTGCATCTGGATATCAGAACCAAGCAGGCCCTGAATTTCAACAGAACGCTCCGGGCTCATGAAATGCTTTGATCCATCATGGTGAGACGAGAAGGTTACGCCTTCTTCTGTCATCTTGCGAAGACCAGACAAGGACATCACCTGGAACCCACCAGAGTCTGTCAGGATCGTGTGATCCCATCCCATAAATTTGTGCAGGCCACCAAGTTTGGCAATCCGCTCAGCAGTCGGGCGCAGCATCAAATGGTATGTGTTACCGAGAACAACATCCGCCCCCAGATCACGCACCTGCTGCGGATACATAGCCTTTACAGTCGCCTGTGTACCAACCGGCATAAACGCAGGTGTACGAACCTTGCCGTGCGACGTTGTAATTTCACCGCGGCGCGCCATGCCATCTGTTTTCAGCAGCTTGAAGGAAAACGGCTTGGTGCCCTGCTGTGTTTCACGAGATGTTTCGGTCATTTGGAAGCCTTCTTGAACAGCAGCGAGCTGTCTCCATAACTGTAAAAACGATAGCCAGTGCTGATCGCATGCTCATAAGCAGCGCGCATTTCGTCCATACCACTCAGTGCACTCACAAGCATAAACAGCGTTGAGCGCGGTAAATGGAAGTTGGTCATCAGCGCATCAATGGCTTTGAACTGATAGCCGGGTGTAATAAAAATGTCGGTGCTCTGAGAAATCGGGTTAATCACGCCATCTTCAGAAACTGAGCTCTCAAGAATGCGCAGTGAAGTTGTACCAACAGAAACAATCTTGTTGCCACGGGCGCGCACAGCGTTGAGCGCTGCAGCTGTCTCACCGCTGATCTCGCCATACTCAAAGTGCATTTTATGGTCTTCAGTCTTGTCGGCCTTGACTGGCAAAAACGTGCCAGCGCCCACATGAAGCGTCACAAAGTGCTTCTCAACACCGCGCTCTTCAAGGGCAGCAAACAATTGATCTGTAAAATGCAAACCAGCAGTGGGTGCAGCAACAGCACCCTCATATTTTGCGTAGATGGTTTGATAATCTTTGCGGTCCTGATCATCTTCAGCCCGCTTAGCTGCAATGTATGGCGGCAGCGGAATGTGCCCCACCTGTGCAATCGCAGCATCCAGCTCACCGGCAGAACGGTCAAACTCAAACAGAATATCGCCAGCCTCAGATTTCTCAGCCACAACAGCAGAAAGCTCTGCAGTATCTTTACTTTCCTCATCAAAAGCAAAACGAACAGTATCGCCAACTTTCAGTTTCTTAGCTGGACGAACAAAGGCACGCCATTCCTTCGCACTGGCACGCTGGTGCAATGTCACACCAACTTTTGCCGTCACGCCATCACGCGAGCGGAAGCCAAGCAGCTGTGCCGGAATAACTTTTGTATCATTAAAGACGAGCGCATCACCCGGCTCTAAAAGGTCAGGTAGAGACAGCACCTGATCATCTGTCAGCAGTTGCTCACCATCAGGGCGCACCACCAACATCCGTGAACTATCACGCGGAACTGCCGGGCGGAGCGCAATGTTTTCCGGTGGCAGATCAAAATCAAAATCATCAACCAGCATAGGGTATCCAGTTTTACAAAACAGCAAATCAGCGCCGCACAGTATGTGGTCGCCATCTCCGTGCTGTCTTATTGGAATTATTGCCAAATCCGTTTGTAGTCTGCAGGCCTTGCTGTCACCTGTCCCGCAGTCAAACGATTGAAGCCAGAGGGAGATACCCCCTGACGCGATTTAGGTCAACCTGTTTAGAAGAGCGCTGCGTCCATTTGCATGGCCCCAACAAAAAGGCTCGGCAAATTGCCGAGCCTTTCATAATTCGCAGTGCGTTCGCTATTAAGCGTCCGCAGCAACCTTCAAAGAGACAATCTTATCTGGGTTGGAAACAGGCTCACCACGTTTGATCTTGTCAACGTTGTCCATACCTTCAACAACCTGACCCCATGCGGTGTACTGACCGTCGAGCCAGGATGCATCGCCGAAGCAGATGAAGAACTGGCTGTCGCCAGAGTTTGGATCCATAGAGCGAGCCATGGAGCATGTGCCGCGAACGTGTTTCGCATCGTTGAACTCAGCTTTCAGCTTCTTGCCGGAGCCGCCAGTACCTGTGCCCTGTGGGCAGCCGGTCTGAGCCATGAAGCCGTCAATCACACGGTGGAACACGATGCCGTCGTAAAAACCTTCACGTGCGAGCTCTTTAATACGAGCAACGTGGTTAGGTGCCAGGTCAGGACGCAGTTCAATAACAACGTTACCCTGAGTGGTTTCCAGCAGCAGTGTGTTTTCTGGATCTTTGATATCAGCCACGGGACTGTCCTTTATCTTAGAATAAGTCTGAGTGCAGACATAGCCTCTACTTGGCGTCTGCCGCAACCTGCATTTTGATGATCTTATCAGGGTTACGAACAGGTTCGCCGCGTTTGATCTTGTCTACAGCGTCCATTCCGGAAACCACGTCACCAAATACGGTGTACTGACCATCAAGCCAGGACCCATCATTGAACATGATGAAGAACTGAGAGTTCGCACTGTTCGGGCTGCGGGAACGTGCCATGCCAAGAGTACCGCGCTTGAACGGAGCCTTGGAGAACTCAGCTTTCAGGTCAGGCATTTCAGAGCCGCCCATGCCTGTGCCGGTTGGGTCGCCAGTCTGCGCCATGAAGCCATCAATCACTCGATGGAATACGATGCCATCATAAAAGCCTTCACGTGTAAGCTGTTTAATACGCTTCACATGCTCAGGTGCAAGATCAGGACGCAGCGCAATTTCAACGCGTCCGTCTTTTAGGTCCAGATAAATCGTGTTTTCAAGATCTTTCGCGCTGGCAGTGAATGGCATCATAAATGCGCCCACAACCATCGCACATGCTGTCAGGATACGTAGCAAGATTTCTGTCCTTGTCTTAGCCAAGGCGTACCTCTCAAACTCCCAATTGGCTTTCGAAAAGAGATACGCACACAAACAAAATTTAGCGGGTGTTATGTGATTGCACATAAACGCGACGCGCTAAAAAAGTCTAACCCTATCAAATAGGCAGTCTTTTCTGTTGCGTTGTTTTTAAGCAATCTCAAAGCGCTTTTTAAGCGCAGCCTCAACACACTTGGGGACAAACGAACTGTAATCTCCCCCCATCTTTGCAATCTGGCGCACCAGTGTAGCCGCAATGGGGCGCATCACTGGTGAGCTTGGAAAAAATACGGTCTTGATGTCAGATGCCATCGCCCCATTCATTCCAGCCATCTGCATTTCATAATTGAGATCAGTCGAGTCTCGAAGTCCGCGCACCAGAATATTAGAGCCATGCTCTCGCGCTGCATCCACTACCAGCCCAGTAAAGGAGACTGTACGAATACGAGCAGCATTTTCTGCACCAAACTGCTCTTCACAAGCAAGGCGGATCAACTCCACACGTTCTTCAAAGGAAAACAACGGAGCCTTGGAAGCCTGAATGCCAATAGCTACAATCACCTCATCAGCCAAAACCAATGATTGCTCCAGAATGTCCAGATGACCGTGTGTCATAGGATCAAAAGACCCCGGATAAAGTGCAATGCGCTTCATATAATCTCTCGCGTCACAAATGCCTCTCCCCATAAGCATCATAAATGACACTTACCTTTTGGGCTTTGGCGAGATTGAACCCATTTTACCCATGCGTTTCAAGCTATTTCTGACAATTAGGCCATACCATTTAGGACAGATCATGCAGAATTGGATCGATAGTTGGATCTACCCAAGACGTGCTTCTAGAAAAGCACAATGAAAGCCTTCAAATCTATATCACTCACAAAATTGCAGTTCCCTCTCCCAGAATAAAATAGCCAGAAACAAAAAAGGCGGAGCACATGCCCCGCCTTTTTCTAGAATCTACATCACCTACTCAGTGCTTGGCACTTCACCACCGTCACCCTCAGGTGTCGGAGCAGCGCTCTCTGCGTCTGCCCCTCCGGTGTCTGTACCGACCTCAACAGCGTCTTCAGGTTCAACATTCTCGTCATCATCAGCTTCACTAATGCGCTCCACTGCAACGACTTGCTCTTCAGCAGAGGTATTGAACACGGTCACACCTTGTGTCGAACGACCTGCAATGCGGATGCCGTTAACTGGGCAACGGATCAGCTGACCACCATCGGTCACCAGCATAATCTCGTCACTGTCCTCACTACGGAAAGACGCAACCAGGCGGCCATTACGATCATTCACCGTCATAGCCGCGATACCCTTACCGCCACGACCGGTGGTACGGTACTCGTACGAGCTGGTGCGCTTGCCATAACCCTTTTCAGAAACAGTAAGAATGACTTCTTCACTCTCGTCCATCTCTTTAAAGCGTTCTTCGGAGATGCCCGCGTCCTCAAAGGACACATTATCTTCTGCTTCCTCACCGCGCATAGCACGGGAAAGCTTCAGATAAGCCGTCCGCTCTTCGGAATCGCACTCAAAGTGACCAAGGATCGTCATGGAGATGACGTGATCACTCTCAGCAAGGTTGATCCCACGAACACCAACGGAGTTACGGCCAGAGAACACACGAACATCCGTTGCCGGGAAGCGAATACACATACCCGACGAGGTCGTCAGCAGAACATCATCGTCTTCCGTTGAAGTCATAACGTTGACGATGCCATCTCCCTCTTCCAACTTCATGGCGATCTTGCCGTTTTTGTTGATCTGAGCGAAGTCTGAAAGCTTGTTCCGGCGGATGGTTCCACGCTTGGTCGCAAACATCACGTCCAGCTCTGCCCATGTTTCCTCATTTTCAGGAAGCGGCAGAATAGAGGTGATGCGCTCACCCTGCTCAAGTGGCAGCATGTTGACCAACGCATTCCCGCGTGCTTGCGGGCTCGCCAACGGCAAACGCCAGACTTTCATCTTGTAGGCAATACCGCGAGACGAAAAGAACAGAACTGGCGTATGCGTATTGGCAACGAATAGACGGGTTACAAAATCTTCGTCTTTCGTCCGCATGCCAGACCGGCCCTTACCGCCACGACGCTGCGCACGATAGGTGTCCAGAGGAACGCGTTTGATGTAGCCGGTATGAGATACGGTCACGACCATATCTTCACGCTGGATCAGATCTTCATCATCCAGATCTCCACCACCATCGGTAATTTCTGTCCGGCGCGGCGTCGCAAACTCATCACGTACTTCTTCAAGCTCGGTACGAACAATCTGAAGAATACGCTCACGGCTACGTAGAATATCAAGATAGTCCTTGATCTCCGTCGCCAGCTTGTCGAGTTCATCGCCAATCTCGTCGCGGCCCAGAGCAGTCAGACGCTGCAAGCGCAGGTCCAGAATGGCGCGAGCCTGATCTTCAGAAAGCTTGAACGTACCATCTTCCTGAATAGCGTAGCGTGGATCATCAATCAGCTGGATCAGCGGCTCGATGTCTTTCGCTGGCCAGTTACGCTCCATCAGCTGACGGCGCGCAGTCGCAGGATCAGGTGCTGTGCGAATAAGATGAATAACATCATCAATGTTGGCAGTCGCAACAGCCAAACCTACGAGAACATGAGCACGATCACGCGCTTTATTCAGAAGGAACCGGGTCCGGCGACCAATAACCTCTTCACGGAAAGCAATAAACGCTTTCAGCATATCCTGCAGTGCAAGCTGCTCAGGACGGCCACCATTAAGAGCCACCACGTTACAGCCAAAGCTCTGTTGAAGCTGAGAGTAACGATAGAGTTGGTTCAGGATAACATCAGGAACCGCGTCACGCTTCAGCTCAATAACTACGCGCATACCACGACGATCTGATTCGTCGCGAATGTCAGAGATGCCCTCAATCCGCTTTTCACGAACAAGCTCTGCGATCTTTTCGATCATAGAGGATTTGTTCACCTGATAAGGGATTTCAGTGACAATCAATGCCATACGGCCTGAGCGAATTTCTTCTGTCTCAACCCGGCTGCGCATAAGAACGGAACCACGTCCGGTCTCATAAGCTGATTTGATGCCAGCACGGCCAAGAATAATACCACCGGTCGGGAAGTCCGGACCCGGGATAATCTCCATCAGCTCTGGCAGAGTGATTTCAGGGCGCTCGATCATTGCGATCGTGCCATCAATCACTTCACCCATGTTATGCGGCGGAATATTGGTCGCCATACCAACAGCAATACCGCCAGCACCGTTTACCAGTAGGTTCGGATAGCGTGCTGGGAGAACTTCAGGTTCCGTCTCGGAGCCATCGTAGTTCTCATTGAAGTTCACCGTATCTTTGTCGATATCGGAAAGCTGTGTCTGAGCAACTTTTTCGAGGCGACACTCTGTGTAACGCATCGCTGCAGCACGGTCACCATCAACCGAGCCAAAGTTGCCCTGCCCATTAATGAGTGGCAGGCGCATGGAAAAATTCTGCGCCATACGAACAAGAGCATCATAAATCGCACTATCACCATGTGGGTGATATTTACCCATAACGTCACCAACGACGCGGGCGGATTTACGATAGGGCTTGTTCCACTCATATCCGTTTTCATGCATAGAATACAGAATGCGGCGGTGAACCGGCTTCAAACCATCACGAACATCGGGAAGCGCACGGCTCACAATCACGCTCATTGCGTAATCGAGATAGCTGCGCTTCATTTCATCTGTGATAGAGACGGGCCGAATGTCGCTAGGTAGGCCACCTGGTGGTGTACTTAAGTCCTGATCTGCCAAGGATTATTCTCATCAATTTTAAGTCAGAATTCCTAGCCTTTATAGCCGATTCAAACCGCAGAACCAAACGCCACAAGCCCTGAAAAGACACCTAATAACAACTACCTTACCCCACGGCCTCATCGACCACTGGTTACTAGGCCTTTCTACACAGTTTCGTTGCTCAAAAGCATCGCTCTTCCTCATAAAAATACTAAGCTATACGCAGGCAGTGCAAAATCCTATCAAACTCTTGCCAAATACAACATTGTCTGGTAGCGCCCTCTCAAGAACCGCAGAAATGCGGGTAAAAGCGCCCAAAGATGGGCTAAACCACATACAAGGTAAAGCGCAATGCTCATTGAGTTCCTCATCAATGCATTTGCCATGCTGTTTGTCACCATCGACCCGATTGGTCTGGCACCAATTTTTCTGGCCGTAACCGCCGGGGCAAGCAGTGTTGAGCGCCGTCAGATCGCGATTAAGGCCATAGTCATTTCTGGCATCACGCTCCTGGCATTTTTCTTTGCCGGACGCCAGCTTCTGGAAGTTCTCGGCATCTCTCAGGCTGCATTTAAGGTTGCAGGCGGCCTTCTGCTCTTCATCATTGCAACTGAGATGGTGTTCGAACATCGCCAGAAGCGTAAAGCTGAAAGTGCGGAAAAGGTTGTCGAACAGGAAGACCTGTCTCAGACAGCAGTGTTCCCGCTAGCTATTCCGCTCATTGCAGGTCCGGCAACTATCTCTGCAATCATCCTGCTCGCCGGTCAGGCACCAGGCTTTGCTGGCCAGATGAGCCTGATCGCAGTCCTTCTGTCTGTGCTCGCACTCAGCTTCTTCGTGTTTCTGCTGGCAGCACGCATCGATAAACTGCTCGGTTCCACAGTTCAGCTCATCATCACCCGTCTTTTTGGTGTGATCCTCGCAGCGCTGTCCGTTCAGTTCGTTGCAGACGGCATCTTCTCGTTAATCGAGATGCATTCATAATTCAGGTGAGCGCCCATACCTCTTGTGGGCGCTCTTCTCCCCAAATGAGTTAAAGCTTGCAGTCCCAAATCCCCTTCGTAAAGTCACCCTTGTATTTCACGGAGGATTCGAATGGCTGCCCACGGCTCAAAAAAAGTGATTTTCGCCGCCCTTGCTGGCAACACACTCATTTCAATCACCAAATTTGCTGCCGCAGCCTATACCGGGTCTGCCGCAATGCTGTCCGAAGGCATTCACTCGCTCGTTGATACAGGAAACCAGGGCCTGCTGCTGCTTGGCATGAAGCGCGCTGAAAAACCTGCAGATGAAAAACACCCGTTCGGATACGGCTCAGAAATTTACTTCTGGGCATTTGTCGTCGCCATCATGATTTTCGCCGTTGGTGCAGGGATTTCGCTCTACGAAGGCATTCAGAAAATTCTCAATCCTCACCCGATTGAATCTGCCCTGATCGCTTACATCGTCCTTGGACTCGCAATCATTTTTGAAGGCTGGGCCTGGATGGTCGCCTACAAAGAGTTCAAAAAAACCAAAGGCAAGCGCCCTTTCCTTGCCGCTGTGCGCGACAGCAAAGACCCAACAGTTTTCACTGTACTTTTCGAAGATACAGCCGCAATGCTTGGCCTGCTCGTAGCATTTGCCGGCATCTACGGCGCTCAAGCTTTGGGCATTGCATGGCTGGACGGAGCAGCCTCTGTCTTAATTGGCCTCATCCTCGCAGGCACAGCTTTTGTACTGGCACTGGAAACCAAAGGCCTCCTCATCGGCGAAAGCGCTTCTGACGAACTTGTTGCTTCCGTACGAGAAATTCTACAAGCACCCGCAGCCGTCAAAGGCGTGAATGAAATCCGCACCCTGCACCTGGGCCCAAATGACGTCCTTCTCGCAGCCTCGCTGGATTTCGAAGACGCTCTGACAGCAGGCGCAGTTGAAGAAGTCATCTTCTCACTGGAAGACACTATCAAACGGGCACAACCATTGATCGGACGCGTATTCCTTGAAGTTCAGGCTGCACGCGATCATCAGATTCTTGAGGGCGAGTAGTTTATCCGCCTAGTGACACACAGATTAGACCCTTAAGAAGCTTACATACTAAGAATTTTGGAGCAGACAATGACCATACTTGTAACAGGCGGCTGCGGATATATTGGAAGCCACATGACGTGGTGTCTTCACGACGCGAGAGAGGATTTTGTCGTCATAGACAATCTGTCCACGGGCTTCGATTGGGCCATCCCGCAGAGCACCAAGCTTTACGAAGGCGAAATCACAGACCTTGATCTGCTCCAGACAATCTTCCGCAACCACGACATCTGTGCGGTCATTCACTTCGCGGGCTCAATTATCGTCCCAGAATCCGTCTCTAACCCACTGAAATATTATGAGAATAACACAGCAGCTTCACGCACATTAATTGAAGCCTGTGTGAAGAATGGCATCAAGCATTTCATCTTCTCATCAACCGCAGCAGTTTATGGTGATCCAGAAGTTATTCCAGTTTCTGAAGACACCCCCTTAAATCCCTTAAGCCCCTACGGCACTTCAAAGTTAATGACAGAACTTATGTTGCGCGACACGGCCGCCGCCCACGAGTTCAAATACACGGCTCTACGCTATTTTAATGTGGCAGGCGCTGATCCGGAAGGTCGCACTGGCCAGTCCACCAAGAATGCGACACATCTGATCAAAGTGGCCTGCGAAGCTGCCCTCGGTAAGCGCACCCATCTCGGCATTTTTGGCGATGATTTCGACACACCAGATGGGACTGGAGTGCGCGATTACATCCACGTTTCCGACCTTGCAAGCGCACATTACCTCGCCCTAAAACGCCTGCGCGATGGCGGAGATAGCATTATCATGAACGCAGGCTACGGTGACGGCTACTCAGTCCTTCAGGTCATCAACGCTGTGAAAGCCGTATCAGACGTTAATTTTGAGGTGAAAAAAGAGCCGCGCCGTGCTGGCGACTCTCCAAAAGTTGTCGCAGACAACTCCAGAATCATGAGCAATCTGGAATGGAAGCCACGCTTTGATGACCTGCCAACAATCGTAAAACATGCGCTGGATTGGGAGAAAAAGCTCCAATTCAAAAACAGCCTTTAACCGTTATTGCGCCGGCTGAACTCCTCAGTCGGCACACTTTTCTGCGAAGCACTAAACGCTTCATCTATGGGATACGGATAACGCGATCTCCGGGCTGAATACCCAATTCAGCCGCGCGCCCAGCCACCACCTCTAAAACATATTGAGCAGGCAAACCGGAAGGAATAATCTCTTTCGAGTACGGCACTGTATTCGCAGCAATGCTTTTAATTTTATAATCAGACCCGATGAAAATGATATCGAGCGAAGTCGGCGTATTCTTCATCCAGAAGTACTGAAGACCCGACTGCGGGAAAATGAACAGCATCCCCTGATCAGCTGTCAGATCCGTTCGGCCCATCAAGCCTTGAGCTCTATCATCAGGCGTTTCAGCGACCTCAACTTGGAACTCATGCGTTCCATTGGCACTACGCACTTCAAGAATTTCAGTTCTCATACCTGCAGCGACCGTCGATGTCATACCTAGCAAAATAAAAATGAATGCAATTCGAAGAACCGTCATATAGCCCTAAACCTCGTTTTCTTTAGCTTTGAGCCAAAGAAAAACCCTTGGCAAGTCACCAAGGGCTTAAAACTAGCAAATCTCAGGAATGTGATCTGAAAACGATCAGCCTCTCGTCAGTGAGATGCCGGAATGTGAGTACCACTCCCGACAGGCCGAACTTCCGCAGCCATCTTGCCTTTCGGCCCATCACCAAAGCGCACCTGCACCTTTTGACCAGGCCGCAACTCAGTAATACCGAAACGACGTAGCGTTTCCATATGAATGAAGATATCTTCCGTGCCTTCGCCGCGCGTCAGGAAGCCAAAGCCCTTGACCCGGTTAAACCACTTTACTTCCGCGTCGATAAAGCTACCCTCTGGCGTCACCTGCACGTGCGTCCGAGAAGGTGGCAGCTGAGAAGGATGAACCGCATAACTCTCATCCATGGAAAGAATGCGCATAGCCTGCAATCCGCGCGGACGATTAAGAACCTCGCAAACAACACGCGCGCCTTCATACGCCGTCTGATAGCCGTCTCTGCGCAAGCATGTAACATGCAACAAGACGTCAGGCAGATCGTCTTCCGGCTCTACAAAACCATAGCCTTTACCAATATCAAACCACTTGATTGTTCCTGCCACTTGAAGAACATCTAAGGCTGTATCGTCAACCAGGTCCTCGACAGAGCCTAACTGAGGCGCCGTTTTTACCACCATGATGAATGCCCCGAAATTTGCCGCATCTGAAATGTAACGCTCGATCAAAACCGAACACCACTTGATTCCACAAAAAGAATATCATTACGCCCGACGGCAAAAAGGTAAAAAATTAACAAAGAGCTAAATGATCCCCCATTGATTTGGTTAGTGTTGTCCTATCAACACCATTTACCTGAAGTTTGGAGGGGGTATAGCTAACACTACTGAAGATTTTATCCCATGAATCCCCGCGTTACTTTCAAAGTCTCCGCTTGTCATCAGATACACACTATTGCGAAGCATACCTTGCATATTCAGAATTCAGAAATACTAGGCACCCTTCCCTCCTAGCTTTTTTCGCGCTAGCTTCGGCCAACTTCAACCTCTGCTGGTTCCCACTTCATAGAGCCAATCCCATAAAAGAAAGAGTTCGACATGCGTTATCTACACACCATGGTCCGCGTTAAAGATCTTGATGAATCCCTGAAGTTTTATTGCAGTATCTTTGGGCTGGAAGAAGTTCGCCGTCACGAAAGCGAAGCTGGCCGCTTCACGCTTGTCTTCCTGGCTGCGCCTGAAGACAAAGAAAGCTTCAGCGCATCTTCCGCACCAGCACTCGAGCTAACATACAACTGGGATCCGGAAGAGTACGCCGGAGGTCGCAACTTCGGCCACCTCGCCTATGAAGTCGACAATATCTATGAGACCTGCGAAAAGCTTCAAGCCTCTGGGATCACAATCAACCGACCACCACGCGACGGCCGTATGGCATTCATTGTTTCTCCAGATGGAATTTCCATTGAGCTTTTGCAAAAAGGTGGAAGCCTTGAACCAGCTGAGCCATGGCTTTCCATGGGCAACACCGGCAGCTGGTAATTTCAGCACAAGCATTTCAGCGCCTCAATTTCGAGTGAGGCGCTGAAATCTAACAATAATTAAGAAAAGAATAGACTAAATCCATATTTGTGGATTGTTTGAATTATAAAATTTTAAGCACTAGACAATATCCTACTGAAAACTTATAAGCCTCCTCACAGCGCGCCAAATTGCGCAAATGCTGTAGAGTGCGCCCATCGTCTAGCGGTTAGGACGCCGCCCTTTCACGGCGGAAACAGGGGTTCGATTCCCCTTGGGCGTACCAATTCTCTCCTTAAATTTATTTGTTTTGCTAACATCGCATCTTCATGCGTTGTTTCTCTATTATTTTGAGAGCAAGTACTGACGACACATCTCTGCGAACGAGCTCCCCAATCCTCATAGCCGCGACCAGTCCACTTAAGCCCAAGTAAAGTCGAAAGATAAGACTTTTACCCACGTCACTCTCTGAGCAAGACCTCACACCGGAACACAAAAAAGCCCGGCAGTGAACCTGCGCTCACTCCGGGCCATCTTGAATTGCATGCTTGGCTTAGAACGGAATTTCGTCGTCCATTCCGCCGCCGAAGCCGCCAGATGGTGCTTGACCACCTCCGCTGCCACCGCCGAAGCCGCCGCCCTGATTGCTGGAGCCGCCACCACCAAAGCCACCGCCCTGATCGTATCCGCCGCCACCGCCGCCGCTGCCGCCGAAGCCACCGGACTGGCCACCCTGGCCGCCTGCACCACCGCCTTCGCCGCGACCATCAAGCATAGTCAGCGTAGAGTTGAAGCCCTGCAAAACGATCTCGGTGGAGTATTTATCCTGGCCGCTCTGGTCCTGCCATTTGCGAGTTTGCAACTGACCTTCGATGTAAACCTTGGAGCCTTTGCGCAGGAATTGCTCGGCAACCTTTGCTAGACCTTCATTAAACACAACAACACGGTGCCATTCGGTCCGCTCACGGCGCTCGCCGCTATTACGGTCACGCCAGCTCTCCGAAGTAGCGATACGCAAGTTGACGATCGGACGACCGTCCTGCGTACGGCGAATTTCCGGATCTGCGCCCAAATTTCCAACCAAAATGACTTTATTGACGCTACCGGCCATTGAATTACTCCTAAGTCTGAACCCACCCAAAGTTTAAGCGAGTTAAGTTGGCAAGTAACCTATGCTCCGCGCTCTACAATTCAAACAGACTTTCTCAAACCCGCGGTGGTTGTCCACATTTCCTAGGCTTTCAGTCGGAATATCAGGCGCCCGCAAGCAAGGCTCTCTGCTCGTTCTATTTTTGTTCCGATACAATGCCTTGCAAAACTGCCAAGTTCAACTCTCAATTTTTCTAAAAGACAAATTTACGAGAGCAAACTCAAAAAGGCTTGCTCCTTAAAATTGTTCCGTTTATGTTCCACCTGATTTCCAGCGCTCATTCTCCTGCATTTTGAGGATCGCGCCCAGACCTGTTTTGCTTTTTATATGCGAACTCGGTATCCGTGATAAAGGACAGTTCCATGGCGAAGTCGCCAACACATGACACACAAAATACTCCCGCGCGCGCAGACCTTATGAAGCAGATCACTGTACGTGGCGCTCGCGAACATAACTTGAAGAATGTGGACCTGGATCTTCCACGAGACAGTCTGATCGTCATGACTGGCCTGTCCGGCTCGGGCAAATCTTCTCTTGCCTTCGATACGATTTACGCTGAAGGGCAGCGCCGCTACGTTGAAAGCCTGAGCGCTTACGCCCGCCAGTTCCTTGAAATGATGCAGAAACCGGACGTAGATCAGATCGACGGCCTGTCACCTGCAATCTCCATTGAGCAGAAGACTACCTCAAAAAACCCACGCTCCACAGTCGGCACAGTCACAGAAATTTATGACTATATGCGCCTTCTATTCGCGCGCGTAGGCATTCCATACTCACCGGCAACGGGCCTTCCAATTGAAAGTCAAACCGTCTCCCAAATGGTAGACCGAATTCTGACATTGGAAGAAGGAACCCGCCTTTACCTGCTGGCCCCAATCGTGCGTGGCCGCAAAGGCGAGTATAGAAAAGAACTCGCTGAGCTCATGAAAAAGGGCTTCCAGCGCGTAAAAGTTGACGGCGAGTATTATGAAATCGCCGATGCGCCCACTCTGGATAAGAAGTTCAAACACGATATTGATGTCGTTGTTGACCGTATCGTTGTGCGCGAAGACATGGCTGGCCGCCTGGCAGATTCTCTAGAAACCGCACTGGAGCTGGCCGAAGGCCTCGCTACCGTTGAGTTTGCAGATCAGCAGGATGAAAAAGGCAAAGCAAAGCAGCTCATTTTCTCTGAAAAGTTCGCTTGCCCGGTGTCCGGCTTCACCATCCCGGAGATTGAACCGCGTCTGTTCTCGTTCAACAACCCGTTTGGCGCATGCCCGACTTGCGATGGTCTCGGCACAAAACTGGCGTTTGAAGCCGAACTCGTTGTACCGGACCAAACCCTGTCCCTTCGAGGCGGCGCGATCCTGCCATGGTCAAAAACCGGCTCAACCTCTCCTTATTACACGCAAACACTGGAAGCATTGGCCAAGCATCATAAGCAGCCAATGACCAAAGCCTGGAAAGACCTTCCGGAAGACTTCCGCAATGCGGTGCTATTCGGAACCGGCAACACAAAAGTGCAGTTTGTTTATGATGACGGCACCCGCTCTTACAAAACCGAAAAGCCATTCGAAGGCGTTGTCGGCAACATCGAGCGGCGCTGGCGTGAAACAGATTCTCAGATGGTGCGCGATGAGCTCTCACGCTACCAATCCGACCATGCTTGCGATGCTTGTAAAGGCTACCGCCTCAAGCCTGAGGCTCTTTGCGTCAAAATAGCAGATCGCCATATAGGCGAGATCACAGCCCTTTCCATCAAAACCGCACATGACTGGTTCTCCAGCATTGATGAAAAGCTCTCCGATAAACAAAACGAAATCGCATATCGCATCCTCAAGGAAATCCGTGAGCGCTTGAAGTTCCTCAACGATGTTGGTCTGGAATACCTTTCCATGGACCGCTCTTCCGGAACCTTGTCTGGTGGTGAGAGCCAACGTATTCGCCTGGCCTCCCAGATCGGTTCCGGCCTGACCGGTGTTCTTTATGTTCTGGATGAGCCATCAATCGGCCTGCATCAGCGCGACAATGCCCGCCTTCTGGAAACCTTGAAACACCTGCGTAACTTGGGCAACACCGTTATCGTGGTAGAACACGACGAAGATGCCGTCCTCACCGCGGATTACGTGGTAGATGTGGGTCCGGGCGCAGGTATCCATGGCGGACAAGTAGTTGCCAAAGGCACTCCAGATGAAGTGATGGCCAATCCGGCCTCCCTCACCGGCAAGTACCTTTCCGGCAAAATGAGCATCCCGCAACCAGATGAGCCACGCAAGATTGACAAGAACCGTCAGATCAAGGTGTTCGGCGCACGCGGCAACAACCTCAAAGACGTGAATGCAACCATCCCGCTTGGCACATTCACTTGTGTGACGGGTGTATCTGGTGGCGGTAAATCTACATTCCTCATCGATACCATCTACAAGGCAACCGCTCGCCGCCTCAATGGCGCACGCGACAATCCCGCTCCGCATGACCGGATTGAAGGTCTGGAGCGTCTGGACAAAGTCATCGACATTGATCAGTCCCCAATTGGCAGAACGCCGCGTTCCAACCCGGCAACCTACACAGGCGCCTTCACTCCAATCCGGGAGTGGTTTGCAGGCATGCCGGAAGCGAAAACACGCGGCTACGCTCCGGGTCGCTTCTCCTTCAACGTAAAAGGCGGACGCTGCGAAGCCTGTCAGGGTGACGGTGTTATCAAGATCGAGATGCACTTCCTGCCAGATGTATATGTCACCTGTGATGTGTGTAAGGGCAAGCGCTACAATCGCGAGACACTGGAAGTTCAGTTCAAGGGCAAATCCATTGCAGATGTATTGGACATGACCGTTGAAGAAGCAGCAAGCTTCTTCTCTGCCGTGCCATCCATCCGCGACAAAATGGAAACCCTCGCCCGCGTGGGCCTCGGCTACATCAAGGTCGGTCAGCAGGCCACCACCTTGTCCGGCGGTGAAGCACAACGTGTGAAACTGGCAAAAGAACTTTCCAAACGCTCAACTGGCCGTACGCTCTATATTCTGGACGAACCAACAACCGGTCTCCATTTCCACGATGTCGCCAAGCTGCTCGATGTCCTTCATGAGCTGGTCGATCAGGGCAACACAGTTCTCGTGATCGAACACAATCTGGAAGTGATCAGAACTGCAGATTGGATCCTTGACCTTGGCCCTGAAGGGGGCGACGGCGGCGGAACCATCGTTGCAACCGGCCGTCCACAGGATGTGGCAGAGGTACCAGAGAGCTATACGGGACACTTCCTCAAGGAATTGTTTGAAAGGCGAAGCGCCAGCAAGCTGGACGCAGCAGAATAAAAACCAAATGGCCGGGCACTGTCCCGGTCTTTTTTTTTGCAAAAATCACCGCCCCCAACAGTCTCTTTCCGCGAAAACAACACAAAATACCAACTGGCGCCGATCCACTGCAAACCCCACCCAAAGCCGGCGACACATTGACATATGATTAAGTTTTCAGCGCCAACTGCCTAAAAACAGCACTCCCGGCCCCTCAGGTATGCAGATTTGTACCCCAAATCACAAAACTACCGCACTGCACAATCGTTAATTTTGGCATTTATGTCGTTTTGAAGAATGGTAGCGCCATCATTTGCCATAATGCTATGCATTTTTTGCATATCGGACATGCGAAATGATGTGATGCACAATTGGAAAGTCTTTTGTATAAACCAACTCAAGGCCGCTGAGGAACTCCTCCCAATTAAACCTCGGCAGCCTAACATACAATCCTCAGGCAGCACCTCCTCCCAAGCTGCTTGATGGTTCTAAACAGAGATTTCCTCCCAGTTCTCTGTTTACTAGCTTCGCCCGTCGTTCCTCCCATCGACGGGCGTTAGCTGTTTTAAGGGCCTATTTTCCTCAAAACTACCCATCGTCCTCAGTAAAGCAATCACACAAAAGAAAAGCGCACCAGCCTCGCTGATACGCTCTCCAAATCATCACAGCTTTACGCACATCACTGCGCAACTCTCATCACCAGCTCACCCGCCTGGTGGGTTTTCCAAATCAGCGCTAGTCATAGTCAGCCACTCAGTCATGTGCAGAATATCCGGCGGCTTGCCATTACTTAGGCGCCAGCTGTCTACCACCCATGGAACCTCTGTGGTCGTATCCACCACAACAGCTGAAGCATGCGGATATTTGCCATCCAGGAAGAAACCGCGAGAGGCAGGCCGCGCCGCACGGTGGTATTTAAGCCACCCCTGAGAACCCGCATAAACCAGCAGGCTTGTTGTATTGGTCGCCTCGTCAATGCAGTCCATCTGCCCTTTAACGTTGCCATTACCCATATCCAACCCACCAATATCATTGGATGACCCAACCACAGGTCCAACACGCTTTTCTTGCCACTGCACCGCTTTGGAAATTGCGGCACGCTCAGCTTCAGGGCTTCGATGCCCTCGCTTCAAAATCGTGCGTAATCGCTGTTTGTCTTTCTGGCTAAACGTCACAGTCGTGCGATATTCGCAGCCGAAACCATGACAGATGTAAAGTGTGTCACCTTTGTTTTCGATGCCACCCATCTGAGTATACCAGGTACTTGGCTTTCTATTAATTTGGCTCATGCACGCAGTTAGCCCAATTGCGCCAACTGCAATCACGAAGGCCTGAGAAATTTTCTTCAGTTTCTTATTTGAAAAATACATGTGTTTTTGTGAATCACTTTGCACAACCATGGAAGATTGATGGCCTAAATGATTGAACTGAGCAAGTTCAGAGGCTAAGCAATTCGCAAGCGATAAACACTTAGGCTTCATCAGACGCTTTGGCGCAACAGAAGCCCAGTCGATTGGATAGGAAATGACGAAGCAGCCCATACACGTGGTTGGCGGCGGCCTGGCAGGCTCCGAAGCAGCATGGCAGATCGCAGAAAAAGGCCTGAAGGTCGTTCTGCACGAAATGCGCCCAACACGTGAGACCGATGCACACAAAACAGATGGCCTTGCAGAACTGGTGTGCTCCAACTCATTCCGTTCTGACGATGCCGAAAACAATGCTGTTGGCCTACTTCATGCTGAGCTGCGTGCCGCTGGCTCCCTGATCATGAGATGCGCAGATGCCAACAAAGTGCCTGCTGGCGGCGCACTGGCCGTGGACCGCGATGGATTTTCCCAAGCTGTGCAGGCCGCGTTGGAAGGCCACGAGAACGTAGAGATCCTCCGCGAAGAAGTGACTGAGATCCCATCCGCAGAAAGCGGTCAGGTCATTCTTGCAACCGGCCCGCTCACATCTCCAGCTCTTTCAGAGCAGATCCTACAAGCGACCGGCGAAGACTCCCTCGCCTTTTTTGATGCGATTGCACCGATCATCCACACTGAATCCATCAATATGAACAAGGCATGGTTTCAGTCTCGCTACGACAAAGTCGGCCCGGGCGGTACAGGTAAAGATTACATCAACTGCCCAATGGATAAAGAGCAATACGAAGCCTTTATCGATGCACTGATTGGCGGCGAAAAGACCTCTTTTAAGGAATGGGAAGAAAACACGCCTTACTTTGATGGCTGCCTGCCAATTGAAGTGATGGCAGAACGTGGCCGCGAAACTCTGCGCCACGGCCCAATGAAACCAATGGGCCTAACCAATGCCCATCAGCCAGACATCAAGGCCTACGCTGTGGTGCAGCTGCGTCAGGACAATGCCCTTGGCACGCTTTACAACATGGTTGGTTTTCAGACCAAACTGAAGTACGGCGCACAGGCAGAAATTCTCCGCATGATCCCGGGTCTGGAAGAAGCTCAGTTTGCCCGCCTCGGTGGCCTGCACCGCAACACCTTCCTCAATTCACCGCGTCTTCTCGATGATCAAATGCGGCTCAAAGCTCTGCCACACGTGCGTTTCGCAGGTCAGATCACCGGCTGTGAAGGTTATGTGGAATCCACCGCTGTTGGATGTTTGACAGGTCTGTTTGCAGCTCATCAGGCACTTGGAACCGACATCGCACCTCCGCCAGTCACAACTGCATGCGGTGCAATCGTCAACCATATCACGGGTGGTCACATCGATCGCGAAGATGGCTCCGGCCCACGTTCCTTCCAGCCAATGAACATCAACTTCGGCCTCTTGCCTCCTCTGGACGAGATGCCGAAGCATCCGGAAGGCAAGCGCCTGCGCGGGAAAGAAAAGACCCGCCTTAAAAAACAGGTTATGGCCAAACGTGGTCTGGATGACTTTAAAGCATGGGTCGCGAACGTCTAACACGCACGCAACATACAATTAGAGACAGAAAGGCCGGAAATTCCGGCCTTTTTCTATTTCCGCGAGAGTTTGGTAAGGCGGCGAGATGTCCGCCACATATGCCAGACACGGCGCATATGCGGAGCCCCACCGCAAACCTGCAGCGGCTCAAAACTATCTTTGTCCGCCTCATTGAAGAACAGTTCCACCTGAAACACGGGCAAAAACGCAGGCAGCACAGACGGGTCAATCCCTTCCAGTGCACTCTCACAATCATCGAGATGCTTTTTGCTCAGCTCCACCATTTCTTCAAAAGCCGCCCAGACAGCATCATTTGAACGGTTCCCTCGCAAGGCATTCGCATCCACACCGTGTCGTTCCATCACATCTTTGGGAAGGAACTGCTGGTGCCGCGAGGCCTGCCACGCAAGCGTCTGCATCAAGCCAGAGAGCGCATACGCCACACCACCATGCCCGCTGGCGTCAGAAAGCTGGCGATCAGCAGGTTTTCCGCTCAATATCATAGAGGCCAGCAAAACCACTGTAGAGTTGGTCTCCCCGCAATACCCCTCCAGATCATTGATGGTTGGCATTGGATCGGAATAAAGGTCAAACCGGCGCGCAGAAATCAGGTTGAGGAACGGCTCTCTTGGCAATTTATGATGCTCAATCGTCTCAATGATCGCCTGCGCAACCGGGTTGTGCATCACATCGCCATGATCAGTTCCACTCAGCGCATCATGCCACCATTGCAGGCGAATTTCTCCGGGCATCGGCTCATTGACCAACTCTCGGATACGCGCAATCTCACAGGCAAAGGCGTAAAGGGCAATCAAACTCGGACGCGCAATAATCGGAGCATACAATGTGCTCAGGTAACGCTCGTAGGAGAAGCGTTTTACGAAATCATTACAGTGGTCATAGGCCTGGCTCATAGCTGGGTTCCACGCTTCTTTTTAAACGTCTTCAACTGCAATAAACACGGCTGCCACAGCGCGGTCTTCACCAAGAAGCACATTGTATGTGCGCACAGCAGCACCTGTGGACATGCTATCGACCATAATGCCCTTCTCACGAAACGGCCCCTTACGAGACTCTGGAAATGGCTTCAGCTCGTCACCAGCACCAATCAACAACACTTCAATGTCGTCAGATTCTGCAAGGATTTGCGCCAGTGCTTCATCCGTAACTTCATCAAAGCTGGTTGGCGCCCAACCATAAACGCCAGACGGCACACACATCAGCGATCCACGATGAGACATATCGGCAAATCGAAAGCCGCCATTTCCGTAGGCGTCGATTTGAACCATGCTTGGATAATGCGCATCCCGCACTTCCAAAGGCTCTCCACGTTTTCCCATAGTGTCCTCCAATGGCTATTTTCGCCCAGTATACGCGCAAATTGATAGCCTCTGTTTAATTACACGCGAAAGAATGTCCAATAGAAAATGGGGCTGACCACAACTGTGGTCAGCCCCATCTAAAACACTAGCTGTTTCCGCTGGTTAAGCAGATTTTGCAGGAGATGTTTCGTCGTCTTTCTTGTCAAACACGCTGGTGCGAAGCTTCATGAGCATCAGCAACGGAGAGGCAAGGAAGATAGAAGAGTAAGTCCCGATCACGATACCGAAGATCATCGCCAGCACGAAGGACTGGATCACTTCACCGCCCAGGAAGTACAATGCAAACAGCGCGAGCAAAGTGGTCACGGATGTCATTGTTGTACGGGACAAGGTCTCGTTGATGGACTTATCAAGCAGCTCTTCCAGAGAAAGACGCTTGTAACGACGCAGGTTCTCACGAATACGGTCATAAACAACCACCGTATCGTTGAGCGAGTAACCGATAATCGTCAGCACCGCCGCAATACTGGACAGCGTAAAGTCCAGCTGCAACACCGCAAACAATCCAACCGTCAGCAGGATATCATTGAAGGTGGTGATGATCGCACCAACTGCGAACTGCCATTCAAAGCGGAACCAGATGTAAAACATGATCATCAGCAAGGCAGACCCGACCGCCAGCGTTCCTGCATAAGCAAGCTCACCGGAGACACGAGGTCCAACCACTTCAGTTCTGCGGAATTCATATCCATCGGTAAAGGCACCACGGACACTCTCAACCACATGCTGCTGGGCGCTTTCACCTTCGCCCTGAGATTCAATGCGGATCAGAACTTCGGTAGGACTACCGAATTCCTGCACCTGCACATCACCCAGATCAAGACCACCAAGGGTCCGGCGAATTTCAGAAAGGTTCGCAGGACCGCTTGTGGACTGCAGCTCAATCAGTGTTCCGCCCTTAAAATCGATGCCGTAATTCAGGCCGATTGTCAGGAACAGCACAACGGAAAGAACTGCCGTAATTCCAGAAAACGGAAAACTCAACACCCGCCAATGCATAAAGCGGAAGTTGGTCTGCTCCGGAACAAGTCTAAGAAGTTTCATAGGGTCATGCTCCGAGTTAGATTGGCAGTTTGGATGGACGCTTACGTTTCACCCATACAGAGATGAGGAAACGAGAGATAGTAAACGCAGAGAACACTGTGGTGAAGATACCGATCATCAGCGTTACAGCGAACCCTTTAACAGGACCGGAACCGATGAAGAACAGGATCACAGCCACAATCAGCGTTGTGATGTTTGCATCCAAAATGGTGCCAAGCGCACGCTTAAAGCCCGCATCAATCGAACCAATAGCGGAACGACCAGCGCGTGCCTCTTCACGAATGCGCTCATAAATCAGCACGTTGGCATCAACCGCCATACCAATTGTCAAAACGACACCCGCAATACCCGGCAGGGTCAGCGTTGCCTGAAGTGTGGTGAGCACACCAAAGATCAGGAACACGTTGGAAGCGAGCGCAAGGTTCGCAATGATCCCGAACTGGCCGTAAGCCAGCAGCATGAAGATCACCACCGCTGCCGCTGCAACGATGGAAGCAACCTTACCACTATCAATGGAATCCTGACCAAGGCCTGGACCAACTGAACGCTCTTCAACCACATCCAGACGCGCAGGAAGCGCACCAGCACGCAGCAGAACAGCAAGATCATTCGCACCATCAACAGTGAAGCTACCAGAGATCTGACCGGAACCACCTGTAATTGGCTGGCGGATAACCGGAGCGGTGATCACTTCGTCATCCAGCACAATCGCGAACGGACGGCCAACATTTGCACGGGTCACATCCGCAAAGACGCGGGCACCGGCAGTGTTGAAGCGGAAGTTCACAACAGGCTCGTTTGTCTGCTGGTCAAACGCAACAGAAGCATCCTGCAGCTCTTCACCCGTCAGCAGCGGGTTTTCATCCAACAGGTATGGCTGGCCATCAGAACTCTCAACAACCATCGTGCCTGCTGGCGGACGGCCTTGAAGTGCCTGTGACGCGCTCATTTCCTGACTAACAAGATGGAACGTTAGCTGCGCAGTTGCACCAATGATATCCTTCAGGCGCTGAGGGTTGGATTCACCCGGCGCTTCAACAAGGATACGGTCAGTGCCCTGACGCTGAATGGAAGGCTCAGTCGTGCCGAGTTCATCAACACGGCGACGGATAACCTCAATGGACTGCCTCACAACGGAAGCGAGGCGCATGTCCAGACCTTCCTCGGAGAAAGCCATGCGGAACAGGCCGTCACCTTGAGGTTCAAGAACAAATTCGTTAACCGCTGCACCACCGAAAACGCCGGAGTTAAGCGGGTTTACCAGTTCTGCAAGGCGCTGTTCAGCCTCATCGAAGCGTGCATTATCACGAATGCGAACCTGAACGCCGTCTCCCTGAATACCCAGACCGGTGTAGCCGATACGTGGGTTCTCGCGCAGGGCCCGGCGGATATTTCCAACCAGCTGACGGAACTGTTTTTCTTTGTAATCTTCCTTATCAACCTCATAGAGCAGATAAGCACCGCCCTGAAGGTCAAGACCGAGAACAATCTGGCGCTTAGGCATAAAATCCGGCCAGGATTGAACGGTACTTGCCGGGAAGAAGTTCGGCAATGTTGTAAAGATACCGCCCAGCACCACGACGATAATCAGGGCGATTTTCCAACGCGCGAAATGAAGCATGAGTATATGCCCGGTCCTAGAATAGGCAGACCGCTCTCACTGCGGCGATTGCCGAAACAGGAAAGCGGTCTGAAACTACAGGTATCAAGGCGCGATTATTCGCCGTCCTTAACAGGTTCACCTTTGGAGCGAACTTCCTGGATCATGGCACGAGCAATACGCACACGCGTACCTTCAGCAATGTCCACCTGCAGTTCAGCATCATCAACGATCTTAGCAACTTTACCAATCAGACCACCAGAGGTCACAACGGTGTCGCCGCGACGCAGATTGCTCACCATTTCCTGATGAGACTTCATTTTCTGGCGCTGAGGGCGAATGATCAGGAACCACATGATCACGAAGATCAGGACGAACGGCACAATAGACATTACAACGTCTGGCACGCCGCCTGCGGCCTGTGCATAGGCAGGGGTAATAAACATTAGTTTCTCCTTACCACAAATTCCCGAGGAACCTGATGGCGTTCATTAAACAATTGGCGAGGTGAACCCCTCCAAAATTGACCTTGGCCCGAAAGAACAAGGATTTTGCGCTGGACTATACAGTCCACTCCAACCTTTTCAAGGCATTGACATGCTAACTGGGACTTTCCCCAAGAGTATTGGACATGATACAGCTGTAAATAGGGATACTTGGCCGCAGATCAAATAGCAGAACCGCCGCTGAGACAATTTTTCACCTAGTGCATTTTGCGTAAAGCCTATGCCAGCGCACCTGAGTTAATCACGTAGATACACATGACCACTAAAGAAAATACCTCTGAAGTCGCCCTTCTTACATCCAAGCTGGACGAGATTGTCGCCCTGTTGGCCAGCTCCCTTCCCAAGCCTCCGGTTACTGTCAATTTCGACGAAGCCGATGCCTTTGTATTCCACCCTTCCCCGTTTGAGCTTGCACCTGTACCCAAAGTCAATCGGGTTGATATTAGCCTGCTCAAAGGCGTCGATCACTCCAAGAAAATGCTGATGGAGAACACAAATAGGTTCGCAGAAGGTTTTCCGGCCAATAACGTGCTGTTGTGGGGCGCCAGAGGCATGGGCAAGTCATCTTTGGTGAAATCTGCTCATGCTGCGATCAACGCAGCACACGCAAACTCCGAAGGCGTCCGCAAACTTGTTCTCATCGAGATTCACCGCGAGGACATCGAAGCCCTCCCAGCGTTGATGAACGAGCTGCGCGGCAAGCCATACAACTTCATCATCTTTTGCGACGACCTCTCCTTTGATGGCGACGACACCAGCTACAAGAGCCTGAAAGCAGCTCTGGACGGCGGCATTGAAGGTCGACCAGCAAATGTCCTGTTTTACGCCACATCCAACCGCAGACACCTTTTGCCGCGCGATATGATGGAGAACGAGCGGTCAACCGCGATCCATGCAAGCGAAGCGGTGGAAGAGAAGGTTTCACTTTCTGATCGATTCGGCCTTTGGATCGGCTTCCACAAATGCTCTCAGGATGAGTATCTGGATATGATCTACGGCTACACAGAGCATTTTGGCTTAAAGGTCGAGCAGGAGCAGCTCCGCGCACAGGCGCTGGAATGGTCCACCACACGCGGCGCCCGCTCTGGCCGTGTCGCATGGCAGTTTATTCAGGATTTGGCAGGCCGCCTCAGCCAGACGCTGTCCTGACAAACAAACACGCTCATAAAAAAGCACGCCGCGTGAAGGTCATCAACGCGGCGTGCTCTACCTATGAAAAGAGTTCCAAGAAGAACCCTCCCCCTTTTTATTAGGAACGCGGTAGATGGTTCATAGGATCTACCGGCTTGTTATCCTTACGCAGCTCAAAATGCAGCTGAGGCTGTGTCACAGACCCGGTCGCACCAGCCATGGCAATAGTCTGTCCACGGCGTACGGCGTCACCACGGCGCACCTTCAGCTCTTTGTTGTGCGCATAAGCTGAAACCCAGCCATTATCATGGCGGATAAGCACCAGATTTCCAAAGCCTTTCAGCTCATTACCGGCGTAAACGATGGTTCCGTCTTCCGCAGCTTTAATGTCTGTTCCTGATGGAACAGCCAGATTAATGCCGTCGTTTTTAGACCCACCCGGCTTCACGCCAAAGTCAGAGATAATCCGCCCACGTACCGGCCAGCGGAACGTCGCTTCATCTGCCACAGCAACCTTTGGAGCCTTCGCTGTCGCAACTGGCTGCACAGGCGCTGGCTTGGAAACTTCTGTCGGCTGCAAACGGACAACATCCGTCTCAGCTTCAGAGATAACCGGAACAATCGGTTTTTGCGGCTTCTGAACACTTGCAGTGTGAACTGGGGTCGGCGCAAGAGAATTGGCAAGCGTGCGCTGCGTCGCAACCGGAGCGGCCACGCGTTGCGGGTTCAACCCTGCCAAAGCGATTCTCTTCGGCTTCGGCACCGCTCGTGTCGCTGTAACACTGGCAACTGAGGCCGGACGCTGTGCAACAGAAGCCCTAGGCTTGCTCTTTGGCACAGCTGAAACGCGCAGAGGAGCAACGCTGCGCGCTGCCTGCCCCGTAACAGGCACACCATAAGATGGCTGAGCAGTCGCAGACTGCGGAGCAACAATCGGCGTCAAAGACTGACTGCGATAGGTCGTTGGCTGTTGCTGTGCACGATAGACCTGAGAAGGTGCAGACTGCTGAATTGGCTGAAGCGAAGACGCAGGCACAGCTGCTGCTGGTGCACGCCTTTGCACCGGATAAGCTGCTGGAGGCGCATCACTGTAAACAGGACGCGATCGTTCTCCCACATTGCCCGGAGGAAGCAACGCAGCCGCAATCTTGGTCGCAAACACATCACGAGACTGCCTGGAAGCAGAGCCATTGGCATTCAAAGGCGCAACATACTGCGAAGGAATGGAGGCTGTCGTCTGAGGCTGCTGGCTATTGGACGGCAACACACGAGCGCTGGCTTTCGGCAAGCGGTTCGGTTTACGAACCATCTTCACCGGAATAACAACGGAATCACCGGGCTGCAGCGCAGAACTCACAGTCACGCGATTGGCATGAAGAATTTCGTTGGCCGGCACACGGTATTGCCAGGCAAGACTATCAACATTCTCGTTGGCTTTCAGCGTGACAACGCGGCCACCAACAGCTGTCCACCCAAGCGTGCCATCATTCGGCGCTTTGGCAAGTGCTGCAGGAACCCGAGCGCTCGCGCGCGTGCGCTGGCTCACCGCAACAGGCTGTTTAGAAAATGTCGGCTGCCATGTCTGCTGCGGATACCCGCGCGATTGCGCAGATCCGGTCACAATAGGAGCATTACTTGATGTTGGCGCAGGCAACAAGACACCGCGCTGAACAACAGATTTCGTGCTTGATGATGGAAGTCCGGGCGTCACCACAACGGCAGTTCGAGCCGGAGACGTTGGTTCATCAACATATTCAGACTTGCCAAACCGGTCCACATTGCCACTACAACCAGCAAGACCTGCTGACAGCAAAAACAAGGCTACACCGCGCCGCAATCTGGCTTTCTCACGGGAATGAAACTGCATATCCGCCCTACCCAATACAAATAAAAGGCTAACTGGCGTAAGTTTACTGACAACAGAGTTGATAAAGACTTAATTAAAGCCTCATTCCCCTACAGTTTCGCAGCTATTCCCGGTGTGAGAGAAAGATAGCGGAAACCACCAAGGTCAGTCTCATCAAGACCGCGGCCACCTTTGTCATATTGAATCAGGCGGCAAATACCGCTTTCATGCTTGATTGGCGCCAACAAACGCCCCCCGGGCGCAAGACGGTCAAACAAGAATCCCGGCACACGGTCCAGCGCACCATTTAAAATAATGCGATCAAACGGGCCGCCATCATCCTCTTCATCAACAGGCGCCACAAGACCATCCGCATGAATCACGTCGACATTGTTGATCTTGCAGGACCGAAGTCGCTCACGCGCCAGATCAGCCAGTGTCCGATAGCGCTCTAGCGAGACGATGCGATCACAGATTTTAGAAAGAACCGCGCACTGATACCCGGACCCACTACCAATCTCCAGAAGGGAATGATCCGGCTTCATTTGCAGAAAATCAGCAACCTTCCCTATCAAGGATGGCTGTGTACTCATCTGCCCGCAATCAATTGGAAATGCACGATCTTCAAAGGCCAGAAATTGCTGACTGGCTGACAGAAATATTCTACGAGGGATAGCTTCAAGAGCCCCCAGAACCTCAAGGTTCCGCACGCCCTCAGATCGCAGCTTCATCACCCATGCCGCTTGCTTGGCAAGGTTCTCATCAAAGCGACCATCTTCATCAGCAAACAGACTGTCTTCCATTTTAAAACACTCCGTCTATCTGCAGTGCAAAACCCGCTGGCGGGCCAGCAAGCTCAAAAGAGCGCACCTTCAAAGGCCACCTCTGCCCTTTGAAGGAAACGCACACATAACCTAAGAACCTGACGCCAACCCGAAGGACCTCATCAGCTTCACATCAAATCAGGACTTTTCGAGTGTCTTTTCCAACTGCCCCATCAACTCATCAGCTGTCAGGTTCAGATGCAAAGGCGTGACCGAAATATAGCCCTCTTTCAAAGCATTGATGTCAGTCCCTTCACATGCACTTGGCACGCGATTTTGGAAAGCAAGCCAGTGATATGGATTGCCACGGCCATCCTTGCGGCTTTCAATGTAGAGCGAACCCGCATCGCGCTTGCCCTGACGCACAACCTTAACACCTTTAACCATGTCAGGCGCGTCTTTCGGGAAGTTCACGTTCAGCAGCGTGTCAGATGGCAGATTGAACTCCAGCAGGCTGCGGATCACACCAACGGCATGCGCTTCAGCCGTGTCGTAGCTCGGGCCGAACTCAGACCCAAAAGCATATGCCTGAGACAGCGCAATGGAACGAACACCCATCAAAGTGCCTTCCATAGCCGCAGCAATGGTACCGGAATAGGTCACATCATCTGCAATGTTCGCACCCCGGTTGATACCGGAAAGAACCAGATCAGGAGGTGTATCCATGATGGAACGAACCGCCATGATCACACAGTCAGTTGGAGTACCGCGAACCGCGAAGTGACGGCTGTCAATTTCACGAACGCGTAAAGGATCATTCAAAGACAGGGAGTGCGCCACACCGCTCTGGTCGGTTTCTGGTGCAACAACCCAAACATCATCTGAAATCTGCCGCGCAATGCGCTCCAAAACCTCAAGACCCTCAGCGTGGATCCCGTCATCGTTGGTTAGTAAGATACGCATATCGCAGCAATTCCTCATATAAGTCGCGCAGTGCAGCAGAAGAACGCTACCGCCCTTCTGCTGAAAATACGCTTACATCAATTGTTAAGCGCCAATGACTTCAAGGCCATTCATGTATGGGCGAAGAACCTCAGGAACCGTAATTGTTCCGTCTGCATTCTGATAGTTTTCCATCACTGCGATCAGGCAGCGCCCAACAGCAAGGCCAGAGCCGTTCAAAGTATGAACGAATTTCAGAGCCTTCTCGCCTTCCACGCGGTAGCGTGCATTCATGCGACGGCCCTGGAAGTCACCACAAACAGAACAGGAAGAGATCTCGCGGTAAGCATCCTGACCTGGCAGCCAAACTTCAATATCGTAGGTTTTACGAGCACCAAAGCCCATATCACCAACACACAGTGTGACAACACGGTAGTGCAAGCCAAGCAGCTTCAGAACCTTTTCAGCAGACGCGCGCATCCGCTCCAGCTCTTCCAGAGAGCTGTTCTCATCCGTAATAGAAACCAGCTCACACTTCTGGAACTGATGCTGACGCAGCATACCAGCCGTATCACGACCAGCAGACCCAGCCTCAGACCGGAAACAATAGGTCAGAGCAGTCATACGCAGTGGCAGGTCTGCCTCAGCCAGTGTCTCGCCAGCAACCACATTCGTCAGCGGAACTTCTGCTGTTGGAATAAGCCAGTGATCATTTGTCGTACGGAACAGGTCTTCAGCAAACTTCGGCAGCTGGCTCGTACCGTAAAGCGCGTTATCACGCACCAACAGTGGTGGAGAAACTTCGGTGTAGCCGTTTTCCTGCGTGTGCAGGTCAATCATGAACTGACCGATCGCACGCTCCAGACGCGCAATCTGACCTTTCAGCAACACAAAACGGGAGCCAGACATTTTAGCAGCGGTTTCAAAGTCCATGCCGCCAAGTTGCTCACCCAGCTCGTAATGTTCTTTCTGCTCAAAGTTGTTACGCGGCTTTTCGCCATGCGTGTGCAGCAAAACGTTGTCAGCCTCATCCACGCCAAGCGGAACATCCTCATGAGGAATATTGGGGATAACAGCCAAAGCATCCTCAAGCGCAGCGTTCAGCTTGCGTTGTTCCTCTTCGCCGTTCTGGATAAAGCTTTTAATTTCGGCAACTTCAGCCTTCAGGGCCTCTGCTTTTTCCTTGTCGCCCTGGCCCATGGCCATGCCGATTTCTTTGGATGCGGAGTTACGGCGCTGCTGCGCCTCCTGAAGCTTGGTGGTGTGGGAACGGCGCGCATCGTCCAGTTCAACGAGCAGCGCAGCGCGTGGCTCTTGGCCGCGTTTAGCGAGAGCTGTATCAAAGCTCTCCTGATTTTCACGAATCCACTTGATATCAAGCATAACTTAGTAACCCCGGCAGGTTTGCCTTCAGATAACCCGCCGGGAAACTCGTAAATCAGGGTGGAAGTGAGACTAGGCCTCTTCTTCCGCTTCCTTCTCTTTACGTTTCTTCTCGACGAGCCTTACACAATAGATGGAGACTTCGTAGAGAAGCAGAGTAGGAAGTGCAAGACCGATCTGCGAAATCGGATCAGGAGGTGTTAAAATTGCCGCAGCTGCAAACGCAGCAACCACAGCATATTTCCGCTTACCCTTCAAAGACTCAGAGGTCACAAGACCCGCGCGTCCCATAAGCGTCAAAACAACCGGAAGCTGAAAAACCAGACCAAACGCGAAGATCAGAACCATCACGAAGCTCAGGTACTCACTCACACGCGGAAGCATCTCAATGGACGCTTGCCCGTCCATGCCCATCTGCTGCATGGCCAGGAAGAAGCCCATCGCCATTGGCAGCACAAGGTAATAAACCAGCGACCCGCCAATCACGAACAAAATAGGTGTCGCGACCAGATACGGAATAAATGCACTGCGCTCGTGCTTATAAAGCCCGGGCGCCATAAACATGTAAATCTGACTGGCAAGAACCGGGAAGGCAATAAACAGCGCTCCAAACAAAGCCAGCTTCATCTGGGTGAAGAACCATTCGTGCGGTGCGGTGTAGATCAGCTTGACTTCAATACTTTCCCCGGCCGCTGCCGAAAACGGTTCGATCAGGAAGTTGAAGATGTCATTTGAGAAGTAAAAGCAAACCGCAAAGGCAATAGCGATCGCAATCACCGACTTCATCAGGCGGGAACGCAATTCGATCAGGTGCTCAATCAGTGGCGCACGCGAATCTTCAATTTCGTTATCACTCATAAAATAGCCGCCCTAGCTTTCATCTTTGCTGGAAGGAGTGCTTGCGGCACTTTCTTTTGCTTTTTGCGTGGAAGCCAGCTCAGCTGAAGAAACAACTTTCTGCGTCGGAACCTCCGCCTTCACAGGCGCAGCTTCTGGCGCACTGTCCGGCTTACTCTCCGAAGAGCCCTCACCGTTCAGCGAGCTTTTCACATCGCTCTCCGCAGTTTTCATGCTGTCCTGAAGCTTTTTCTTCTCGTCCGCCAATGTCTTTTTCAAGTCATCAAGTGGATTGAAGTTTTGTGCGGCATCAGCCTGCTTCCGCATTTCATCAATGCCGGTCTGCTTCTCCGCTTCTTTGACAGCGTCATTCAAACTAGACTGAAACTCGCCAGCCATACGCCGCACACTGCCGATTGTGCGCCCGATTGTGCGCAACATGCCCGGCAGTTCTTTGGGGCCAACCACCAAAATGGCAACCACAGCAACAAGCAGCAGCTCTGTCCATGCGATATCGAACATAAAGAAGCCGTTTCGTTAGTGTCTCAATGACAGCCCGTTGCCAGGCTCTCATCATAGACATGTCGTGCCGCCAACGGCACATTCACTAGGGAAAGGCGTAGATCACAAACTCTAAGCCAGAAAACGCCGACTTTCCCTAGGTAATTTACACAGACTACCTTAAAGGAGACTTAGTCCTTTTTCGCGGTGTCTTCAGTTTTTTCCTGCGCATTCACGGTGTCACCCGGCGCATGGTCGATCACTTTAGGATCTTCTTCTTTTTCTTTTGCTTCCGCAGCATCATCATTCAGCCCCTTTTTGAAGCTGTTGATGCCCTTTGCAACATCGCCCATCAGCTCGGAAATCTTTCCGCGACCAAACAGCAGAACTACGACAACCGCGATGATGACAATTTGCCAAATACCAATTGAGCCCATCAACCAAACTCCTTAAGAACCCTGAACTGTGTTTTGAGAGACACTACATCCCCCAGATACTAATAGGTAGTATCCAGAAGAATTACCCACTATGATTTACTGACGTCTCTCGCCCAAAAACCAAAACATTCTCTGCATTTATACACAAGTCTATGACATTTTCTGGGTAGAATTGTAATACATCCCTCGTACGAATACGTAGAAGACGCTCAATTCCATCAACTTGTACGTCCAGAAGATCTGTCTCACCTGCCATTGCGCGAGAAATTACTCTGCCTTTGAACTGTCCCTCACCATGGCATACCTTTAAGTGATGTGGTCTTACACATAAGGTCGCATGAGCCCCTTCTTCAAGGCCATTAGAGGAAAAATTCCCGATAGGCGTGACCACACGGCCACCAACAACTTTTCCGGGTATCTCATTGAGATCGGAAAAGAATTTAGCGGCAAACAAACTATTCGGGCGGAAGTAGATATCCTCTGGCGTCGCCAGCTGTACCACCTCCCCATTACGCATCAGCGCAATCCGGTCACCCACGCGCAAGGCTTCTTCAGGATCATGGGTCACCACAACCGCTGTCGCGCCTTGCATTTTGATCATATCCAGCGTCTGCGTGCGCACGTCATCACGCAAGCGACTGTCCAGTCCTGAAAATGGCTCATCCATCAACAGTGTATGAGGCCGCGGTGCCATTGCACGCGCCAGCGCAGCACGTTGCTGCTCACCTCCAGACAATCCATGCGGATAATCATCCAGATACTGGCCAAGTCCAACCATGTGCAGCGCATCACGCGCACGGCGCTCGGCCACTTCAGAAGAAAGGTCGGAAAGACCAAACTTCACATTCTCAAGAATCGTTAGATGCGGAAACAGCGCATAGTCCTGGAACATAAGCCCCACACCGCGCTTTTCCGGTGGCAGAAAAGTCCGCTCATCGGCAACCACAGAACCATTGATCCGGACGCTTCCCTGCTGCTGGCGCACAACACCAGCTGCAATACGCAGCACCGTTGTCTTTCCGCAACCAGAATGCCCTAGCAAACACAGCACTTCTCCGCTTTTCAATGAAAGCGAAACACCGCGAACCGCAGGTAAGTCCCCATAATGATGGTAGATATTGTCAAACACCAGCCGTTCTGATGCTGCAACCTTCCCTGGCTCCATTCGTCCCTCATAAAACTTGCAAGGCGGCGAACACAACATCGCGCCCCTTGCATGTGTTTATTTTTCTCCGGCGTCTTCTTCAAGTGCGCCAGTTGCAAACATTTCACTTTCTTCCAGAGGATCTTCATCTTCTGTCAGATCAATACTGTCATCCGGTGCTGGCACATGGAAGCTGGCAGGGATCGCACTATCAAGCAGCCCTGCCCCTTTCAGCTCTTCCAATCCCGGCAAATCCTTGATGTTCTCAAGACCAAAATGGTCAAGAAAATCAAAGCTGGTTCCATAAGTTACAGGACGCCCCGGTGTTCTGCGTCGACCACGCATGCGCACCCAGCCCGTTTCCAGCAGCACATCAAGCGTGCCCTTAGATGTAGAAACGCCGCGAATATCTTCAATCTCTGCGCGGGTCACAGGTTGGTGAAAGGCAATAATAGCTAATGTTTCCAGCGCAGCCCGCGACAAGCGCCTCTGCTCAACCGCTTCACGGTGCAAAATGAACGACAGATCTTCCGCAGTCCGAAACGACCAGCGATCCTCAGTAGACCGCAGTTGCACACCGCGCTTGCGATAGAACGAGCGCAGGCGGTTAAGCGCGCCGCGAATATCCCGGTCTCCCGGAATACGCTTTGTCAGCTCGGTAAAGCTGAGAGGCTCCGCACTGGCAAAGATCAAAGCCTCAACCATGCGCTCCGTTTCCAGGAGCTCCCCGGCATCCGCAACTTCAATGGCCTCATCTTGTGAGACTGTGTCGAGCAGGTCTGGCGTTTTACTCATGACAACTCAACCTCTTTTTCCTGAAGCTCTTCAGTAGGCTCACCCGCACCAATCTCTTCCGGCGTCCGCTGTGAGGCACGCACATAGATCGTCTCGAACGGCCCGGACTGCTGAATATCGATCACGCCTTCACGCACCAGCTCCAGACTGGCCGAAAACGCAGAAGCCATAGCCGTCGCCCGCTCCTGCGGGTCTTCCAGATAAGCCGTCAAAAATCGCTCAATCGGCGTCCATACTGCGACCTGCCCCACAAGACGGGTCAGAATATCGCGCGCATCCTGAAGCGACCAAACCTGACGCCGTTTCACATGCACGGACGTCACCGAGTGGCGCTGGCGCTGAGAGGCATACGCCATCAGCAAATCATAAAGCGTGGCAGTCCAGACACTGCGCCGTTCCACCGACACCGTTTCAGGAGCACCACGCGCAAACAAATCCCGTCCAAGACGCGACCGGTTCATCAGCTTTGCAGAAGCATCCCGCATGGCTTCTAATCGTTGCAGACGAAACGCCAGCGCCGCTGCCAGCTCTTCACCCGTTGGCTCGTCGCTGTCTTTTTGCTGCGGAATAAGCAAACGGGATTTCAGATAAGCCAACCACGCCGCCATCACCAGATAATCTGCAGCCAGCTCCAACCGCAAACGGCGCGCTTCCTTTACAAACTCAAGATACTGCTCTGTCAGCGCCAGAATGGAGATCTTGGTGATATCAACCTTCTGGCTGCGGGCCAGTGTGAGCAAAACATCAAGCGGGCCCTCAAACCCGTCCACATCCACAAGCAGGTTCGGGTCGCCAGTCGCGGGCTGCTCCACAGCCGCCGCGCCTGCCAACGCTTCCTCTATCTGCTCTGTGGCCTCAACGTCGCTCAAACATCAATCCCTTTAAAGCGTATCCCCGAAGAGTATGTCCTGCACTCCGGTAAGAAGACACCTTCTCAAACTTTCGCACACAGCTCATCAAACTCCGCGCGCAGTGCCGTTTCATCCCCATCAAACACTTGGGTATTTCGCTGCATAGCTGCCTTGATGCGCTCAGCGCGTTTGCCATCAATCTCCGGCACTGCCGAAGCAACCACCTTCATCTCATCCAGCTCGCCATTGCAATGCAGAACAAGATCACACCCCGCCGCAACAATTTTCTCAACCCGGCTCTTCAGATCACCACCAAGCGCTTTCATGGAGATATCATCACTGATCAAGACGCCATCAAAACCAATCGCTTCCCGTATAACCTTCTGAATAGCATAGGAAGATTGCGTAACAGGATGATCTCCATCAATCTCCTTAAACACGATGTGAGCGGTCATCCCCATCGGACAGTCCCGCAAGGATTTGAACGGCAAAAAGTCCCGCGCTTCAAGCTCCTCAAGTGGGCTTGTCACTTCAGGCAAGGAAAGATGACTATCAACCAGCGCCCGGCCATGGCCCGGCATATGCTTCATAACCGGCATCACACCAGCAGCAAGACAGCCATCCATCGCAGCGCGGCCCAAATCACTCACAAGCGCCGCATCAGATCCGTAGGCCCGCAGACCAATAATGTTGCTCGCACCTTCAATGGGCATATCAAGACACGGAATACAGTTGGCGTTCAACCCAAGATCACGCAGATCCAGCCCAATCAGCAAGGCATGCAAATAAGCAGCTCGTTTCGCCGCCTCAACGTCCTGCGCATAAAGCCGACCGATGGTCCCAGCCGCTGGATAGACTGGCACATGCGGCGCACCAAAGCGCTGCACACGCCCGCCTTCCTGATCAATAAAAACAGGCGCATCCGCACGGCCAACAGCCTCGCGAAAATCAGCACAAAGACGGCGGATCTGCGCCGGCGTTTCCATGTTTCTAGCAAAAAGGATCAGACCAAACGGTTGCTGGTCGCGAAAAAAGACTTTATCCTCAGCGCTGAGCTCAGGTCCAAAGCATCCGGAAATGAACGATTTTAAAAACATGAGTAAAGCTGGTAGCTTGACGCTGTTACGGCGTCAAGCTCCAAAGCGTAGTCCCTGAAAAGGGAAAGCGTATTTAGTTGCGGCGAACGTAACAGTCACCACCAGCAGATTTAAACTCACCGCAGAAGGTGTTTGCACTGGTCGGACCATCAAACGGAACCTGAATGCGGTAGTAAATGCCTTTGTCGCCAAGATCAGCACGCGTAATCACCGGTGTCACCAACGCCATCAGGTTTGGATAGCGGCTGTTGTAGCGGCGGATCTGACCACGAGCATCCTCAACAGTGCGCACAGACGCCACCTGCACAATGTAGGTCCCACCTGGAATCTCACCAACAACACCTTCGGTAGGTGTCGGAGTTGGAGCAATCGCCTGCGGGTTTACAGCAGCTGTTTGCGTATTCTGGTTTCCAGTCAGGTTCAGCGGTGCGTTGCTGACACGAGACGTCGGCTGCGGCTGCAGCGGCGTCAGTGTGTTGGAGCGAACAGTACCGCTGCCTGTATTGGCAGACGCCACAACAAACGGCTTGGACTGCGGTACAACACTCACACCCAGAAGCGTATTACGCGTCTCGGTCCGCGTTGCCACCGGAGCATTCGCAAACGCATCCTGCAAGCTGGTGGTTGTTGGTACAGCAGCAGTCTGCTGGTTTGCACTTTGGGTTTCACCCGGAAGTGGGTCCCACTGCCCAGACGTTGCCGCTGGTGTGGTGCTACCCGTATTCTGCGGATTGCTGTTGCGCACAGTGCTGCTTGTGACAACACGAGGCTGTGCAGACACATTGGCTTCCGTACCAGCCCGCTGAACGATGGTCCCGTCAGGACGAACAATAACGGTCCGCACCTTCTTCGTCGGGTTCACATCAAACACGCTGGACTTTGCAGTATCCGTTTCGCTGGATGCTGGCGGCAATGGTGTAACAGCTGCATCTTCACGCTGAATCATCTTCTCGCCAGTGACTGGCTGAGACGCTTCCTCCGGAGAAAAGACTTTTGCTGTGTCGTTCTTAGGCTGCGCAGAAGGAGATGGAACCTCCTTCATTGGAGAGGCATCAGCTCGAATAATCGGTGGTGGAGTTGCATCTCCGCCTGTTCCACCGAAGTCGAACAGGAACAGACCGGCACCGCCGACCACAACAATACCGCCAATGAGCGAAGCAGCCATCAGGCCTTTGCGCATACCGCCACTGCGGTTCTCTTCTGCTTCAATAGGAACATCAACAGAAACGCGTGGCACAGCTTGCGGAAGAACACCGCCATCAAGGCTAGGATCTTCTTTGCGCATAGCCTGCGCCACAGCATCAAGATCATATCCGCCAGGAGGAGGAGATTGCTCTTCACCAGGCTTTTTCGCAGCATTCATTGCCTCTTGATGAGCAGCTTCCGTCTGCGCCAGCTTTTCAGCAGCAGCAGGCCAGGACATTTCATCCAAAGACGTATCGTTAGCAACGCTTTCGTCCAGCTGCCAGGCATCATCACCTTCAACGGCAAATGGATCGATTTCCTGAGCAACCTGTTCAAAACCGGCACTCATGCGCTCAAATTCATTCAGCTCTGCAGCAACTTCAGGGCCGATTTCAACTTCCGGCTCTGGTTCTGGCTGCGGCTCCTGCGCAATTTCATCTGCAAAGATGTCATCAACGCTCGCCTCAATCTCCTGCGCAACATTTCGCACAGGCTGAGGCGCAACAGGTTCAGCAACAACGCTTGGCTGCGCTTCCTCGTCAAGACTGAACTCAGCCAACAAAGCTTCTTCAAGATGCTTGGCAGGAATAACAGTTTCCTGTGCAGACACTTCAGGAGCGCTGATGTGCTCACCCTCAAGCTCAGCACCGGTGTCCATCGCAAACGCTGTCATATCAGGTTCAAATGAAACAGGGTCAGCAGCAGGTGCCACATCATCATGCGTGCCACGCAATTGAGGCGCGGCAGGAGCTTCTTCAATCGCAGGCGTTGGTGCCGGTGCAGGCTGAACAGGCTTGGCAGCTGCTGCCGCAGTTGCACGCTCAGCAGCACGCTCGGCGCGCCAGCTGTCATAATCACTCTGGGAAAGCTCATCCAGAGCTCTCGGCGAAGCAGACGCCACATTTTGTACAGGCGCAGCAGGCTCAGCAACGCGCGGTGTTTCAACCACACGTGGAGCATCCACTGTGCGGCGTTCAAGGCGCTCACGCAAAGTCTGCTCAGGGCGCACATCCCGTGCGCCAACAGCATCCAGCGTCGGTGTCGCACGGCTCACGGACCGTTGAGGACGAGACGTCTGCTCACGCTCCACCTGAGACTGATTGAGAGAGGCAACAAGGCTCTCTTCAAGATCGCGCGAAAGAATATCATCCATTTCCGGCTCTGCAGTCACATCAGCAGCAGTCACAGACTGGCGCACAGGTGCAGGAGCAGGAACTGGCTTTGCTTCAGGCACAGCCGCCGCTTTTGGAACCGGTGGAAGATCGCTGACATAGTCAACAGCCTCACTCGGCGCGCCAGCAGACAACGCAGCAGCGCTCAAATCCGCAAACGGATCAGCATGTGCAGATGACGCGGATGTCTTGGGAGATGCAAAAACAGCATCCAGAGCCGCAAATGAATCTTGAGTTGATGCAGGCTCATTCACTTCAGCTGCACCCACTGAATAATCATCGGCCAACGTGGCGTCCTGAGAGCCATGCTGTGAAGCATGATCGGCAGTTACACTGCGCTCATCAGTCTTTGGAAACAGCGGACGGTCAGAGACTTCGCTTTCTACGCGAGAACTAGGACGGTACTGAGCAGCGCTCTCCCCGACAATTCTGGCAAGTTCTACGAGCGGATCTTGATCGCCTGCCCACTGTTGCGGTTCATCGCCTGCCGTTTGCCTAGCAGAAACCTCACCCGGACCCGGATACTTGGAGCGATTGGTCATTGCAGCGGTGTTTTCCCTTAAATAAGAGGCTCGCAATCCCCACCGCGAACCTCCAATACTCTATCAACTATGCTCAGGCGCTAGCGCATTTCATTTGGTGCTGTGACACCCAAAACATTGAGGCCAGAAGCTATTACCTGTGAAACTGCGTAAACTAACGCGAGTCGAGCTTTGGTTAATTCTGGCGTTTTATCATTAATAAAGCGTAATTGCGGCTTTTCCTTGCCTCGAGACCAGTGGCTGTGAAGCGCATTGGCCAGCTCATAAAGATAGAACGCGATGCGATGCGGCTCGTGATTTTCTGAGGCTCCGTCTACAATTCGAGGCCATTGAGCCATCTTCGCGATCAGTGCAAGTTCACCCTCATCTTCAAGTTGTGCAAAATCTGCAGACTGCAACTCTTCAGCAGTATTTGAGAACCAATCCAGCTCTCCAGCAGCCTGACGCAGCACAGAATGACACCGAGCGTGACCGTACTGAACATAAAACACTGGATTGTCTTTTGACTGCTCTTTCACCTTGTCAAAATCGAAATCCAGCTGCGCATCGTTCTTACGATAGAGCATCATAAAGCGTACCGCATCTACGCCCACTTCATCAACCACATCGCGAAGGGTGATGAAATTACCAGAGCGCTTGGACATTTTGAACTCAGCGCCGCCCTTAAAGAGCTTCACGAGCTGACACAGACGCACAATCACATCCACATCACCGCCAGAGATCGCATTACCGATCGCTTCCAGACGCTTCACATAGCCGCCATGGTCCGCACCAAGCACAAAGATGATCTCTTTGAACCCGCGCTCAATTTTGTCGCGCATGTAAGCAACGTCAGCGGCAAAGTAGGTGTAGCTACCATCAGATTTCACCAGCGCACGGTCACTGTCATCACCGTAGTTGGAGGAGCGGAACAGGGTCTGCTCACGGTCTTCCCAGTCATCAGACACTTCGCCTTTTGGTGGTGGCAAAGTGCCAGTGTAAACCAGATCGCGCTGACGCAGAGCATCGAGCGTCAGATCAATGGCATTCCCCTGACCGTGCATGGTCTTTTCAGAAAAGAACACATCGTGCTTCACGTTCAAAGCACTCAGGTCTTCACGGATCAGATCCATCATCTTGTCAACGGCATAGCCCTTGAGCATAGCATGGCGCTCGCCCTCGCCCATATCCTTCAAGCGCTCACCATGTTCCTCTGCCAGCGCCTTGCCGACTGGAATAAGGTATTCGCCCGGATAATAGCCCTCATGGATCTGACCAATGTCTTCACCCAGTGCTTCGCGGTAACGCAGAAAGGCGGACTTCGCCAGAGTATCAATCTGGGAGCCAGCATCGTTGATCACGTATTCGCGGGTCACATCATAACCGGCAAACTGCAACAGGCTCGCCAGCGCATCACCCACAACAGCACCGCGTGTATGGCCCACATGCATCGGTCCGGTCGGGTTCGCGGATACATACTCCACGTTCACCTTCAAACCGGCACCACGGCTGCCACTGCCAAACGCATTGCCCTTGGCAACAACATCTGCCAGCACGCGTTCCCAAATAACTTTGTTTACGCGGATGTTGATGAAGCCAGGTCCGGCAATATCAACAGCATCAACTTCACTGTCGGCGCGCAGGCCTTCTGCAATCTTTTCGGCAAGATCACGCGGCTTCATCTTCAGCTGTTTAGCCAGTACCATGGCAGCGTTAGTCGCCAGATCGCCATGAGCAGCATCCCGAGGAGGTTCAACAGTCACTCGTCGCAGATCCAGCTCCGGCGCGTCAGCAGCAAGGTCGAGACCCTTGACTACACTGTTTACCCTTTCGGCGAAGTCTGCAAAGATGTTCATTTTTAATAGCCTAGTTTGACAGCTCACAGGGTTTTGCAAAGCCGCAGCCCCACATAAACTCCATGAATTAATAGTGTTTGAATTGGCGCATTACCCCAGTTCCGGGGTATCGTCAAATAATCGTCGGTGTTCGTCTATGGCATAACGGTCCGTCATGCCTGCAATGAAGTCACAAACCCTGCGGGCCTTCACATCATCACCCTCGCCTTTCAATCCCGTACACCACGGTTCTGGCATTCTTTCCGGTGCCTTAAAGTAGGCATGGAATAAATCCCGCACCACTTTGGCAACCTTCCTGCGAACCGCCAGAACACTTTCGTGTCGGTACAGATTGGCAAACAAAAACTCTTTCAACTCGCGCTCTTCTCGCGCCATTTCAGTTGAAAAGGCAATAACAGGACCATTTGCATCACGAATATCCCCGCATTTCTTGGGAGAAACCTGATTAATTCGCGAAATACTCTCCGCAATCACGTCCTCCACCATGCCGGTGATACATCTACGTCCAATCTCATGAATACGCCGCGCATCCTCAAGACCGGGATATTTCCCATCCACCTCGTCTAAAATACGCTTCAGATACGGCACCTCTTTCATGGCCTCAAAGCTAAGCAACCCGGCCCGCAGTCCGTCATCCAGATCATGCGCGTCATAAGCAATATCATCTGCAATCGCTGCCACCTGCGCCTCTGCACTCGGCCACGACCACAGCAGCAAATCCTGATGCTTGGCATATTCGCTCACAGCAAACGGCAGATGTCTGCCTTCAAGCTTGCCACAAGGCGCACCGGATCGATCCGTCAGCGGCCCATTGTGCTTCACAAGCCCTTCCAGCGTTTCCCACGCCAGATTGAGGCCATCAAACTCCGCATACCGGCGCTCAAGATCCGTCACAATGCGCAGAGACTGGGCGTTGTGGTCAAACCCGCCATAGTCCGCCATGCATTCATGCATCACGTCCTCGCCCTCATGCCCAAACGGAGTGTGTCCAAGATCATGCGCCAGCGCCAGACACTCGGCCAGATCCTCATCCAGCCGCAGCGCACGCGCCAGCGAGCGCGCAATCTGGGAGACCTCAATAGTGTGCGTCAGGCGTGTGCGGAAGTGATCGCCTTCATGGTACACAAAGACCTGCGTCTTGTGCTTAAGGCGGCGGAAGGCAGCACTATGAATAATACGATCTCGATCACGCTGAAACGGCGTGCGTGTCGGGCTTTCCGGTTCTGGAAAAAGTCGGCCACGGCTGACTTCCGGATCAACAGCATACTCCGCCCGCGGCTGAGCACCGTATCCTAACGTCTTGACCATTCTTTATCCCCCGCCCCTTACAATCAGAAAATGCCCAGGTCATTCCCTGCGATTTTCGTATCACAGCAATGACATAACAGATGTAAAAGCCCTGTAAACAACCGCTTTCCCAAGCCAAATGTAATTTAGCAATAAAATACTATGGAAATTACCATGGAGACCACCTAAATTATAAGGCAAAGAAAGCATACAAGCCGAAACAAGACTGAGCTTATGACCCAGACCCCTGAAAATACCGTCGGCTTGACCGACAAGGCCGCAAAACGCGTAGCCCAGATACTGGAAACAGAAACCAATGGCAGCATGCTCCGCATTTCTGTCGAAGGTGGCGGCTGCTCCGGTTTTCAATACAAGTATGACATCGTAAAAGAACAGGAAGATGACGACCTCGTCCTCGCCAAACTCGGCGCAACGGTTCTCATCGACAGCATCTCCCTGCAATATATGACAGGCTCGCAAATTGATTTCGTAACAGATCTCATGGGCCAGTCCTTCCAGATCTCAAATCCTCAGGCCGCCGCCGGCTGTGGATGCGGCACAAGCTTCTCCATCTAAGATAAGCCAGTCGCACATCAGGGGAATAAGTTAAAAAGCGGGCGTGAATGCATCCCAAAGCAACCACGCCCTATTGGCTTCAAAGCTCCGCCCCATAGGAACGCAACTTTCCCGCTTTCCTCTCAAACCAACGCACATTTCAACGCAAACAAGTTATCCTCCTAATCAAAGGAGGTTGCCCCCCATACAATTTAATTCGGTGCCCGAACTCATTGCACTCAGAATTACACGTATTTCAGAGGATTTAATGCATCAACTCGACAAGTACCACAAAGTCGTCGTAATCGGGCTTTTAGCATTCGGCGCCATCAAGCTCGTTGGTGAAATTTACTTAAATATCGTTACGCCTATTTTTCTCCAAGGCTTCGGCGGTTTCTTTAATAACAGCAACAACTCCCTTCCTGTGATGCTCTATTACCTTGGAGCAACTATGTGGGGGAGCGGACAGTTAATTGCTCTGGCGTTTGTCGTTGATTACTTAAAGCGCCTAGTTGATGCACGCACCCAAAGCTGAGAGTCTACAACACCCCTTATCTGAGTTTTCATAAGAGAAACTCCGCACTGGGCTAAACAGTGCGCAGAACCACACAGAATATGGCTATCAGGCCTTATTGAGAGGAAACCCGATGAAAATCGCAAGCTGGAACATTAATGGCGTCAAAGCGCGGTTAGAAACGGTTCTCAAGTGGCTCGAAGAAGAACAGCCAGACGTCGCCTGTTTTCAGGAAATTAAATCGGTTGATGAGAACTTCCCGCGCGCTCCGTTTGAGGAGCTGGGTTACAATCTGGAAACCCACGGCCAGAAAGGCTTCAACGGCGTCGCAATCCTCTCCAAACGCCCGTTTGAGGAGGTTAACCGCCGCCTGCCGGGTGAAGATGAAGACGAGCAAGCCCGTTATATCGAGGCCGTTATCGCCGGCGACAACGAGCCGATCCGCGTTGGCTGCCTCTATCTACCAAACGGCAATCCGGTAGAGACCGAAAAGTTTCCATATAAACTGCGCTGGATGGATCGCCTTCACAAGCACGCCGTTAAGCAGCTGGAAAAGGAAGAAGCCTTCCTGCTGGTTGGCGATTACAACGTCATTCCTGAGCCGGAAGACGCAAAGAAGCCAGAGGCTTGGGTTGGTGATGCTCTCTTCCGCCCGGAAAGCCGCCAGCGTTTCCGCGCCCTGCTCAACCTCGGCTTCACCGAAGCCGTCCGCGCCACCAACGGCACTGCCGGAACCTACACGTTCTGGGATTATCAGGCAGGCGCATGGCAACGCGACAACGGCATCCGCATCGATCACCTGCTACTCTCACCGGAAGCCGCCCGCATCATGCAGGGCGTCGGCATCGACAAACACGTCCGCGGCTGGGAAAAACCATCAGACCACGTCCCGGTCTGGGTCGAACTCTCCGCTTAAATACCACGCTCGTTTTGAGCGTACCCTCCAAAAATTCTGGTGGCGACCGCGCCACCAGTCCTCCTTATTTTTTCCATCCAAAACAAATAAACAGAAGTCTGGGAGGACATCTGATGGCTTGGCAACCAGCTGAAAATCGCTATGACGCCATGAAGTACAACCGCTGCGGGAAGAGTGGCCTCAAGCTACCTGCCATTTCCCTCGGTCTCTGGCACAACTTCGGTGAAACCACCCCACATCAAACCAAACGCGAAATGTGCCACACAGCGTTCGATCTGGGCATCACCCACTTCGACCTTGCCAACAACTACGGCCCGCCTCCAGGCAGTGCAGAAACCGCCTTTGGTGAGATCCTGCGCACCGATCTTGCCGGATACCGCGACGAACTCGTCATCTCTTCCAAAGCGGGGTATGACATGTGGCCGGGACCATATGGCGAATGGGGCAGCCGCAAGTACCTTATCGCCAGCTGCGATCAGTCCTTGAAGCGCATGGGACTGGACTACGTCGACATCTTTTATTCCCACCGTTTTGATCCGGACACACCACTGGAAGAGACCATGATGGCCCTCGACCAGATCGTTCGTCAGGGTAAAGCGCTCTATGTTGGCATCTCCTCCTACAACTCCAAGCGCACCAAGGAAGCAGCGAAGATCCTGAAGGAACTGGGCACCCCATGCCTCATCCATCAGCCAAGCTATTCTATGCTCAACCGCTGGGTGGAAGAAGACGGCCTGCTCGACACGCTGGAAGAAGAAGGCATCGGCTCGATCGTCTTTTCCCCGCTCGCACAGGGCATGCTGACCAACAAATATCTGGGTGGCGTTCCGCAGGACAGCCGCGCGGGCAAACACGTCGGCTCCTTCCAGGAAAGCTTCCTCAACGAAACCACCCTGAACCACATTCGCTCGCTGAACGAGATTGCTGAGAACCGTGGGCAGACACTGGCCCAGATGGCTCTGGCATGGGTTCTGCGCAAAGGCCGGGTCACCTCAGCACTGATCGGCGCAAGCCGTAAGGAGCAAGTGATCGACTGTGCAGCCACCATCAACAATCTGGAGTTCACAGAGGAAGAACTGACCGCCATCGATCAGTACGCCACAGAAGCCAACATCAACCTCTGGGCCCAATCTTCCGAACGCGAAGGCCCATCCCGCCCCGCGAAGAAGAAGTAAAAGCCTACAAAGACAAATGGAGTGCGGACGTCAGGTTCGCACTCCAGATGAGAGGTCGAGGAAATTCCTTCAAGACCGCGGATCCAGCCCCTTCTCTTCAAAATACGCGATTGCTGTGTTCAGGCCGTTCAGGGCGGCGGGTACGCCAGCATAGACCGCCATTTGCCAGATGACCTCAAGGATCTCGGAGGGGCGTGCTCCTGAGTTCAGCGTGTGCTCAATATTCATGACCAGTTGCGGCCCTGTATGCCCGCCCATCGCAGTCAAAGCCGCAATGCTGCACAACTGCCGGGTCTTCAGGTCAACCCCTTCCCGGCCATAATGCTTGTCGTAGGCCCAGTCCACCACACTTTCAGACATGCCGGGCACCGCAGCATCATATTTATCAGCAAGCTTCTTCTTCAGTTCGGGATTTAAAATACTCAGGACTTTCTCCGCATTCATAAGCCAGTCTCCTCAAGCCATAAACAACCACCGGTCAGACTTGCCTACCTGCCTCCTCTTGAAAATCGGTGTGTTAATCACCGAGAAGTTGAGGTGATTGCCGCAAATACTCGCTTTGCAGCTCCTCCAGCCCAGCCTGCACCTTGGGCTCGCCAGACCGCCTAAGAAGCTGAAATTGTGAGAAAAGAGAGGCCCCTTACAAAACCGGCAGCACCTACTGTTTATTCCTTCTCAGATCTGCTAGGCATTTTTACGAGGAACACACTGGACTGCGGAGCCGCTGAATGCTTGAAGACCTTCAAACCCCTTGCCTTTTGCTTGATGAAACCGCAATGCGCCGAAACATCAAAGGCATGGCAGACAGGTTCAAACAGATCGGCGTTCCGCTGCGCCCACACCTCAAGACAGCCAAATCCATCGATGTCGCCCGGATACTGCAAGAGCACGGTGCAGACCGCTGGACCGTCTCCACGCTGAAGGAAGCAGAGTACTTTTCCTCCTTTGGCCTCAAAGATATCCTCTATGCCGTCTCCATCATCCCGCAGAAGATGGAACGCATCATGCACCTCAACCGCGCAGGCGCTCAAATGTCCATCTGTCTGGACAGTACCGAGATGGCAAAACACCTTGCTACCATGACGCTGGATGGCCCAAAGCTCCGCGTCTATCTGGAGGTCGATGTGGACGGTCATCGCACCGGCGTGCAGGCAGATCAACAGCGCGCGGTAGATGTCGCTAGATTACTTGCAAACGCATCTAACGTGGAGTTCGCCGGCGTTATGGCCCACGGCGGCGGTGTGAGTTATGCAGCAAACGGCAAGCAGGAACTGGAAGCCGCTGCGAAACAGGAGCGCACCGCAACACTTGCAGTCAAAGACGCCATTCTGGAAGCAGGCCTGCCCTGTTCGCACGTCAGCATCGGCTCCACCCCAACAGCCCTCTTCGGAACATCATTTGACGGAGTTTCTGATGTCCGGGCAGGTGTTTACGTGTTTCAGGATGTGTTTCAGGCCAATCTTGGCATGTGCGCCATGGAAGATGTGGCCGCAACTGTACTCACCAGCATCATCAGCCATGCCCCACACCTCAACCGCATTGTCGTCGATGCTGGCGGACTGGCACTCTCCAAGGATCGCTCCTGCGCAAGCCAAAGCAATGACTGCGGTTTCGGCCTGCTAAGCGATGCAGACGGACACATTGACCCGCTGCTCTACGTGCAAGGTGTCAGTCAGGAGCATGGCTACATCACCACCAGAGACGGAAGCCCTCTTCCCTTCGAACTGTACCCTCTGGGATCACAGCTCCGTGTTCTGCCCAACCATTCTTGCATGACTGTCGCCGCCTATGAGGGGTACCATATGATCGATGGAGACCATGAAGGAGAGTGGTGGCCGCGCTGTAACAGATGGTAGGTCAACCCGTTCCATCAATTATATCGGTCACATCTCATTGAGCCCTACAGATTGTCGCACTAGGAAATTGATTGGCAAAAGTTTTTTCCAATTGCGGCCCTCTGAATCTCCCGTGGATATCACCGTTTACCAATCAAGATTTGTGGTGAAATTGAGTCTTTTTGGCCACCTCCAGGTGCTGCCCTGAACTGTAAAAGTCGATTTTCCACGCCCACCACTAATATTTCAAACATCGCATATCAGCTATGCAAAATTGACCTACCTACATTATACTTACTATAATGTACTTAGAGCGCGCCTAAGTGAAAATGCGGGCGCCCTGTTGCACTGTTTCGCAAACGCACAAAATTCGCGTCTCTAAACACGCAATTTCATAAGTAAATTCATAGAATTAGATCCATTCCAGACCTCTTCGCAACGCACACAACTTGAGCGAGTTATATCACTACCCACAATTGGCCGCCCAATATCCAAAATGTATGCATTTGTATAATTCTGCCTTGCATTTTTTGCAGGTCTGCCAGCCATTTCGGAATTGACATAAATCAAGATGCGGCCCCACTTGAAGCGTACAGTCAATGTCAACAAGCACTGGACGCAAGGAAGCGTAACTCTCTGCAAGCCTTTGGAATTTACTTGTAGCACCACGCTAAATTGCTCAAATGATGAAGGACCTAAAAATGGGCGTTCACCAGAACATCGATAAAGCTACCGCCGACACTCTTCCTTTTCTGAAAGACGACGGACCCAAGGCTTACGCAGGTTTCAAAAAGGGTGACTGGAACAAAGAAATTGACGTGCGCAATTTCATTCAGCTCAACTACACCCCTTATGAAGGTGCTGACGACTTCCTTGCTGGCCCAACCGCTGCAACAACCAAACTCTGGGACAACGTTCTTGAGTTGATGAAAGAAGAAAACAAGAAAGGCGTTCTCGACGCTGACACTGAAGTTGTTTCTTCTATCGTTTCCCACGCACCAGGCTACATCAACAAAGATCTCGAAAAGATCGTTGGTTTGCAGACCGATGCCCCATTGAAGCGCGCTTTGATGCCTTACGGCGGCCTGAAAATGGCAGCAGCCGCTCTGGAGAGCAATGGTTACAAACTCTCAGAAAAAACCGCTGAGGTCTTCTCTAAGCACCGCAAAACACACAATGACGGTGTGTTCGATCTCTACACTCCGGAAATTCGCCGCGCTCGTTCCGCTGGCATCGTAACCGGCCTTCCAGATGCTTATGGCCGTGGCCGCATCATCGGCGATTACCGCCGCGTTGCGCTGTACGGCATCGACAAGCTGATGGAAGACAAGAAAGCACAGCATGCTTCTCTGGACGGCAACGTCCTGAATGAAGAAACACTGCGCCTTCGTGAAGAAATCTCAGAACAGTACCGCTCCCTCGCTGAACTGAAGGAAATGGGCGCTGCACACGGCTGCGACATCAGCCGCCCTGCAGAAAACGCTCAAGAAGCTATTCAGTGGCTTTACCTCGGCTACCTTGCTGCGATCAAAGAGCAGAACGGTGCAGCCATGTCTCTGGGCCGCACAACCACCTTCCTTGACGTATACATCCAGCGCGATCTGGACAAAGGCATCATCACGGAAGATGAAGCACAGGAACTGATGGATCACTTCGTCATGAAGCTCCGTATGGTTCGCTTCATGCGTACTCCAGATTACAACGCGCTGTTCTCTGGCGATCCGGTATGGGTAACTGAATCCATCGGTGGCATGGGCGTCGATGGCCGCACACTGGTCACCAAAAGCTCCTTCCGTGTTCTGCAGACCCTTGTGAACCTCGGCCCTGCACCAGAACCAAACCTGACCGTTCTGTGGTCCGAGCATATGCCTAAGGGCTTCAAAGACTACTGCTCAAAGATCTCCATTGAGACCTCTTCTGTTCAGTATGAAAATGATGACCTGATGCGTCGTTATTGGGGTGATGACTACGGTATCGCTTGCTGTGTATCTGCAATGCGCATTGGCAAGCAGATGCAGTTCTTCGGTGCACGTGCCAACCTTGCAAAAGCAATGCTTTACGCAATCAACGGCGGCATCGACGAAAAAACTGGCAAACAGGTTGGTCCAAAAGCGCACCCAATCACCGGCGACGTGCTGGAATGGGATGAGCTGGAACCACTTTACGACCAGATGCTCGACTGGATTGCAAAGGTCTACGTTCAGGCGCTGAACTGCATCCACTTCAGCCACGACAAGTACAACTACGAGCGCGTTGAAATGGCGCTGCATGACCGCGACATCCTGCGCACCATGGCATGTGGTATTGCTGGCCTGTCCGTTGTTGCTGACAGTATCTCCGCAATCAAAAACGCGAAGGTCAACATCATCCGTAACGACGAAGGTCTCGCAGTTGATTACGAAATTGAGGGTGATTTCCCTTGCTTCGGTAACAACGACGACAGCGTTGATGTGATTGCAGAAGACATCATGAAGAAGTTCATGGGTAAGATCCGCAATCAGCCAATGTACCGCAATGCGACACCGACACAGTCTGTCCTGACCATCACATCCAACGTGGTGTACGGTAAGAAGACTGGCTCTACTCCGGATGGACGTAAAGCAGGTGAACCGTTTGCACCGGGTGCAAACCCAATGCATGGCCGTGACCAGAAGGGCGCAGTGGCTTCCATGAAGTCTCTCTGCAAACTTCCTTACGAAGACAGCCAGGACGGTATCTCCTACACCTTCTCCATCATCCCGGGCGCACTGGGCAAGGACGAAGCTGAACGGATCGACAACCTGTCCCACCTGCTCGACGGTTACATGCATGACATGGGTCACCACATCAACGTGAACGTGTTCGACCGCAAGACCTTGGAAGATGCGATGGAACATCCTGAACTGTACCCACAGCTCACCGTTCGTGTCTCCGGTTACGCAGTGAACTTCATCAAGCTGACCCGTGAACAGCAGATGGATGTGATCAACCGTACATTCCACGGTCAGCGCTAACAGCACTGGGCCAACGGTCAGCGCTTATAACGCTCACCTCTCAATTTCCAAGACAAGGCGCGGGACTCAGTCCCGCGCCTTCTTTGCTGCGACAAATCCGCTGAAACGTGCTCCAATTGTTCAAAATGAGTGCGACAGGAGCGCACATGCACCGAAAATGGATGGCTGCGTTGCACAATTTCATCTTTAAAAACAAGGTCAAAGGCCTTACTTTTAAAGCATTATAAAAAGCAGAAGCTGCCCGAGGAAAAATCCTCACTCCCTATCAAAAACAGGCCGCTCGCAAACAATGATAAAGGACGCCAGCCATGCAAGACACCATGGGCTATGTTCACTCAGTAGAAACAGGCGGAACGGTAGACGGTCCGGGCCTGCGCTACATTGTGTTCACCTCTGGCTGTCCGCTGCGCTGCCTGTACTGCCACAACCCGGACACTTTGAAACTGAAAGCTGGCAAACAATCCTCCGCCTATGAGCTTTTGAAGGACATCTCCACCTACCGCACTTATTTTGAAACCGGTGGCGGCGGCCTGACCGTGAGTGGCGGTGAACCTATGGCACAAAAAGAGTTCCTCAAAACGCTTCTTTGGGGCTGTAACCAGATGGGCGTTCACACCACCGTGGACACATCCGGCTATCTGCACGCCAACCTCGATGATGAAACCATCGACATGGCAGACCTCTACCTGCTCGACATCAAATCCTGGGTGCCAGAAACCTACAAGAAGGTCACCGGCGTTGAAGTTGGCCCGACCCTCGAGTTCGCAAAGCGTTTGGAAAAGATGGAAAAAGACGTCTGGATCCGCTTCGTGCTCGTACCAGGCCTCACAGACGCACCTGAGAACGTCGAAGGCGTCGCAAAGTTCGTCTCCGAGCTTGGCAACGTGAAGCGCGTTGATGTGCTGCCCTTCCACAAAATGGGCGAACACAAATGGCAGTCCATGGGCAAATCCTATCAGCTCAAAGACACCAGCGAGCCATCAGCTGAAGAAACGGAAGCCGCAAAAGAAACTTTCCGTAAGTACGGACTGGACGTGCACTGAACATCTGCCATGCTTAGGCCACAGGCGCCCCAAAGATACCTGTCGATTACATAGGTTCTCCTGAATTTTAGGAAAAAGTCGCCACAATACATACTCAGACTAGCCCTCGAAAACATGGGGGCTTTTTCATGAAAAAACGAGTTATCCTCGGTGGGCTGGCTATGCTCACCGCAAGCGCATCAGTTGCAGATGCAGGCTTTAATCAAAGCAGAGCGGAAAAATTCGCCAGGAAAAACGAAAAACATATCATCTGCTACTACCTCTACGGCTTGACGAACCAGAGCAGCAAGCAGGACATCGCCAGAGGCGTCATCACAGCCATGGCCTATGCCAAAGGCATGAAGAAGCAGGAAGCCATCTACGCCCTGGGCTACGGCTCCGGCAAGATCTCCGCCATTCTGGAAGCCGACCCAGACCACCGCGAAGACCTGATCGAAGAACACAGCAAAGACTGCAAATAACAAAAAGGCTGCTATCGGTGTGATAGCAGCCTTTTGAATTCTTGGTCTCGAAATCCCACTTTACTGCGGTTTTCCAAGCACTCTCAGTACGTCATCCTTGGAAACAGCACCTTCATATCCCATTTCACTGCGGATATGAGAGACCACCTGAATACGCTCCGCATTGTCCCTGGCAAGCTTGCCAGTACCGTGCCACAAGCTGTTCTCAAAGCCGATCCGCGCATGTCCACCATGACCAAACGCCAAAGCACCACACGCCGTCTCAGCCCGCCCAAAGGCGCAAAGCATGAACGGGTTGTCCTGCGCGATATGAGCTGCATCATCGCGAGCGCTAAGGAAACCAAGAAGGTCACGTGGATCGCTCTCCTGATCCTTAGCATAACGGCCAAGCACATAAAGCTGGCTGCCATACCCGGCCGGAACAACCCCCTCACCCATCAGCAGATCGAGACGAGCTACATCTTCCGGAGCATACAGGATATGCTGAACCGCACGGCCCGCTTCCTTCGCTTCATGATAGAACCGGCGCGCCAGATCCATATCACCGCCTTCCAGCGCCATTTCACGCATGGCAACAGAAACAGCCTCAGGCTCTACAGCAGCAACAACATCATACTGTTCCTGCGCACTGTACCGACCAACAGCTTCAGTGGTGATCTGAACAGCCAGTTCAGGGCATTTGGCCGTCACTTCAAGGATAAGCTCCTTGTAAAGACCAGAATCCAGAACATGCTGCCCCTCTGCACCGCGCACATGGGCATGGAGGGCATCAGCGCCTTCCGCTTCCACGCTCACTGCGCAAGCAACGACATCTTCAATCGTCACCGGCAGCTGCGGATGATCCGCTTTGCCACGACGCGCACCATTCGGCGCACTCATGATGAGCCGCTTTGTCATTAGATAGAAACTCCGGCCTGCGTGAAACTCTCTTTCATTGCAAGGCTTAGCTTCTCAACGATCTCAGTGATATGACTGTCATCAATGATGAATGGAGGAGCAAGAAGAATGTGATCCCCCGTTTTGCCATCAACCGTACCACCCATCGGGTAACACATCAGACCAGCCTTCATGGCATTCTGCTTCACTTTCGCATGAAGCTTTAAGGACGGATCAAGCGGCTCTTTCGTATCCCGATCCTTCACCAGCTCAAGAGCACGGAACAGACCACGGCCACGAATGTCAGCCACATATGGGTGCTGACCAAACTCATCATGCAGCGCAGCAGAAAGCTTCTCACCCATGGTGCGCACATGCTCCATACGGCCTGGAGCCGTCAACTGGTCCATCACAGCAGCACCAGCAGCAGCAGCCAGAGAATGCCCCATGTAGGTATGACCATGCTGGAAGAAGCCAGAACCCGTCGCGATGGTGTCATAGATCTCTTTAGAACAGAGCATTGCACCAAGTGGCTGATAACCAGCACCAATCCCCTTCGCGATAGCAACGATATCCGGGCGAACCTCATCTTCGTTGCATGCGAAAATATGACCGGTGCGGCCCATGCCACACATCACTTCATCCAGCACAAGCAGGATGCCGTATTTGTCACAGATCTCGCGAATACGTTTCAGGTAGCCCTTAACAGCCGGTACCGCGCCCATGGTTGCACCAACAACAGGCTCAGCAAAGAACGCAGCAACCTTCTCCGGTCCAACACGCAAAATCTCTTCTTCAAGAAGATTGGCGGAACGCTGCCCGTATTCTTCGAGCGTTTCACTCTCTTCCTTGTAGCGATAAGCGTAACAAGGATCGATATGAGACATTTCGATCAATAATGGACCGAACATTTCACGGCGCCACTTGTTGCCACCAGCGGAAAGCGCTCCCAGCGTATTTCCGTGATAGCTCTGCCAACGCGCAATCATATGTGAGCGTTGGTGTTCTCCCTTTTCAACAAAGTACTGCCGCACAAGTTTAACAGCAGACTCCATTGCCTCCGATCCACCTGAAACCAGATAGACACGGTCAATGCCTTCAGGAGCTTGGGCCACCAGTTTATCGGCAAGCTCTTCCGCCGGCTCACTGCCAAAAAAGCCAGTGTGAGCGAACGAAAACTTATCCAGCTGGTCCTTAATCGCGTCGATCACTTGTTCATTAGAGTGACCAAGGCAGGAAACCGCGGCGCCCCCACAGGCGTCAAGGTATCTCTTACCAGTGGAATCAATGAGGTAGCACCCGTCGCCTTTAGCAGCTGTTGGTAGTGTTACACGGGTGTTTCTAGGAAAGATGTGGCTCATTTTACAGCCTCCGGGCTGTAGCTCTGTTGTTCGATTGACCGTCCATAGACACGCAAAACTACGCGTGACATTTTGCACAGGCACCACATTGCCTACGTCAAAGTACTTGTCCATAAAAAACTATGAAATATCTCCAGATTGTGATCGGAGACACCCGCACAAAAGACAGTTGAGATATTTTACTACAAATTCCGGCAATAAAATTAGACGGAACCACACCCAACTACGCAAAACCCCGTGCAGCTTACGTGAAAGTTACTTAGTCGCCGAAAGACTCACTCAGTAAAATCTGAACGACCTAGAGCACGCCCGAAGCCGTACGCCGTGTCTGACGAAGTATCCAGTGTGGCTTTTTCTGCGAAAACATCAAAAGCGTCATGACCAACGTCAGCGCTTCAGCCACAGGCAGAGCATAAAACACGCTCATCGGGCCAATCACAAACCACAGGACGACAATCAGCAAAAGCGGCATAACCAGAGACCGGGACACCGCAATCAGTGCCGACTGGGTCGCACAATGCATACCTGTAAAATAGCCGGAAAACGCGATGTTAACCCCGTTGAACAGGAAGACAGGCCAGATCACACCAATGATCTCAATCGTCAGCTCTACTGTCGACTGATCTGCACCTCCAACAAAGGCACTTGCCAGCAACATGGGCTGGAAAATCAAAAGACAAGCCAGCAGCAAGCCAACAACGAAGTTAGTCCCAACACCAAGCGACAAAAACTGATAAATCCGCCGCGGTTTTCGTGCACCAAAATTGACACTCACCAGAGGCCCAAGCCCCTCACCCACACCATAAAACACCATAATACCGCTGAAGAACAGATAGTTCACAATGGTGAAAGCAGCCACGCCTTGCGCACCAATTTCGGTAATCAGGATCCAGTTGAACAGGAACACGACTATACCACCGGAGCTCTCATTGATGAACTCAGACAGGCCATTATAGGCAGCCGTGTACATCACTCGCCAGGATCCAAAGGGCCGTAGAAATCGCAACTTGGCGCTTTTATTGGCGAAATGCAAAAGCAGAAACAGCATGCCAGCCTGACTGGCCAGCCCCGTTGCCAGCGCAGCACCCCAAACGCCCCATCCCAGATACCCGATCATCCAGGCATCCAGCACAATGTTGACCACAGTGATCATCACCATGCCGGCAAGGGAAAAGTTGGGGCGACCGTCAACGCGGACGAAATGCGACAGCGCAACCGCAAGGCTCAAACCGGGAAAGAACCAGGCAACGGTGAAGATATACGTCTCCACCATCTCAGCAGTCTCCGTGTTTGCACCAAGCATCCGTGCAGCTGTTGGTGTAAAGATAAGCAGCAATGCCGCAAACACCACGGAAAAGGCCAGGACGCTGATCAGTGCCTTCATAAAGATGTTGGAGGCATCTCTTTCCCGTTTCTCACCGATGAACTTGCCTGCCATCACCGCAGCGCCAACGGTCAACATCACCACCACGCCAAAGTAAAGCGCGAACATAGGCGTAATCAAGCTGAGCGCAGCCAATGCCGTCGCACCAACAAAGTTTCCGACAAAGATGCCATCAACAATACTGGCAGAAGCAATGGAAATCATGCCAAGCACAGCAGGAACCGCAAACCGGAAAAATTCTTTCGCCGGATGTCCTTTGGTCATCTGCTCGTTTGCCATTGCCACTGACATGTTTTCACCTTTGCCTACGAGAGTGCTCTCCCACATTTCCAATCAAAATTGATAAGAAATTGAATTTGAACGATCGATCAACTTGGACATATGCTCAATTTCATGCTATGTCAAGATTGACCAATTTAAAGAGCTAATCTGGAACGCTATATGGCCTATCTGGCGAAGGAAGAACGCCGCAAAGCAATCATTCTGGCAACGCTGGACGTTGTGAAGGAAAATGGGTTTGCTGGCATCACCACCCGCGCTGTAGCCAAACAGCTTGGCGCCGCAACCGGCATTGTTCATCACCATTTTAAATCACTCACAGACTTAAAGTGCGAAGCCCTGCGCTACCTCTCTCAAAAGAACGGCGATAATTGCATCTCGGTCTCCAAAGATCTTCCACCGACACAAGCCCTGCTCCGCCTCATCAGCTTCAATGCAACTCCTCAGGAAAAGGCAGAGACCAGCATATGGATCAGTGCAGCAGATGAAGCCAACAGAGAACCGGAGTTTGCCCGTGTCTACGCTGAAGAAACCAACAAAATCCAGGAATGGATCTGCAACAACCTCAAGGAAGGCATCCGCACCGGCGAGTACGCCCTCACCTTACCCGCCGAACTTGTTGCATGGAAACTCATGTCACTGGCCTTTAATCTCTACGACGTGTCCAACCTGCCCGACACAGATCTGACGCCAGACATGGCCGTCCAGATCCTTAAGGAAGAACTGAAGTCAACACTCGGCCTCAACAGCAAAGACCTTGCGTCTCAGCTGCTTTCAAGCCATTAAGGTGAGACTTGATCACCGCACAACTTCAGAGAGCTTTCATGAAGAAGATCCTCATCCTCAATGGACCGAACCTGAACCTGCTTGGAATGCGCCAGCCAGAAGTTTATGGCTCCACCACCCTTGCAGAAATTGAAGATCAGTGCCGCGCCCACGCAAAACAGCTCGGCCTCGACATAGAATGTAAGCAATCCAACCATGAAGGCGAGCTGATCGACTGGATTCACGAGACCCGCCAGACGCGGACCGCAATCGTGCTCAATGCAGGCGCTTATACCCACACCTCAATTGCAATCATGGATGCAATCGCCAGTGTGGAACGCCCGGTGATCGAACTCCACCTCTCAAACATCCACCAGCGGGAAGAGTTCCGCCACACTTCCTACATCTCCAAGGTCGCAAACGGAATGATCTGCGGTCTCGGCGCGCACGGTTACACACTTGCCATGGACGCTGCACTTCGAATTTTGGAAGAAGAAGACTAAGCAACAGTTCGGCTCAGCCACTTTGTCTCATCGGGCGAACTCAGAAAACTCAAGCGCTCTATGAGTTCATTTGCCGTTATACTGTGCAACAACAACAAGCCCCAGAACGGGCTTTCCATCCTCAAAACGCGGCGTAATTTCATCCAGTTCAATAAGTGTAAAGTCGTTATCCGCCAGCACCTTGCGTAGATAATCAGCAGAATGGGCAAACCTTCCACGATTGCTCATCACATATGGTTTTTCTGAAAAAGCCTCGTCTGCCGCTGTTTCCGTTGTGAAAATGACCTTGCCATTAAGCTCAATGTTCTTCGCAAGGCCAGCGACAGCCTCCTCCAGTGCCCCAAGATAAATAAATGTATCGCCAGAGATGATTAAGTCCCAGCGTTCATCCCAGTCGTTCTGCAGGAATTCAGTCAGATCATTCAAATAAAGATCGTCATAAAGACTTTTCTGATCGGCCTTCTCAAGCATCCCTTCAGAAAGGTCTACTCCCGTCTTATGCAGTACAAGATCGCCGATTACCTCAGTGCACAAACCAGTGCCACACCCTAAATCCAAAAGGCGTTTAAACCTGCCCTCTGTGAACTTGCTGACCATCTCCTGAATAATCAGAGGCACCGCATAGTTGAGCTGTTTCGTCAGGTGCTGATCAAAGTTGTCTGCATAATTGTCAAAAGTCTTGCTCACACACTGCTCAGGCACTGTGTCAGGTGTGTAATTCTCATCGTTCGATCCAGATGCTAACTGCTCTTGCTCGATAGCGCTTAAATCCTGCTCTACATTTTTTAAAGCAAGCTGCTCAGCTTCTTCGGTCTTACCTGCCTCTTTAAGATCCTGCACCTGGCAGTCGATCAAGAACTTTTTGAGCGCAGCATGTATTGGATTGTCTTCATCGTCTGAATTGAAATTGATGTTCATCATCGTGACATGCCTCTGCCTAAAGCAAACAAGGTGTTTTTCATAAAAGGACTAGATCAAAAAAAACATGATGAAGACTTACGTTGCTTGATAAATATCTCTTTGTATTTTTGTCAGACAGTTTGGATGCGCTGTTGTTTTTTGGTCGTCCCGTGGGGCGCGACAGGCTCACCCTCGCACTCATAAGCATATGGGCGATTAGCCTTACCGGAGGAGCCAAGCCTTCAAATCAGTCGTAATTCTTGGAACTACGCAGCTTCTTGATGTTGCCGCGCTGCTTCTTCCCTTCCATTCGCCGGCGCTTGGAGGCCAGCGTTGGCCGTGTGGCTTTGCGCGTCTTGGGCACATAAGCTGCTTTGCGAATAAGCTCCAGCAACCGCTCCAACGCATCTTCTCGGTTGCGCTCCTGCGTGCGGAAGCGATCAGCTGTCAAAACGACCTCGCCCTTCAGCGTCAGGCGTGAGCCTGCGATCTTGCGCAAACGAGTCTTTAAGTCATCCGGGAGAGTCGCATTTCCATCCAGATTGAATCGCAATTGCACGGCAGAAGACACTTTATTCACGTTTTGACCGCCCGGTCCGGACGCCCTGATGAAGTCTTCTTTGATGTCGCGTTCCTCAATTGAGTAGCGCTCATTCACCTTTATTTTTTTGCGCTCGCTCATCTGGCCCGCCCGTTACATCACGCATGCATAGCATTGATTGAAATAAGAAATTTTACTCTTTGGTCAAAAAACAACCAGTAAAGCAACAGTGCACGCTATAATACCAGCCCCTCAGATTTGCAAAGTTTTACGCAACATAGCCACGCTCCACCGCAGGTATAGGCGAACGTATAATGCACGTATATGTTTGATATCGCTTGATTTAGTCAGTTCTTCTACCTAGTCTCGAATCCATATCCTGCCAGAGGGTAAAATAATTAAGGCGCTCAGCCGAACAAGCAATATTCGTCTCAAGCGTTACTGGAGGGGAAATGACAGAGACTAACATATTGGCGCGGGACGAGATCCAAGAGATCACCGGCCTGACTACAAACAACCTTGATGCCTACTGGATGCCATTCACGGCAAACCGGCAGTTCAAGAAAGATCCACGCCTTCTCGTGAAGGCCAAGGACATGCATTACACCGCCGCCGATGGCCGTCAGATTCTGGACGGCACAGCAGGCTTGTGGTGCTGTAATGCTGGCCATGGACGCCAGAAGATCGTCGAAGCTGTGCAGAAGCAAGTCGCCGAGCTGGATTACGCACCTGCCTTCCAGATGGCACATCCAAAGTCCTTCGAGCTCGCGGCCCGTCTAGCAGCTCTCATGCCAGACCCGCTGAACCACGTGTTCTACACCAACTCCGGTTCCGAGAGCGTTGAAACCGCCCTCAAAATGGCACTGGCCTACCACAAGGCTAAGGGAGAAGGCTCACGGACCCGCCTGATTGGGCGCGAGCGCGGCTATCACGGCGTCAATTTCGGCGGCATTTCTGTTGGCGGCATGGTTGCCAACCGCAAGCAGTTTGGTGCGATGCTCGCTGGTGTTGATCATATACGTCACACCCATGGCATTGCAGGCAATGAGTTCAGCAAGGGCGTGCCGAAAAACGGCATTGAGTACGCTGAAGATCTCATGCGTCTCATCCAGCTCCACGACCCATCCACTATTGCAGCAGTGATTGTGGAACCAGTTGCGGGCTCAGCTGGTGTGATCCTTCCACCAGAAGGCTACCTGAAGCGCCTACGCGACATCTGTGATGAGCATGGCATCCTGTTGATCTTCGACGAAGTCATTACCGGCTTTGGCCGTCTGGGCACTCCGTTCGGTGTCGATTACTTTGACGTCATCCCGGACCTCGTCACCACAGCCAAAGGCCTCACCAGCGGCGTTGTACCAATGGGTGCGGTGTTTGCCAGCTCCAAGGTCTATGACGCATTCATGACCGGCCCTGAGCATCTGATCGAGCTGTTCCACGGCTACACCTATTCAGCTCATCCACTTGCCTGTGCAGCTGCTCTGGCAACGCTGGATGTCTACGCTGAAGAGGAGCTGCTCACACGCGGCGCCAAAATGGCCGCGTATTGGCAGGACGCCCTTCACTCCTTGCGCGATTGCCCGAATGTAATCGACATTCGTAACATCGGCCTGATTGGCGCAATCGAGCTGGAGCCGATTGCAGGAGAGCCAACCAAGCGTGCATTCACCGCCTTCCTGAAAGCTTATGAGAAGAATATTCTCATCCGCACCACAGGCGACACAATCGCAATGTCTCCACCACTCGTCATCTCAGAAAGCGAGATCGACGTACTGGTTAGCACACTACGCGACGTCCTTAAGAATCTGGATTAAGTTCCTGTTTCAGCATGGAATTTCAAAGAGGCGCCCCGGCGCCTCCTTTTTACATACCGCAACGTTATAAGTAACTTAAACGCACACTCTAAAGTTAATCCTTATTAACTTTAACCAGTTCCTGAGCAGCAATTCACCACATATCCCAGCAAGCATAACAAAGCCCCTCGCCATGAAACCACGAGGCTGATAATGTGCGGCCCGAATTACAAAAGCTCTCACGCACCAGGACTCCCATGCTACCTTCCCGCGACATTTCCCGCCTCATCGAAATCATGAAAGCCCTCAGAACACCTGAGACCGGCTGCCCTTGGGATCTGGAGCAGAACTTCAAAACCATTTCGCCCTACACCATCGAAGAGGCCTATGAAGTTGCCGATGCAATCGAGCGTGAAGACCTGAGTGATCTGAAAGAAGAACTGGGAGACCTGCTTCTTCAGGTCATTTACCACTCTCGCATGGCCGAAGAAGAAGACGCCTTCGCCTTTGGCGACGTGGTTGAAGCCATCACCAAAAAGATGATCCGCCGCCACCCGCATGTGTTCGGAGATGACGAGCAAAAAGCAGCGGGCTTCCCGAAAGGCACATGGGATCGCATCAAGGAAGAGGAAAAGCAGGAGCGCAAACAACAACGCGCTGCAATGGGCCTCATTGATCAAATGCCACGCTTTCTGGATGAAGTGCCATCCGCATTCCCAGCTCTGACAGAAGCCGAAAAACTCCAGCACCGCGCCTCCAAAGTTGGGTTTGATTGGGGCGCAGCAGAGCCCGTCCTCGACAAGATCAAAGAGGAAGTCGAAGAACTCACCGTTGAAGTCACAGCCAATACGCCAGACCGCAGAAAAATCGAAGACGAACTCGGCGACGTGCTGTTCGCAATCGCCAACCTCGCCCGTCATCTGGAAATCCAGCCAGAAGCCGCCCTCAAACGCACAAACGCCAAATTCCGCCGTCGCTTCGCCCACATAGAAGACGCAGCAACAGCCGAACAACGCCCGCTCAAAGACCTCTTCCTCGACGAGATGGAAGCCCATTGGCAAGCAGCCAAGAAGTTTGATCCGGCAAGCTGAAGAATATCATCGGGCGAGCAGACACCATGTTCGCCTGAAACTCAGTCCATTCATTCAATCAAAGGGCATGTCTCTGGATTCAGCTCGCACAGGTATCCAACCTTAAGATACGGCTGTATCTTGCCCCACTCCTCCAAAACCTCAGCCACAAACTCTGGATGAGCAGACCAGTCAGCCACGTCCACCGGATACTTGTTTGCAGGCGCAATCATCTTGATTACCCCCGGCCAATGCCGCTCCAACGTCATCAAATAGCGACGGGACGCGCTCACACTACCAACGGCAATCACGGAGCCAATGGCCTCAAAAAGCCCAAGCTCCTTCAAACGCTCAATTGAGAACGCTACATTCTCACCCGTATTCGTCGCGCTGGCCTCCAAAATCATGTGGTGCCTTGGCACACCGTCAGCGACAAGTGCCTCACACATCTCATGCGCCTCAAGTTGCCCTGACGCTGTGTACTCACCACCAGTAATCAGAACTCGCCCAACAAGCCCATCACACCACAATTGCACCGTGACCTGAACCCGCGCCTCAGCACTTCTGTGAGACCCAAACAGCAAACACAGATCAGCCTTTCGGATCTCGGTTCTGACAAGCAAATACCGATCAATCTCAGCGATCAGTTGAGGTGTAAGCTTTAAATGTGAATTGGCTGCGCAGGTCATGACATAACCAGACTAACGGCCAAAACAACAACCAGCAACGCTACACCAAACAATACTCCTTCAAATCCCTCACAAGCAGAAAGGCTGGAAGACCGCGCATAACGCGGATGCCTACGGCATATCCCAGCCCACCAACAAAAAAGCCCCACTCGCATGAGCAGGGCTTTCTTGTTTTCATTCGTCTCTCAGAGGCAATCAGATTGGTGAGTAACCACTGTCGTCATCCTCATCACCATCTTCTGAAGTCGGCTCTTCAGCCAGCTCCAGCCCGGTCACGAAGTATTTCGCGAAACGCTCCCGGACGCGAGATCGATGCGCATCAGGGACGCGAACAGACAAGCGAATGCCGTCCTCTGTATCGTCGCGCGAAAGGATCTCGCAGTTCTGATAGAGCCATGCATGCCCCTGCCCATCGCTGTGCGGCAGAACCATCGTCACGGTATCCAGCTGCTCAGCCAGACGCGTCTCGATGCGGGCAATCAGATCTTCGATCCCATCACCACTCAGAGCAGAAACCGCAACCGGCCCCTCATCAACCGAGTTACTTTCCAGCAACTTGGCGCGATGTGCCTCGTCCAGCATGTCGATCTTGTTATAGACCTCAATGACACGATCACTCTCAGACACTTTAAGACCAAGCATCTCAAGCGTTTCATTCACATCCTGAGACTGCGCCTTGGTGTCTTCATGAGCAATATCGCGCACATGAAGCACAATATCAGCCTGAATAACCTCTTCCAGCGTCGCCCTGAAAGCAGCCACCAGATTGTGCGGCAACTCGGAAATGAAGCCAACCGTGTCTGACAGAATGACCTCACGGCCATGCGGCAGCTTCAAACGGCGAAGCGTAGGATCAAGCGTCGCAAACAGCAGATCCTTGGCAAACACCTCCGCATTGGTCATGCGGTTAAACAGCGTAGATTTGCCCGCATTGGTGTAGCCAACAAAAGCGATGACCGGATGCGGCACTTTCTTACGTGCTTTGCGGTGAAGCTTACGGGTGCGCTGAACCTGCTCCAGATGCCCTTTCAGCAGCGTGATACGATCCTGAATGATACGCCTGTCGGCCTCAATCTGGGTCTCACCCGGACCACCAACAAAACCAAGACCGCCGCGCTGACGCTCAAGGTGGGTCCAGGACCGCACCAGACGGGATTTCTGCCAACTCAGGTGAGCAAGCTCGACCTGCAGGCGACCTTCCTTGGTCTGCGCACGTTCACCAAAAATCTCCAGAATAAGACCCGTCCGGTCAATAACCTTGGTGTTCCAGTCTCGTTCCAGGTTTCTCTGCTGGATTGGGGTGAGCGGATGATCAACAACAACCAGCTCAATCTCTTCGACATCAATTCGCAAGCGGATCTCTTCCACCTTGCCTGAGCCAAACAGACTTCCCGGTTTTACATTTGCCAATCGAACCAGACTTGAGGAGACAATCTCCAACTCGATTGCAGCTGCTAGTCCAACAGCTTCTTCCAGTCTGGCTTGTGGGCTGCGCTCGGCACCAAAGGGGCGCTCAGGAGCACCTTTCCCTCTCGCCAGAGCTCTACTTTGAATAATCGGTACGATGACGAGTGACCGGGTTCCCCGGGTCACTTCGTCTTCGCCGGCCTCAACATTCGCATCGCGTTGCTTGCGGTTCAGACCGGCCTCTTTTTTAGATTGGGGCTTCATCAGCCTCCTGCTTTTTCGCCTTCTTCTTCAGCTGGTTCGAACAGCTGTATAGGGCTATTTGGCATGATTGTTGAGATAGCGTGCTTGTAAACGAGCTGGGAGTGCCCGTCACGACGCAATAATACGCAGAAATTATCGAACCAAGTAACTACACCCTGCAGTTTTACACCATTGATCAAAAAGATTGTCAGTGGCGTCTTCTGCTTCCTGACATGATTTAAAAATGTATCTTGAAGATTTTGAGCGCGGTCAGCCATAACTATTTTTTTCCTGTTCTCAGTGGACACGGCCGCGGCATCCACCATTTACTGTTCCCATCCTCGAAACGGCCAAGTGACACTCACAAACACAAGAGAGATGCCCCAACACTAATAAGGTGCGCCGTCTTTCCTAAGTTCCCTTCAGCAAACACCGGAGGCACTTAACCCCCGGCAACCGTCAGTTTAATCAACTCTGACGCTTCATGGAATGATTTTCTTAAGTCTTGAACGATTGGACCGGGCTTACCATCACCCAAAATTGTTCCATTTACTTTCACGACGGGCATGACAAGCCCCGATGCACTTGTTAAAAATGCCTCTTGCGCACTTTTTGCCTCTTCCAGAGAGAAACCGCGTTCTTCTACGGAAAAGCCTTTCATTTCCGCCAGTTTTAGAACGCCCGCTCTGGTAATTCCTTTTAAGATTCCGTGGGTAGCAGGTCGCGTCACCAAAGTGCCGTTCTTTAGAATTATCCAAGCATTGGTTGAACCGCCTTCAGTTATCAGGCCTTTTTTATCCACAAACCATGCTTCGCGGGCACCAGACTCCTTAGCCTTTTGTTTAGCAAGGACATTAGGCAAAAGACCAACAGTCTTGATATCGACCCGGTCCCAACGATTCTCTTCAACCGTAATGACCCCAACACCCTTGGCCGCAATTTGGTCCATTTTGTGTGACGGCACCGATTTTGCAGTCATCACAATAGACGGTGGAGTATTAGCTGGCGGGAAATAATGGTCGCGCGGAGCCACGCCGCGCGTAACCTGCATGTAGATCAAGCCGTTCTTCACCCGGTTGAGCGAAATCACTTCCTTCATCACCCGCGTCAAGGCCCCACGTGACATAGGGGCTGAAATCTGCAACTCACTCAGTGACCGATCCAGCCGGTCCAGATGGGCGCTCATGTCCACAATCTGGCCTCTCCAGACCTCACACACCTCATAAACGCCATCAGAGAACTGGTAGCCCCGGTCTTCCACATGCACGGCTGCATGAGAATGTGGCACATATTGTCCATTTACGTAGGCAACACGGCTCATCAGCCTCTCCTGTTCAGGAACATTCAACAGGTTACATCTAAGGGCATTTACTGAATACTATCAAGTGGCTAACAGCAGATAAAACTAGATATTTCCGAGTGGGATCACTGAGAAAACCTGAGCTTCCGTTTTGGGAAGCTAAAACCAACCTACTATCCGGGCGTTTAAGCCAGAAATACTTAAAATCACAGGTTTATAGACGGGAAGAAAAAACAAAGGCCACGACACCTCTGCTGGCCAGTCGCGAACACTCGCGTTTCAGGCTTAACGACTTGATGTTCCGGCACTTTCATACGAGAGCGCCGGAACCATGTAGCAAAACTGGCTCTAGAAGAACTCCAGTGACACGCGGAACATCTGCTCCACCTGACGCACCTTGTCTGCAATAGCAAAAATCACAACGCGGTCATGGGCCTGGATACGCTCATCGCCGCACGGTGTCACCACCTTGCCATCACGCAAGATTCCACCGATGCGAATGCCTTCAGCAAGCTCAACCTCACGTAGGGGACGACCAACGAGCGGCGAAGTATCCAGCGCCTCAGCCTCAATCACCTCAGCAGCACCGTTTTGCAGCGCATGAACTGCCCGAATACGGCCACGGCGCACATGCTGCAAAATCTTGGAAATCGTCACCTGACGCGGGTTCACAAAGGCATCAATGCCCAAAGCATGCGCAAAAGCTGGATAACTGGTGTTGTTCAGCAGGGAAAGGTTCCGTTCACAGCCCATTTTCTTAGCCATGACGCAGGACAGGATGTTCACCTCATCTTCATTGGTCAGCGCCACCATCATGTCGGAATCTTCGACATCCGCTTCCTGTAACATCACCTGATCTAGCGCACTGCCATGCAACACCACAGTTCTGCGCAGTTCATCCGCAATACGAATAGCCCTATCGCGGGAATGTTCGATAATTTTTACTTTGGTTCTGCTTTGCTTCTCCTCAAGACGGCGAGCAACATAAGCACCAATATTACCACCACCAGCGATAAGAACACGCTTAGCTTCAGGCTCTTCATGCCCAAAGATGCTCAGTGTACGGCGCACCTGACCACGTTCACAACAAACGTAAACCAGATCCCCTTCCCGCATCATATCAGAGCTGTGCGGAACAAAGACCTTGCCTTCACGCGCGATACCAACAACAACAGCCGACAGATCCGGGAACAACTCGGTCAACTGGCGCAGTGGCGTATCCAGCACCGGACAGTCACCACCACAGTCGATCCCGACAATGATCATGTTATCATCCGCAAAGCGCACCGTTTCCATTGCACCTGGCAGCGACAAGCGCCGCAGGATCATCTCACCCACTTCGATTTCAGGAGAAATGATCACGTCGATCGGCATGTTATCGCGCGAAAACAGATTGCGGTAATGGGATTGCAAATAGCTTTGCGCACGCACACGCGAAACCTTGATCGGCACGTTAAACAAAGAGTGCGCCACCTGACACGCAACCATGTTGATCTCGTCATACAAGGTCACGGCAATAATCATGTCAGCCTGATCAGCACCAGCCTGCGCCAGCACATCCGGATGCGCACCATGGCCAATAAAGCCGCGCACATCCAGTGTGTCACGAATGGCATGAACCAGCTGTGGGCTGGTATCAATCACAGAAACGTCGTTCTGCTCCGCTGCAAGTTTTTCGGCAATGCCGTACCCAACCTGTCCGGCGCCACAAATTACAACCTTCATAATTCAGTCCTTTGCTCCACCTCAAAGCTCACCAATCAGGTGAGACCAAGAGACTTGAGCTTTCGGTGCAATGCTGACCGTTCCATACCAATATATTCAGAGGTACGCGAGATATTACCGCCAAAACGCTTAACCTGTGCTTGCAGATATTCACGTTCAAACTGTTCCCGTGCTTCACGAAGTGGCAAGGACATCAACTCTTCACCGCCAGAAGACCCCGGCATGCTTGGTACAGTCGATGCCACCTCAGCAGGCAGAAGATCCGCTGTAATCACAGCTTCTGAATCAGCCCGTGTCAGGATCATCAAACGTTCAACATTGTTGCGCAGCTGGCGCAAGTTCCCTGGCCAGTCATGCGTTTGCAGCACAGCCATCGCATCTTCACCAATCCGGCGCATTGGCAGACCAGTGGAGTTGGAAATCTGCTTCATGAAGAAATGGATCAGCTGAGGAATATCCTCACGCCGCTCTTCAAGCGCAGGCACCCGCAGCGGCACAACAGCCAGACGGTGATAGAGGTCCTCACGGAACAAGCCTTCCGCAATCCGGTTTTCCAGATTGTAGCCACTGGAAGACAAGAGACGCACATCCACCTTCACCTTGTTGTGGCCACCCAGACGGGTGAAGGTCTGATCCACCAGCACACGCAGAATTTTATTCTGCGTCTCCAGCGGCATATCGGCAATCTCATCAAGATAGATGGTCCCGCCATGCGCCTCTTCAAGCGCGCCCACCTTGCGCGGTGTGGAGTCAGTCTCTTCAATGCCGAAGAGCTCCTCTTCCATCCGCTCCGGTGTGATATTCGCCGCAGAAAGCACCACAAACGGTGATTTGGAGCGAGGAGACGCTTCATGGATCGTCCGCGCAACGGTCTCCTTGCCAGAACCAGACGGCCCGGTGATCATCACACGGCTGTTGGTCAGACAAATGCGCTCAATCGTCATGCGCAGGTTGTTAATGGAGGACGAACTGCCCACCAGATTGGAAACGTCGCCAGCACGCTGCTTCAGTTCCTTGATCTCGCGCTTCATGGAAGAAGCTTCCAGCGCGCGCTCGGTGATCAGAACCAGCTTGTCTGCCTTAAACGGTTTCTCAATGTAATCGTAGGCGCCTTTTTTGATCGCAGATACCGCTGTCTCCACGTTGCCGTGACCAGAAATGATCACAACAGGCAGATCAGGGTTTTCTTTCTTGATCACCTCAAGCACTTCAAGCCCGTCGAGCTTGCTGCCCATGAGCCAGATATCAAGAATAATCAGAGAAGGACGACGGTCCGCAATCGCAGCCAACGCCGCATCACTGTTGCCAGCGGTGCGGGTATTATAGCCGTCATCCTCTAAAATTCCGGCGATCAGCTCACGAATATCTGCTTCATCATCAACAATCAGAATGTCACTTGCCACGGCTTATCACCACCATTCTTACGTTACATTTTCAGTGAAGGAAGGAACATCAAAACTGCGCAAAGTCAGCCGAACCATGGCACCATGCCCGCCCTCGGCAACAGATGGCGCATCCAGCAGTTCAATTCCACCCCCATGATCTTCCATAATTTTCCGCACAATCGCGAGCCCAAGGCCGGTGCCCTTTTCGCGGGTCGTCATATACGGCTCCAAAAGCCGCGTGCGGTGCTCAGTTGGAAGGCCAATCCCGTTATCAATCACATCAATCGTGAGAACCGGACCTTCCCTATAAAGTTTCACCAGAACAGAGCCCTGCTCCGGGTTTTCTTCGCTCGCCAGATAAGCCTCAACAGCTTCCGACGCATTCTTGATCACATTACCAACAGCCTGCCCAACCAGACGGCTGTCAAATGTTGCCCGTACAGCCTCATCCGGCACATCGGTTTCAAAATGAACCTGAGAATTGGCAACAGACACCATAAAGGTGGACTCGCGTACCACCGAGCGCAGATCAGCCTCTTCCATCTTTGGTTTTGGCATACGCGCAAACGAGGAGAACTCATCCACCATACGGCCAATATCCCCCACCTGACGAATGATCGTATCCACGCATTGGTCAAACACCTTACGGTCATCATCTTCAATACGCTTGCCATAGCGGCGACGGATACGCTCTGCAGAAAGCTGGATCGGAGTCAGCGGGTTCTTAATCTCATGCGCAATACGGCGGGCAACATCCGCCCAGGCTGAGTTACGTTGAGCTGCAACAAGGTCTGTGATGTCGTCCAGCGTCACCACAAAACCATGCTCAGAACGGGTCGCTTCCTCAGTCGTCACACGCACATTCACAGTGCGCTCACGCCCCTTACGCATAATGGCAACCTGCGCCACCTGTGAGCCGCTCGAGCTTTCTTCAAGCGCTTTGGACACAACCTCTTGCACCTCTGGAAGATTGTCGTAGATCGGTTTTTCCAGAAGCTCGTTTTCATCCTGACTGAGAAGTCGTGTTGCCGAGCGATTGACCATGGTCACATCGCCCTCATCATCAATCCCGATTACGCCGGAGGACACGCCAGACAGCACGGCCTCACTGAAGCGACGACGTCGGTCAATCTGGTCATTTGCAGCCAATAGCGCGTCCCGCTGCCCACGCAGCTGACCCGTCATATTGTTGAAGGTCCGACCAAGGCTCTCAAGGTCACCACTGGCTTTCGCAGCTTCAACCTCAACATAATAATTGCCTTTGGAAACCTGATCTGCAGCACCAATAAGATTACGAATTGGCAGCACAAGCTGGTTGGCAAACCCAAAGCCCACCCAGATGGAGGAGAGCAACAAAACGAGCGCAACACCAACGTAAACAAGGGCAAACGCCAGCTGAACACCAAAGCGTCGCTGTTCCAGCTCCGCATATTCATTGACACCAGCTTCCGCCAGACGCTGATACTCAACCACCCGAGGATCAAGCGCACGGGTCACATAAAGATAAAGATCATCAAAAGCAGACAGCTTAATCACGCCGCCCACAAGGTTGGAAACACCCGGCGCAATAAGAACCGGAGCCCCGTCTTTAGCCTGGTTCATCGCCACTTGCGGCGGCAGCAAAGGCTCCACCTTCGGATCGCGCAACACGCGCATCACGACGGTGCCATCATTTTTCAGAACATATGCCCCCAGCAATCCGCGAACCCAGGTCTGGGTCTCAAAAAAGCGGTCAAACCGAGTGGGGTCATAAAAATAAGAGTTACGGTTCAGATCCACATCACTGGCCATGCCAATCAGCGTGGACCGCAGCGAGTTTCCGTGCTCCTGAACATAAGCGGCCGCAACCGACTGGGCGTTGGTGATGATATTGCGCGTTCTTGTCTCAAACCAGCGATCAAGCCCCTGATCCAGCGTAATCGTTGCCACCACAGCAACAATAAACGCAGGCAGTGCAGCCACCAGCGAGAACATAGTCACAATGCGCACATGCAGCCGGGCCGCAGCACGCCCACGGCGCCGCGCCTGCAACAGTTTCACAAGCTCAAAGATGATCAAGCCGATAAGCAGGAACACCAGTGCGCCATTAAATCCAAGCGCAATGTAAACAACCGTTTCAGAAGGAACGATAGGCGTCACACCCATCAGCACCAGAAAGGAAACCCCGATGGAACACAGCGCCAGCAACACCACGGAAAGGCCAAACATGCGAGACTTGCGGCCTTTCGCATCAAGCTTTGGGGTATGTTCTTCTGCTTTTGACTTGAAAATCATGAAACGCGAACCTGCGCACCTGCGATAACTTTATTAATATTGGAAACAGACTATTAGCACGAATTGTTGCCAAAATGCGACAATGGGTTTTATTAGTCACACTCTTGATGGGGAAAACCGAAAAATCCACAGGTCAGAATAAGCATGCAGCGCACAACTCAAACGCACTCTCACCCCATTAAACGCAAAATGGCGCAAGAGATCGCGCCATTTTGAAAGTTTCACTCGATAAAAATCGATTATCTAGAGCTGCGGATCACCTGAACGTCCAGATCGCGGATTTTCTTGCGCAAGGTGTTGCGGTTCACACCTAAAAGTTCAGCGGCCTTAATCTGGTTGCCACGGGTGGCTGCCAGCACGGCACTGATCAAGGGGTACTCCACCTCACGCAGGATACGGTGATAAAGGCCCGGAGGCGGTAGATCTTCACCAAACCCGCCGAAGTAATCGCCCAGATACCGCTCCACAGACCCACCCAGATCCTGAACAGACGGCGCATCCAAATCATTCACAGCCGTAGAAGGCTGAGAAAGTTCCAGATCGATCAAACTGGCGGTTATGTCATCTTGCGGATAGAGCGCTGCCAGACGGCGCACAAGGTTTTCCAACTCACGTACGTTGCCCGGCCAGCGATAACGGCGCAGCTTATCAAGCGCTGCCACCTCAATCTGCTTGGCAGGCAAACCTTCGCTCTCTGCAATAGAGAAGAAGTGGCGCACAAGATCAGGAATATCCTCAGTCCGTTCCCGCAAAGGCGGAAGGCGAATTGGCACAACATTCAGACGGAAATACAAATCTTCACGGAACAGCCCCTGATTGATCAGCTGACGCAGGTCTTTGTTCGTCGCCGCAATAATCCGCACATCTGTCTGGATCGGCGTACGACCACCTACAGAGGTATACTCGCCCTGCTGTAACACACGCAGCAAACGGGTCTGCGCTTCCATCGGCATATCACCGATTTCATCCAGCAGCAGCGTACCACCATCAGCCTGCTCAAACCGACCAGAAGAACGCGCCTGAGCGCCAGTAAACGAGCCCTTCTCATGCCCAAACAGCTCAGATTCAATCAAATCCTTTGGGATCGCCGCCATGTTGACCGCAACAAACGGACCATTCCGGCGTTTGCCATAATCATGCAGCGCCCGCGCAACAACCTCTTTACCAGTGCCACTTTCACCGTTGATCATCACGGTCAGATCAGTCTGCATCAAGCGGGCAAGCACGCGGTAGATTTCCTGCATGGCAGGAGAACGACCCACAAGTGGAATATTGTCATTCCCCTCGCCGCTCATATCAAACTGCCGGCCTTTAGGCTCAGCGAGCGCACGGCCCACAATACCCGTCAGCTCTTTCAGATCAAACGGCTTGGGCAGATACTCATAGGCCCCTTGCTCAGAGGCCTTAATCGCCGTCATGAAGGTGTTTTGCGCACTCATGATGATCACAGGCAATTCCGGACGCAGCTTGCGGATGCGCGGCAGCACATCAAACGCGTTCTCATCCGGCATCACCACATCGGAGATCACCAGATCCCCTTCGCCCGAACTCACCCAGCGCCACAACGTGGTGGCGTTGGACGTCAGCCGAACAGTATACCCTGCACGGGACAGAGCCTGATTGAGAACGGTACGGATCGCAGAATCGTCGTCAGCAACAAGAATGGTTCCACTCGGCATACTCTTAGTCCTCAATTCCAGAATGTACGTCAGGCCCGGTAAAGGCAGGCATCAGAATGCGGAAGGTCGTGCCCCGATTGCCGCTCTCGCACTCCACCACGCCGCCATGATCACCCACGATCTTGGCAACCAGCGCCAGCCCAAGGCCAGAGCCATTCGTCTTTGTCGTAATAAACGGGTCAAACAGATGTGGGCGCAGATCTTCCGGCACACCATAGCCGTTGTCGCGCACACAAAACTCAAGCGGCAAGCTCACACGCTCCTGCACGCCGGGCACAGACAAACGCACACCGGGACGGAAGGCCGTGGAGACAACAATCTCCGGCTCGTTCACGCCGCTCAACGCCTCGCTCGCGTTTTTGATCAGATTGATAAAGATCTGCACCAACTGGTCGCGGTTGGCATAAACGGGCGGCAGGGAGGGGTCATAATCCTCGACGATCCGCACTTTGGAGGCAAAGCCATTTTCCGCAACACGTTTCACGTGATCGAGCACCACGTGAATATTCACCGGCTCGCGGTCAATCGGGCGTTCATCGGAAAACACCTCCATCCGGTCCACCAGTTTCACGATCCGGTCCGTCTCCTCCATGATGAGACGGGTCAAAGTGCGATCATCTTCACTGGCTGACTGCTCCAACAGCTGAGCTGCGCCGCGAATACCAGAAAGCGGGTTTTTGATCTCATGGGCCAGCATGGCAGCAAGGCCCGTCACGGTACGCGCAGCACCGCGGCTGGTCAGCTGTTTATCCAGCTTCTCCGCCATGGTGCGCTCCTGAAACAGCAGCACAACGCCGCCCGGAGCATCACTTAAAGGAGAAGCGTGAATATCAACCAGCTTCTCCTGCCCAATGCGCGGTGTCCCAATGTCCACCTTATACTCATTAACCGCACCGCCGCGCTCACGCACTTGTGCAATCAAACCCAGCAGCGGGCTGCCAAACGGCACAAACCAGGACACCTCACGGCGCTTCAACATCGACAAACTGGCATGGAAAAAGTCTTCCGCCGCACTGTTTGCCCCAACGATCTTGTCATCTCCTCCAACCACCACAACAGGGTGCGGCAGAGAATCCAAAACGGCCTGTCCCGGCACACCTTTGCCCAAACCAGCCTCGGCTTCTGTCAGAGTGTCTCCTCCCGTCTCCAACATCAGGCAGCGCTCCTCATAGGGACTTGAACAAACCAGTCATAAAGGGTGTTCCGCACCAGATCGGCATCCAGACTGGTCATAAGCCCTCGCATAAATCCTTGCGGCGCATCATCAAGCCGTCCCGCAGCTTCCAGATACCAGCCCATATGCTTGCGGAAGGCCCGCACGCCAATTTCAAAGCCGTATTGCTCCAGCATGGCGTCGTAGTGCTCCACAACAAGCGCGGCCAGCTCTTCCCCGTGTGGGTCAGCAAGCCGTTCACCCGTTTCCAGATAATGTGCAATCCGCCCCGGCACCCACGGGCGCCCATAAGCACCACGGCCAACCATCACCAGATCAGCGCCAGACTGCGCCAACATCTCGTCGGCATCCTCAAACTTGCAGCAATCACCATTGGCCACCAGCGGCACATCCGGAACAACATCCCGCACCTGCCGGATTGCCCGCCAGTCCGCCTTGCCCTTGTAAAACTGCGAGCGCGTACGGCCATGCACGGTGATCATCTTCACACCCGCATCCACCGCCCGTTTGGCAAGCTCCGGCGCATTAATGGAAGTCTCATCCCAGCCCAGGCGCATCTTCAACGTCACCGGAACAGACACAGCCTCCAGCGTCGCCTCAACCAGCGTCATGGCGTGGTCCAGATCTTTCATAAGAGCAGAACCAGAATAACCAGAGGTCACCTTTTTGGCAGGACAGCCCATGTTGATGTCGATCACATCCGCACCGGCTTTTTCAGCCATGCGCGCGCCCTCGCCCATCCAGTGAGGATCTTTGCCTGCCAGCTGCACGATGTGAGGATCGATCCCCTCACCTTCAGCCCGCATCAGCGATTCTGGATGCCCGGTACACAGCGCTTCACTGGCAACCATTTCACTCACCACTAAACCCACGCCATAGCGCAGGGCAATACGGCGAAACGGCAAATCCGAAACGCCGGACATTGGCGCAAGAATAACTTTGTTTTTGAGAGGGATATTACCTATCGTAAGCATTACGCATATTTCTTGAAAGAGCCCAGTTGCACATTTGATAAGCAGCATATGAAGTTGCACATATTCTAACCAAACTAAAAATTTAGGCAAGGGAATATTAAAGAGAAGAGATTGAAGTGTTGAGCTTCGCTCTTAAATCGAGCAAAACCCTCACCAACACGGTTTCCACGCAGCCGCTCACGCCTCTTGGCATAAGGGAGCAGCTTCAACTCATTCAGGTGATCCAGTTTTGCAGTCCACTGAAAAAATTGCATGTATCATAGTTGCAGCCGGACGCGGTTCACGCATGTCGACGCAAAATGACAGCAGCCCAAAGCAATACCGGGACCTCGGCGGAAAGACTGTTCTGCAAAGAACACTGGAAGCAATTTTATCCGCCACACAGGTCGACATTGTCCTCCCTGTCATCCACGCAGAAGACACTAAGGCCTATCAAGGTGCCGCGAGCACACTGACAGACAATCGCCTGATCAAACCTGTCACTGGCGGAGCTACACGACAGGCATCTGTAGCCTGCGGCCTCAAAGCACTGAAAGAACACGCCCCGGACTACGTCCTGATCCACGATGCCGCCCGCCCTTTCATAGCACCAGCGGTGATAGAAGACGCCATCACGGCCCTGCAAAACGGCGCGCAAGCTGCCCTTCCTGCAGTACCTGTCGCAGACACGTTAAAGCAGGCAGATGCAAACCAGCAGGTTCTGGAAACCGTCGATCGCACCCACCTCTGGGCAGCACAAACACCGCAAGCCTTCCCGTATCCGCTCATTTGGGCGGCACATCAGCAAGCGATCAATGAGAACATCGACAGCTTCACCGATGATACGGCGCTCATCGAATGGCAAGGCAAACCTGTCACCATAACAACAGGCGACCCGCAGAACATCAAACTCACCACACTCAAAGACATGACGAACGCACAGGAACAGATCGCCATGAAACAACTCGCAGACCTTGGCGACATTCGTGTTGGAACGGGCTACGACGTACACGCATTTGAAGACGGTGACGCCGTCATTCTCGGCGGCATCTCCATCCCGCACACCCAGAAACTCAAAGGCCATTCCGACGCGGATGTTGGCCTTCACGCCCTGACGGATGCCATCTTCGGCGCACTGGCAGATGGCGACATCGGCTCGCACTTCCCACCCTCTGACATGCAGTGGAAAGGTGCGGCCTCTGACCAGTTCCTGAAATACGCAATAGACCGGGTTCACAAGCGCGGCGGCATGATCGCACACTTGGATTTAACGCTGATCTGTGAAGCTCCGAAAATCGGCCCACACCGGGAAGAAATGCGCAAACAGATCGCACAGATCTGCGACTTGCCCATTGGCCGCGTGGCTGTGAAAGCAACCACCTCTGAAAAGCTGGGCTTCACCGGTCGCCAGGAAGGCATTGCTGCGCAAGCCTGCGCAACCATCCGGCTTCCGTTTGAAGATTAAACGAAGCCACCAAAACAAGGGAGAGAGAACCATGACCGACATCCTCAGCCTTAAGGAAAGAGCACGCGTTCTCGTCTCCAGATACGCTGAAAAAGAGATCAAGATCACCACGGCAGAAAGCTGCACCGGCGGCCTGCTCGCAGGCCTGCTGACAGAAGTGCCCGGCTCTTCTGCCGTGCTCGATCGTGGCTTCGTCACCTACTCCAACGAAGCCAAGCATGAGATGATCGGCGTCCCCGTTGACCTGCTTATGAGCTACGGCGCGGTCAGCAGCGAAGTTGCCAAAGCCATGGCAAGCGGCGCTCTGTTTTGCTCCAATGCCAACGTGGCCGTTTCCATCACGGGCATCGCCGGACCGGACGGTGGCACCAAAGACAAACCTGTCGGACTTGTCCACTTTGGCTTTGCAGCTGACCAAGAGGAAACCAAGCACGTCCAATGCCTCTTCGAGAACACCGGACGCGAGGGAATACGCTTTCAGGCGCTGGTACAAGCATTAAAATTATTAGAAAATTTTATTGAAACTAGCTAATCGAAATTTACCTTCTCGTTAAAAGAGTACCGGGTAGGCACTACTACCTTATGACATTCTAAGAAAACTTAGATAAAATCTGTTTTAAATTTACAACGGAATGTCACGGTATACCCATGAGATATATTGCTAGTTTGTTTTTGGGCATGTGCTTAAGCACCTCAGCTTATGCGGCATCAGATGTATTCCTCATTTCACGAGGGTTCGATGACGAGTTCATCGGCTCTCACGAAGTGCAGAAAATGCCACGCGGTGGCTATAAGGAGCTGCGCCTGTGCGGCCAGTCCTATTGGGTGCGCCCCTACTCTGTTGCCTGGACAAAATGGGAAGAACAGCTTGGCCACAAGATCCGCCTTGAAGTAAACCAGGGCTATGGCTGGGTGGTTCTGTGCACCAAACCAACCACACAGTTGAACCTCAAAGACGTCGGCATTTACGCTTCTCTTGAAAAGACCATGGAGCATGGTGATCCGGACAAGGAACTCACCAACCGCTTTCAGGCAATCCGGCGCACCTTCGTCATGCGCAACGGCCTTACCCCAGAGCAGGCTGAAGCCGAAATTACTAAAAACTACGAGAAGAGAGGCTCCCGCCTGAGCCAGTTCCTGAACAATCGCGACAAGAATTAAGCCGTTTCTCCGAGGTCTTTCAGCCAATGAAATGCCGGAAGACCTGAAAACAACCGACTGATCAGCACCAATGCACTTTATTCGGCTGCTCTTTGTACATGAATATTTTGCATGAAGGAGCAGCGGCGAAATGCATATTTGGCGACCAGCACAAACGATCAGGGTGAAATCTCTCGGCCTGCACTGGCGCAACAATCGCCTGCTGGCAGCAGAAGTCTATGATGACGCAGGCAACCTCAAAGGCGTCCGCCCTCTTGGCGGCACTGTTGAGTTTGGCGAAGATTGGAAGACCGCTCTGATCAGAGAGTTCAAAGAAGAACTGAACATCCAGGTCACAATCTCTGGCGATCCCGTTGTCATGGAAAACATCTATGAACACGAAGGCCACACAGGTCACGAAATTCTGTTCATCGCAAATGTGACGTTCCCGCCAAATGCCTTCACCACGCAGGAAACGATCACATTTCTGGAAGACAGCGGAACGGAAATCACCGCACGCTGGTTCGATCCCGAAGAACTCACCCCAAACGACGTTGACCTCTTCCCTGCAGGATTAAAGCAACACCTGGAGATCCTGCGATAGCCCACACAAGAATATGAGCTACCCTTATGATTATGGAATATATTCAGATTATCTAAACGCGCCCAATTTTAGCGGACATCAGTCTTCAGATTTTTAGGTGCCGTAGATTTTGTCGGCGCGGTCTTCAAAGGCGCTGGAGAATTTGCGGAAGGCGCGATCGAACATGGCCCCCATCATGGTGCCGAGTGTCCGGCTCTTGAACTCATAATTGATATAGAAGCTCACATCGCATTCCTTTTCGGAAACCGGATCGAAGCTCCAGACATTTTCCAGATGGCGAAACGGGCCATCCAGATACTCAACCGTAATTTTACTCGCCTCACGATCAAGGGTCACACGGCTGGCAAATGTCTCTTTGAAAACTTTGTAAGCCACAGTCATATCCGCCACCATCATTTCACGGTGGTCATCAATCTTCCTACGTCCGCGCACACGCAATGCTTGACATAAAGGCACAAACTGGGGGTACTGCTCCACATCTGCAACCAGATCAAACATATCATCAGCACTGTGCTGAACCCGGTGTGTGCTTTCGAAAGACGGCATATGCTCGCGTTCTTTTTCTTCTAGTTTTTCAAAAATTCTTCAGGATGCTCTAAGCGACCTTTTTTGATTTGCCAAGAAAATTTTCAGGTTTTCTCTCATCAAGCAGGCCCCTGTGAGCCAAAAGCATCAGAAATTTTCAAGTCGCAATTATACCGCGACGATCTAACGCAACCGTTTCATTCTCAAAACTCTGGTCAGTACTCAAAACTCAATTCTACACTATGCGCTAATACTTAGCTCTTTTTGAAAGCAAACCCAATGCTTAGTCCTTTTAAAATTTCCCACCTCGCCAAAGAAGGCGGAGAAGAAGATTACATTAAAACCACTAATACTCTTACAGATAGTCCTGTGCAGGTCATCAGCCGCGAAGAAACCGCCAAATACCATCAAATCACAGTGGTCGAAGGCGGAATTGAACGCATCAGATACATCCCCCACCAAGCCCGGCACAAAACCCCGCTCATCTTCATCCACGGCATGTGGCATGGGGCATGGTGCTGGAAGAACTATCAGGAAAAACTCGCAGAATCCGGCTGGGAGAGTATCGCCATCAGCCTGCCCGGCCACGGTCACTCACCAGAACAACGCCCCACAGCAGAAGCCACACTGGGCTATTACCTCCGATTTGTGCAGGAGGAGGTTACCCGCCATGACCAGCCAGCCGTTCTGATCGGCCACAGCATGGGCGGCGCTTTGGTGCAGTGGTATCTGAAATATGTCGGCGGGCTGAAAGCAGCCGTTTTTGTCGCCTCATGGACCGCCATTGACGTTATGCAAGACTGCCTGAAAAACGCCATGTCCATCGACTGGCTTGGAACAGCGCTGTCACCTGTTTTGGGATACAAGTTCCAGTTCAGATCCCCCAAAACCGTGGCAAAGTGGTTCCTTGCAGATCGCTCGAACCCGGTTGCCCAGTACATTCAAAGCCAGCTTGGGCCAGAATCCGACGTCGTGCTCCTACAACATCGCCCACCGCAATGGTTTCCCCCGCTAGATGATGAAACACCCAAACTATGGCTCACAGCCAGCGAAGACGCCATCATCCCCTTCAACCGCTCCCTGCACTCTTCTGCCCTCTATGAGGCAACGCATAAAATCGTGCCCCATGCCGGACACGACATCATGCTGGAAGACAATTGGGAGGAAAGCCTGTCCTACATCACCACATGGCTGCAGAACATGAGCACCACCAGAGCACTGGCAACCAGCTGAGCTCCTAAAGAAGCGCCTCCCATCGTGGTGAGGCGCTCACACACCAAAACCAGCTAAGCCTTACCTTGCAGTTCAACAAGGCACTTTGCCGTATCAGCCGCCTCCTCAGCATAAGCAGGATCACGATGAATAAGCATGGTTGAAAATGCCCCCTCCATCAGCAACACCACACGGCGTGCCAGAACCTCAGTCTCCATCAGTCCGGCAAGCGTATAACGCTCTGCCAGCCAGGCCTCAAACGCCTTCTTGTGCTTTGCCCCCACCACAACAGCCGGATGCCCCGGCATATTAGCCAGTTCCGCAGCTGTGCGAATGAAACCGCATCCCTTCCATTTCGGATGCCGGGCGTTTGAGGCAACACGCAGGAAAATTGCAGCAGTCTTGTCCGCAGCGCACCCCTCCGCCTCATCAAACCACGTCGCAAATGCTTCCAGATTGGGTTGGTCCCGGGAGATAAGATACTCAGTCACCAGATCATCTTTGCTTTTGAAATGGTAGTAGAGCGTCTTCTTGGTGATACCTGCTTTCTCGGCAACGGCGTCCACACTAACAGCACGAATGCCCTCACCATAAAACAACTTGTTTGCAGCATCTAAGATGCGATCGCGGGTCACCCGCTGAGTTTTCTGAGCCATGTATACTAACCAGTGAGTTTACTGAAGAGTGCAGCACTCCTACCCTCGAGTCAATCCAGCTTGAAATGAGGGAAACACCATGAAAAAGCTCGTTCTGTTTGAAATCAGAGACCGCATTGCACTGCTCACGTTAAACCGCCCGCAAAAGCTCAACGCACTGAACTACCAGACCAACGACCGCCTTATGGACCTTCTGGACCGGATTGAAGATGACCCGAAAATCAGCGCCGTGATCCTCACAGGCGCAGGAGAGCGCGCATTTTCCGCCGGTGGTGACATTCATGAATTTTCCCAGAGCATCACCAAAGGGACAGATGTTGTCGTCAAACAATTCGTAGCCCGCGGTCAGACCATGACCAGCCGCATAGAAAACTTCACCAAGCCCATCATCATCGCCGTCAACGGCATCGCTTTTGGCGGCGGCTGCGAAATCACCGAGGCCGCCCATCTGGCAATCGCCTCAGACCGTGCCGTCTTTGCCAAACCAGAGATCAACATTGGCATTCCGCCCACCTTCGGCGGCACCCAGCGCCTGCCCCGTCTCGCTGGTCGCAAGCGCGCGCTGGAACTGTTGCTCACCGGAGACCCGTTCGGTCCGGACCGAGCCTGTGAGCTTGGTCTCATCAACAAGGTCGTCCCGCACGATGACCTGTTGCCGGAAGCCTTCGCTCTGGCAGAACGCATCCTGCGCCACTCCCCACTCGCCGCCGCCCGCATCCTCACCGCCGTCACCCGCGGCCTCAACACAACCATCGCCGAAGGCCTCCAAATCGAAGCCGCCCAATTCGCCCAAATGGTCTCCACCAACGACATCCACGAAGGCCTCAACGCCTGGATAGAACGCCGATCCCCCGCCTATGCCGGCAATTAGAGAGGAGCGTCAGACGGTAAACCTATGCACGCAAACAATCATCACCTACGAAGTGAAGATGGAGGCCTGCCGTGCAAATTCTGAAACATGGCATTAAAGCGTCGTATGCTCCCAAAGCCCGAGGCAAACGCAATCTCTGCCAACGTGAGATCAGTCGTGTCAATCAGCCGCTTGGCACGCTGAAGTCTTACCGTGGCAGCAACCTGGCTAGGAGTTGCCTCAAGATACTGGGAAAATAAGCGCGCTAAATGGCGACTACCAATGCCGAGAGTTTCAGCAAGTTGCTGGACACTGTTACTATCAAGATACCCCGTATGGATGAGACGCATCGCACGTCCAACTGTCGTTGCAGTCCCCATCCATGCGGGGCTACCGGGCGCGGCCTCGGGCCTGCAACGAAGGCACGGACGATACCCTGCCTGTTCCGCAGCAGCAGCAGATGGATAGAAACTAACGTTTACTGATTTTGCAGGGCGAACAGGACAAACAGGACGGCAATAAATCCCAGTAGATTTAACTCCCGAGAAGAACACCCCATCATAGCTGCGATCTCTAGCTAACCGCGCTCGATCACACGTCTTCCAATCTGGGAACTCTGCAGCCACATCAATCATTGCAGCAGTAAATTCTTTTTATTTGAATCTGTCGATCTTTAATCGACGATGGAGTCCGTATCCGGCGAGTTTCAGCAGATCATTTGTGGCAAGAAATTATGGTTTTCTGAAAGGACAACTATGCCTCAAACATCTGCCAAGCTCATTCCGGAGCTCTGCCTTCTCATAATCCTGTCCTTCCTATGGGGAGCTTCCTTCACACTTATCGAAGTTGCAATCACCACCGTTCCACCAGCAACCATCGTTCTTCTCAGGCTGCTGATTGGTGCTGTAGTCCTCATCACACTGGTCATGATCAGCGGAACCGTTTTCCCCAACACCGCCAAACGGTGGGGTGAACTTCTTGTGCAAGGCATTTTGCAAAACGCGCTCCCCTTCACGCTCATCAGTTGGGGACAGCTGCATACTTCCAGTGGCCTTGCAGGTCTTCTAAATACAACACCACCCCTATTCGTATTTTTGATCAGCTACTTTGTTTTGCAGGACAAGACCGTAGACGCTAAAAAGCTCCTCGGCATTCTGATTGGATTTGCAGGTATTGGTGTCATCATGGGGCCTGCGGCCTTTGCAGGAGAAGAAAACTCAGCACTCGGACAATTGGCAATCACAGGGGCCAGCCTTTGTTATGCCTTAGCTGCCCTGAACGCAAAGCGCTTTTCAGATCAACCACCACTGCTGACAGCAGCATGCTCGATGACCCTTGCAGCTTGTCTTATGGGCCCCATTGCTTTCACATTCGACCATCCATTGAAGCTTTCACCATCGCCTGAATCTCTGGCCTCAATCCTTGCTCTGGGCGTGTTCTCCACTGCACTTGCAATGGTGCTTTATTTCCGCCTTGTACGCACGCTTGGCCCTTTAGGAGTAACAACAGGAAGCTATCTCAGGGCCGGTTTCAGCGTAGTCCTGGGAGTATTGTTTCTGGGCGAAACCCTTACGACAAACCTACTGACCGGTCTGCTCTTTATCTTTACAGGAGTAGCGCTGGCAGCCGGACAGATAAAACTTCCGCGACTAACGAAGAAGACAACTTGATCTTGTGACACCCACAAACAAAAAAGCGTCACACCGTGCAGTGTGCCGCTCTTAAAAATTCGTGGAGTGGAATCAGTGCTTAGTTGCCCTGTTTTGCCTTACGGGCTGCTTTCAGCTCGGCAAAGTCTTCGCCAGCGTGGTGGGAAGAGCGGGTCAGTGGGTTCGCGGAAACTTTCAGGAAGCCTTTTGCGTAAGCAATCTTCTCATAGGCCTTGAACTCGTCTGGTGTTGGGAAGTTCATCACCGGATGGTGCTTCTTGGTTGGCTGCAGGTACTGGCCAACGGTCAGGAAGTCCACATCAGCCACACGCAGATCATCCATCAGCTGAAGCACTTCGTTGCGCTCCTCACCCAGACCAACCATGATGCCGGATTTGGTGAACATCTCAGGGTCAATTTCCTTCACGCGTTGCAAAAGGCGGATGGAGTGGAAGTAGCGTGCGCCCGGACGAACCTTCAGATAGTTGGAAGGAACCGTTTCCATGTTGTGATTGAACACGTCAGGTTTCGCCGCAACAACAATTTCAACCGCGCCTTCCTTACGAAGGAAATCAGGTGTCAGTACTTCAATAGTTGTTTTTGGAGAAGCTTTACGGATCGCAGCAATCACGTTGGCAAAGTGCGTTGCACCGCCATCATCAAGATCATCACGGTCCACAGAGGTGATAACAACGTGCTGCAGTTCCATAGACGCAACAGCTTTACCAATGCTTTCAGGCTCATTTTGATCAACTGGGCCAGGCATCCCGGTGCGCACGTTACAAAACGCACAGGCACGGGTACAGGTATCACCCAGGATCATGAAACTCGCATGCTTCTTGGACCAGCACTCACCGATATTCGGGCAACCAGCTTCTTCACAAACCGTGACGAGGTTGTTCTTGCGAACCAGCTCGTGGGTCTCTTTGTAGACAGGAGAAGTGGGCGCCTTAACACGGATCCATTTTGGCTTGCGCTGAACAGGATTATCCGGGCGATGTGCTTTTTCCGGATGGCGCGGACGCTCTTTTTCCTGCAGTGCAGACGCCGTTTGGCTTTTATGATTAGGATCGAGTGTATTTACCAGTGTAACCATATCAGTTCCGTCAGGTCCGAGACTTTGCTTCACACTTGCCTTAAGGGTCAGTGTCACTGTCTCTTATAAGTTTAGTGGTCCATAACAGGAAATGAAGCATCTCTCAATGCCAGACACTGGTGTTCAGTCAGTTCCGCGCCTCAGGACCACGCCTATTCAAAGCCAATTGCATCCCCACCAATCAGTGAGGCAATCAGAGCAAACGCAATGGCGCCAACCATCGCAACGACCGCCTGGTCGAGATATTCATTCCCCAGGGAAACTTCCACATCCGCAAATTCGAACAAGTAAACCCCTGAAATACCACCGAGAAATCCGGCGATAATCAACACGGCGAAGTCTCCGCCAACTGTAGCCATCACCAGCACAGTAGCTACAACGGCACAAACGGCTGATGTCACCAGCCATATGATTGATTTCATAAAGTCCACGGTTCTTCTCCTTTTTGATAAGAAGAGTACCCGGGAAAAATTAAGTCCCCCTCACTGGTAAAATTCCAGTGAGAGGGAATTGATTTACATATTCAGAGCGCGTCCGTAGGCGTCCAGAACACTTTCCTTCATCATTTCGGAAAGGGTCGGATGCGGGAAGACAGTGTGCATCAGCTCTTCTTCGGTGGTCTCAAGACCCATGGCAACAACGAAACCCTGAATGAGTTCGGTCACTTCAGCGCCAACCATGTGGGCACCCAGCAGCTGACCGGTCTTCTTGTCAAAGATCGTCTTGACCAGACCTTCAGGTTCACCAAGAGCAATCGCCTTACCGTTACCCATGAACGGGAAACGACCAACGCGGAGCTCATAACCAGCATCTTTCGCACGCTGCTCAGTCAGACCGACAGAAGCAACCTGCGGGTTACAGTAGGTACAGCCCGGAATCTGCTCGCTCTTCATCGGGTGAACATCAAGGCCGGAGATCTTCTCAATGCAGATCACGCCTTCATGCTCAGCCTTGTGCGCCAGCATTGGAGGACCAGCAACGTCACCAATCGCATAAACGCCAGGAACGTTGGTGCGGCTGAAGCCGTCAGTCACGATACAGCCACGGTCTGTCTTGATGCCAAGCGCTTCAAGGCCAAGGTTCTCTATGTTACCAACAACGCCAACAGCGGAGATCAGCTTCTCAGCGGTGATTTCCTGCGTCTTGCCGTCTTTGGTCTCAACAGTCGCAGTCACCTGACCGCTACCCTTAACAACCTTGGAAACCTTCGCTTCCATCACAAACTTGATGCCCTGCTTCTCCATCTGTTTTTTCGCAATCGCGGAGATTTCAGGATCTTCAACCGGCATAATGGTCGACATCATTTCAACAACGGTCACGTCAACGCCCATTGTCTTATAGAAAGATGCAAACTCGATACCGATCGCGCCGGAACCCATCACAACAATGGATTTAGGCATTTTTTCTGGAACCATCGCTTCGAAATAGGTCCAGATGTTTTCTTTGTCAGGCTCAAGACCCGGAATGACGCGCGGCTTCGCACCAGTTGCAACAATAACGTGCTTGGCGGAATAAGTGCCGTGGCCCTTCACACCCTTAGGTGTTGGGTGCTGTGGCTGCATAGCGTCTTTGGAAGAAGGCCCAACAGCGATCTCACCCGGTTTGGTGAGCTTTGCTTCACCCCAGATGATGTCCACTTTGTTCTTCTTCATCAGGAAGCCGATACCGCCATTGAGCTGGCCGGAAACACCACGGGAGCGCTTCACAACAGCAGAAGCGTCAAAGCTCACGCCTTCAGCGGAAAGACCGTAGTCTTTGCCGTGCTGCATGTAATGGTAGATCTCAGCAGAACGCAGCAGCGCTTTGGTTGGGATACAGCCCCAGTTCAGGCAGATACCGCCCATATGTTCACGCTCGACAATCGCGGTCTTGAAACCAAGCTGCGCGGAGCGGATTGCGGTTACATAGCCACCAGGACCAGAACCAATGATAATCACGTCGTAGGCGTTGCCACTCATCTCTTTAACCTCGCCAAATCGGCATCAAGGAGCTTGAGGCTCCACATAAAGGTGGGAGAACTTCGAAAAATTCTCCAAAACGTAGTCGGGCAGTTCTCCGCTGTCCTTAGCGACCAGCTTTCCTCTGCCATCGCCCGCATCCAGACGGTCCAGCGTTCTTTGCGCACGGCCCAGATAGGCATCATTCATGTGTTCGGTGTGTGAATAAGCCTCAAGTTTCGTAACCACCTTGTCCATGTCCCCCAAAAAGCTGAAGTGCCAGCTGGAAGACCTGATCAATTGACGTCGCATAAGCCGGCTGTGCCGTGTAAGAGCTTTCCATTGCCACAAAGCAGCCTCGAGAACAGGAGAGAGGCTTTTGCTCTGCAAGGCCCGCTCACGCCGCAAAGCCTGAGCACCTTTGAAAAACATCGCGCTGATCATTCGCGGGCACGAGGTAAAATCCGAGACATCGTCTTTGAAATTCAGTCTGTATCGGAAAATATCTGCGCCAAAGAATGTCAGGCTTTTACAGCTCCTGGGGTCATTTTTCGCTCTGAGCAGCGCCTCCGGCTTTGGAATTTCATCCACGTCGGAAACTATGATCAGATCTTTCACCGCAAGATCTTTAAGGCCGCGTTCTATGCAATCGCGTTGGTGGTACTCCCTCGACCAGGCGTTCTGCGGTGTCTCTGGCATGTCCTCGACAATGATATGCCGAATCTTGCTCAAAAACGGTGCAAACCGCGACTTGTTATCAGCAAAATAGAGAGGTTTTTCGTGTCCGGTAAAGGTTTTGGTGGCCTCTACAAGAATGAACTCATCCACCACATCGAAAAGTTCGCCCAAGCGAATTTCCAGGGTATCGAGTTCGTTGAAAAACGTGAAGCCATCGACAACTTTGACCATATCATACGGTCTCCTTGCTCAAACGGTCTTCAGCTTACTCCACTCTAATTGCTCACACCTACCACTTGGATTTACCGGCAGAAAAGCAGGGGCTCCTGTTTCTGCCGATAAGTCCTGATTAAACCAGCATGGACATCGGGTTTTCGATGTAGCCTTTGAAGGCCTGCAGAAGTTCTGCACCCAGCGCACCATCCACCGCACGGTGGTCAGTGGAAAGGGTCACAGACATCACAGTCGCAGGGACGATTTCATCGCCCTTCACAACTGGACGCTTCTGACCAGCACCAACAGCAAGGATGGTTGCATGCGGAGGATTGATCACCGCTGCAAATTCCTTGATGCCGAACATGCCAAGGTTGGAAACAGAGGTTGTTCCGCCCTGGAATTCGGTTGGAGCCAGCTTGCGCTCACGAGCACGCTTTGCCAGATCTTTCATCTCGATAGAGATGGTGGAAAGCGTTTTCTCTTCAGCGCGGCGAATGATCGGAGTGATCAGGCCACCATCGATGGAAACAGCAACACCAACGTCAGCATGCTTATGCATAACCATGCCGCTCTCAAGGTAAGATGCGTTAGCAGCCGGAATTGCTTTCAGTGCCAATGCATGCGCCTTGATGATCATGTCGTTGACAGACAGCTTGTAAGCTGGCTTGCCGTCGCCGTCCTTCGGTGCAGAAGCATTAAGCTGCGCACGCAGAGCCAGCAGAGCATCCAGTTCACACTCCAGTGTCAGGTAGAAGTGTGGAACAGTCTGTTTGGACTCGGTCAGTCGCTTGGCAATGATCTTACGCATGCCATCGTGAGGAACCAGCTCGTAACTGTCTTCATCAAACAACTTCAGGGTCTGTTCATCAGATGGACCAGACGCCAGCGCAGCTTTTGGAGCCTCAGCAGCCTTCGGTGCGTCCGCAGCTTTCGGAGCAGCCTCAGCCTTGCCAGTGCCAGCAGCAATCGCTGCATCAACGTCACGCTTGACAACGCGGCCATGTGGGCCGGTGCCGTTGATCAGTGCAATGTCCAGACCATTCTGTTTCGCCAGACGGCGCGCCAGAGGGGATGAGAACACGCGTTCACCAGAAGCTGCAACCGGAGCAGCAGGTGCAGGAGCTGCAACTGGTGCCGGCGCCGCTTCAGCAGCAGGTGCTGCAGGAGCCTGAGGGGCAGCAGCAGCGGCTGGTGCAGCAGGTGCTGCATCCATCGCAGAAGCGTCTTCGCCCTCTTCCAGAAGGATCGCGATCGGTGCATTCACCTTCACGCCTTCAGCACCTTCAGCAACCACGATTTTACCGATGGTGCCTTCATCGACAGCTTCCACTTCCATGGTCGCTTTATCGGTTTCAATTTCTGCAATCACATCGCCTGCAGAAATCGCGTCACCTTCTTTAACCAGCCACTTGGCCAGATTGCCTTCTTCCATAGTCGGAGAAAGCGCAGGCATCAGAATATTGATTGGCATACCACTTGTCTCCCGGTTAGGCGGTGTAGGTCACAGCCTTAACAGCGTCGATAACTTCCTTGGTGTTTGGCAGAGCCAGCTTCTCAAGGTTTGCTGCATATGGCATTGGAACATCTTTACCGGTCACGCGCAGAACTGGCGCATCCAACCAATCGAAGGCTTCACTCTGAACCTGATAAGCGATTTCAGAGGAAACGGAACAGATTGGGAAGGCTTCTTCTACAGTTACCAGACGGCCAGTCTTACGAACGGAGGCCAGAACAGTCTCCATGTCCAGCGGACGAATGGTACGCAGATCGATCAGCTCAACAGAAATGCCCTGCTTTGCCAGCTCATCAACAGCCTGCAGCGCGTAGGTCATGCCAATGCTCCAGGAAACCATGGTCGCATCAGTACCTTCGCGAACAACCTTCGCCTTGCCGATTGGCAGAACCAGATCTTCAACATCCGGCACATCGAAGTGCTGACCGTAAAGGATCTCGTTTTCAAGGAACACAACCGGGTTCGGGTCGCGGATCGCAGCTTTCAAAAGGCCCTTCGCATCAGCAGCGGTATAAGGCTGAACAACCTTAAGGCCCGGAATGGAAGCATACCATGCAGCAAAGTCCTGAGAGTGCTGCGCACCCACACGAGCAGCCGCACCGTTTGCACCGCGGAACACCATTGGTGCACCCATCTGACCGCCAGACATGTAAAGCGTCTTACCGGCAGAGTTGATGATGTGGTCAATCGCCTGCATTGCGAAGTTGAAGGTCATGAACTCAACGATTGGGTTCAAACCTGCCATCGCAGCGCCAACAGCAAGGCCGGTAAAGCCATGCTCGGTGATTGGAGTGTCGATCACGCGCTTTTCGCCGAACTCATCCAGGAGACCCTGAGAGATCTTGTAGGCGCCCTGATACTGAGCAACTTCTTCGCCCATCAGGAACACGTTCTCATTGCGGCGCATTTCTTCCGCCATCGCGTCGCGCAAAGCTTCACGAACGGTCATGCTCACCATTTTGGTGCCCGCAGGAATTTCCGGGTCAGCAGGTGCAACGCTTACAATCGGTGCCGCAGGAGCTGCCGGTGCAGCAGGCGCGGCTGGTGCTTCAGCAGCTGCAGGAGCCGCCGGCGCAACAGGGGCAGCGCCCAGGTTGTCAGCAGCAGAGGCGTCTTCGCCCTCTTCCAGCAGAACTGCAATCGGCGCGTTCACTTTTACTTCTTCGGTGCCTTCAGCAACGAGGATCTTGCCAAGCACGCCCTCATCAACCGCTTCCACTTCCATGGTTGCTTTGTCGGTCTCGATTTCAGCAATCACGTCACCTGCAGTAACGGTGTCGCCTTCTTTCTTAAGCCACTTAGCAAGTTTGCCTTCTTCCATGGTCGGAGAAAGCGCAGGCATTAAAATTTCAACAGCCATAATGTATTATCCCGACCTTAGAGCACGATATCTGTGTAGAGCTCAGATGGATCCGGCTCAGGATCGTTCTGTGCATACTCAGCAGAAGCAGCAACAACAGCGCGCACTTCCTTATCGATAGCCTTGAGATCGTCCTCACTTGCCCATTCTTTTTCAAGAAGGCGAGCACGAACCTGTTCAATCGGGTCATGCTCAGAGCGCATCTTCTGGACTTCATCTTTACTGCGGTATTTTGCAGGGTCAGACATGGAGTGGCCACGGTAACGGTAGGTGATCATCTCAAGGATGTAAGGACCATTGCCTTCACGGCACCATTCCATCGCATAGTCGGTCGCAGCTTTCACCGCGCGCACGTCCATACCATCAACCTGAACACCTGGAATGCCGAAGGAAGCACCGCGCTGGCTAAGATCTGTCGTGGAAGAAGCACGTTCAATGGAGGTACCCATGCCGTACTTGTTGTTCTCAATGACGTAGATCACTGGCAGGTTCCAAAGCTTCGCCATGTTGAAGCTCTCGTAAACCTGGCCCTGGTTGGCAGCACCATCGCCGAAGAACGCCATGGAAACTTTGCCGTTCTCTTTATAACGGTTCGCAAACGCAAGACCGGTACCAAGTGAGACCTGAGCACCCACGATGCCGTGTCCGCCATAGAACTCCTGTTCTTTGGAGAACATGTGCATGGAACCGCCCTTACCTTTGGACAGACCGCCCTGACGACCAGTCAGTTCGGCCATCACGCCGTTCGGGTCCATGCCGCAAGCGAGCATGTGAGCATGGTCACGGTAAGAAGTGATCATCTGATCACCTTTTTCCTTGGCCATCTCCATTCCAACGACAACAGCTTCCTGGCCGATGTAAAGGTGACAGAAGCCACCGATCAGACCCATACCGTAAAGCTGACCCGCCTTTTCTTCGAAGCGACGGATAAAAAGCATTTCGCGATAAGCGTTTAGCTCTTCATCTTTGGAGAATTCTACTAGTGCAGGTACGTTTTTCATCGCACCGCGGGCTTTGGTAGCACTTTTAGCGCGACCGCCTGAAGACTTGGATTGAGTTCCAGCCATGAGCCTCGTCTCTTTGTGACGTGAATTGGTGAAAGCACACTATCGCCCATAGCGCTGAATGCCAATATGAGCAGAAACACTTGGGAATTTATCTAAGATGTTGATTTTACTGATATTTTCAAGTTAACTTAAATTAGGTTAATTCAATCAAATCAACCCAATTCAAGTTAATACACGCTGATGTTTTAGTTGCGCATGATTGCAACTTCATTCACGTGCGCCAGATTTAGGGAAGCGCGAGCCCGCTCATCCACCATGTCTGGATCAAGGCTCTCCGGGTCAAGCAACATGACACGGCGTTGTAATTGCAGACGTTCTTCCCGCAACTCATCAAGCTCAAGTTCAAGAGCAAGAATCTCATGCTCAATCTGTGGTCGGCCCACAAGACCCAGCTTACCGTTGAGCGCATGAAATGCAAAGTAGCACAGCGCACCAATGGCAATTCCTGGCACAAGGAAATTCTTTAGATAGGAGTGTTTCCGCTGACGTGTGGTAGCTAGCACTGATTGACCTACTCATTACAAAAATGGTCACATGCCCGCACTATTTCACAACGCCCTTAACCAAGAGTTTCCGAAAACCCGGAAATCTTCTCAATTCGCAAAAACCTTTCACATAATCGCTAAAAAACGCAAATGAACGCACATAGCAACGCAAAGCTGGGGTTTGTATGGAACCCCAGCAAATGAGCCAATCAGGAAGAAAAATCAGGCGTTTTCCGCCAGCCGTGACAGTTTAATCAACACAGCAGCGGCGCCCTTCAACCGGTCGTCCGCAGACGGCCAGTCACGGGTCAGCACCACCTTCTGGTCCGGGCGGATCTTGGCGAGGATAGTTTGTTCCGCGATGTAGGATACCAGCCCTGCCGGATTGTTAAACTCGCCATTACGGAAAGCAATCACGATGCCCTTCGGCCCAGCGTCAATCTTTTCAACGTTCGCTTTGCGGCACAGCCCCTTGATGTAGACAATCTTCAGAAGGTGTTGAACTTCCTCAGGAAGTGGCCCGAAGCGGTCAATCATCTCGGCCCCAAAGCCATCGATATCTTCAAGCTCCATGAGGTCCGCCAGACGGCGATAAAGCTCAAGCCGCAACTGAAGGTCCGGCACATACGTATCGGGGATAAGAACAGGCGTACCGATGGCAATTTGTGGGGACCACTTGTCCTCCTGGAAGTCCTCACCACCAGATTTCAGCTGCGCAACCGCCTCCTCCAACATCTGCTGGTAAAGCTCAAACCCAACCTCTTTAATATGCCCGGACTGCTCTTCCCCAAGCAGGTTACCCGCTCCGCGAATATCCAGATCATGTGATGCAAGCTGGAAGCCAGCACCCAAATTCTCTAGGCTTTGCAGCACCTTAAGGCGACGTTCAGCAGTAGGTGTCAGCGTTTTGTTGGCCGGAACAGTAAACAAAGCATAAGCCCGCGTCTTCGACCGTCCCACACGCCCACGGATTTGATAGAGCTGCGCCAGACCAAACATGTCTGAGCGGTGCACAATCAAAGTGTTCGCGTTTGGTATGTCCAATCCGGACTCCACAATTGTGGTCGCCAACAACACATCAAACTTGCCCTCATAGAAGGCGTTCATAATGTCATCCAGCTCCCCGGCAGGCATCTGCCCATGCGCAGAAACCACTTTAACTTCAGGCACATTCTCTTCCAGAAACGCCCTCACCTCTGCCAGATCAGACACACGCGGACACACATAAAAGCTCTGCCCCCCGCGATAGTGCTCACGCAGCAAGCTCTCGCGGATAACCATCGGGTCAAACGGGGATATAAACGAGCGTACAGCCAAACGGTCCACTGGCGGTGTCGCAATAAGGGAAAGCTCCCGAACGCCCGTCAGTGCCAATTGCAGGGTACGAGGAATCGGGGTCGCAGAGAGGGTCAGAACGTGAACATCACTTTTCAGCTCTTTCAACCGTTCTTTATGCTTCACACCAAAATGCTGCTCCTCATCGATAATGAGAAGACCCAGATCCCTGAAACCAATAGCTTTTCCCAGAAGTGCATGCGTTCCAATGACGACATCGACAGAGCCTTCTTTCAGCCCCTTCTTGGTCTCAGACAGCTCCTTACCGGGGACAAGTCGCGAAGCTTGGCGCACTTCAATCGGCAATCCATTAAAACGATCCGCAAAAGTCCGGTAATGCTGACGCGCCAGCAACGTGGTCGGAACCACAATCGCCACCTGCCTCCCAGACATCGCCGCCAAAAACGCAGCCCTTAGAGCAACTTCCGTCTTACCAAAGCCCACATCCCCACAGATAAGCCGGTCCATCGGACGCCCTGATGCCATGTCATCAAACACAGATTCAATGGCACTCATCTGGTCATCGGTCTCATCATAGACAAACCGCGCAGAAAACTCGTCATAAGCCCCTTCAGGAGCTGTAATCGCAGGAGCGGTTCGTAACGCACGTTCTGCTGCAATCTTGATCAGGCCATCGGCAATCTCAAGAATGCGCTTCTTCATCTTGGCTTTACGAGCCTGCCATGCTCCGCCGCCAAGCTTATCTAACTGAACTTCCTGATCTTCTGAGCCGTAACGCGTCAGCAGTTCAATGTTCTCGACAGGAAGGTAAAGCTTATCGGACCCCGCATATTGCAGTTCAAGACAGTCATGCGGTGCCCCAACAGCCTCAATGGTTTTCAGCCCGATAAACCGTCCAATGCCATGCTCCACATGCACCACAAGATCACCCGGTGACAACGCAGTGGCCTCGGTCAGAACATTCGCGCCTTTGGACTTGCGCCGACGCTGACGAACCAGACGATCACCGAGGATATCCTGCTCCCCGATGAAGGCCAGATCATCAATCTCAAAGCCATGTTCCAGCCCAAGAAGGATCAATGCCGTCAGCCCAGCGGGTACCTTGCCCAGCTCAGCAGAATTGCCCGCATATCCGGTCCGGTCCAGCCCATGATCGCTCAGAACCTGGGTTAACCGTTCCCGAGAACCCTCACTCCAACAAGAAAGAACCGCCCTCTTCCCATCCTTGGCAAGAGCTGACACATGCTTGGAAAGCGCATCAAAAATGTTTACATCACCCGCAGCACGTTCAGCCGCAAAGTTTCGTCCCTGACGCCCCCCCATATCAATCGCAGTCTTGCCCGTGCCCGGAGGCATAGCGAACGGGGATAACTGAGCAGAAGCCCTGTCAGCTACAAATGAGCTGAACTGGGTGTCCTGAAGATAAATGGCAACTGGCGGAATAGGCTTATACGGCACACCAGAGGAAAGCGCTTTGTTGTTGAGCCCGTCCTGACGCGCACCAAAATGCTCTTCAATCTGCTCAAGGCGCTCCTTGATCATGTCCTCTGCACTGGCATCCAGCACAACTGGCGTTTCACCAATATAATCAAACAGGGTAGAAAGGTTATCATGGAACAGAGGCAACCAATGCTCCATCCCCGCATAACGCCGTCCCTCACTGATGGACTGATAGAGAACATCCTCAGGCCCAGCGGCCCCAAAAGCAGTCACATAGTTACGACGGAATCGCGAAATCGTTTCAGGATCTAGAATGATCTCGCTCATAGGAACAAGCGTGAGACCCTTCTTCTGCGCCAGCGTTCTCTGACTATCCGTATCAAAGGAACGAATGGACTCCAGTGTATCCCCGAAGAAGTCCAGACGCACAGGCTCTTTGGTTGCCGGAGAAAACAGGTCAATAATGCCGCCGCGCACCGCATACTCCCCGGTTTCACGCACTGTTGGCGTACGGGCAAAGCCGTTGACTTCCAGCCACTTAACGATCTTATCGGGATTGATACGGTTGCCCGGCATAAACGAGAGAATATGATTGGCCGTCCACTCACGAACAGGCATTCGCTGCAAAGCTGCGTTCACTGTTGTGATCAGAACAAACTTCTTTTTCTTCGGCAGCCCCTTTGCCAACCGAAGCAACGTCAGCAACCTGCGCGCAACAATCGCTCCATGAGGTGAAACACGGTCATACGGCAAGCAATCCCATGCAGGCAGCTGAAGCACTTCCACATCAGGCGCAAAGAACCCCAGAGCCTCTGTCAGCGCCGCCATACGAGTTGCATCCCGCGCAACATAAGTCAGCGCAAGGCCGCCCTCCTCAACTTCAGCAAGCACTTTTGAAAGCACGTAGGCTTCTGCTCCATCAGGAACGGAAGCAAGCGTGATGTTTTCACTTTTTTTGAGCAAACTTTCAAACACGGGAGGGGCAACCTTATTATTTCAAATCGTCGGCGGGCAATAACAAGCATCTGATCTACAGCCAATCAGATACAACAGCGCAATCAGCTTCCAGCCTTGTCCTTGTAGTAATCGAGGATCTTGCGGAACAGATCTGTGTTCGCTTCATCGGGGACCGGCTTCGTACCAATAAACCATGAGAAGAGATCCTGATCATGATGCTGCAGGAACACTTCCAGCTCATCCAGCTCTTCATCACTCATCTGAACAATATGCTTTTCAACGTAGCCGCCAAGCATGATGTCCATTTCCTTCATGCCACGATGGTGACAGCGGAAAATGATACGTTTACGGCGGTTATCCAGCCCAGTGTTCTCGTTTTGATCTTCGCTCTGCGCACTCTGATCCATCGTCGTTTCCTTAGAAGGTCGCTGATCCTTGTCACTATCTGCAAATAGATAGGGCCAAAATGTTTCGCCTGTATACAACCCTTATTTTCATCTGTCAGTGTTTTCTTAAGGGCGTTGCACAAATCACAGGAACATGGCACAGATCAGATCTGCTGTTCACGTTCTGGTCTATATGGTATGCGCCCTACTCGCCTTGATCCTCTTTTCGCTTCGGTCACCAAACTTCCGGGTATCGGCCCCAAGATTGCGAAGACCATAACAAATCTGCTTGTCGGCAGCCCGGACCGCGACGCCCGCATTTCCGATTTGCTCTTCCATGTTCCGGTAAATGTTATCGACCGACGCTTGCGCCCAGGTGTCTCCGGCTCCCCCGAAGGGGAAATCGTGACGCTTGTGCTTCACATAGACCAGCACCGCGCACCTCCACGCGGCAGCCGTGCTCCCTATAAGGTTCTCGCGCATGATGAAACCGGAGCCATTGAGCTGGTATTCTTCCACGCACGCGGCGATTTTTTGCATCGCACGCTGCCCGAGGGCGAGAAGCGCATCGTCTCTGGCAAGGTCGAATGGTTTAACGACCGCGCCCAAATGGTGCACCCAGATCACATGGTCTCTGAGGAAGAAGCTGAAAATCTGCCACTCGTAGAGCCAGTTTACCCAATGACAGCGGGCCTTGCCTCCAAAACGCTACAACGCGCAATGGGCACCGCTCTTGAATTTCTCCCGCAAATGCCTGAGTGGCAAAATCAGCCCTTCATAGAACAACGCGATTTCCCGCCGTTTGATGTTGCCTTGCGGTCCATACATAAACCAGAAGATGCCAGAGATCTGGCACCAGAAGGCAAAGCCCGCGAACGCCTCGCTTACGATGAGTTTCTGGCAAACCAGCTAGCCCTTGCTCTTGTACGCAACTCTCTGCGCCACATGGGCGGCAAAGCCCGCAAAGGCGACGGCTCGTTACGCCGAAAGATCCTTGCAGCCCTCCCGTTCGAACTCACAGGCGGTCAGGAAGAAGCGCTGAAAGAGATCTTCGCGGATCTGGAAGAACCAACCCGCATGCTGAGACTACTACAGGGCGATGTTGGCTCAGGTAAAACGGTCGTCGGCCTCATGGCAATGGCAGCAGTTATCGAGACAGGCGCTCAAGCCGCTATGATGGCCCCAACAGACATTCTGGCCCGCCAGCACTACGCCTCCATGAAACCCCTCTGCGATGCAGCAGGCATCCGCACTGCCGTTTTGTCAGGTAAAGACACTGCCAAAACTAAACGCGAGATTGGCGAAGCGCTGGAAGCTGGTGAAATCGACCTGATCGTCGGCACCCACGCGCTCTTCCAGTCAACGGTCAATTTCAAAGACCTCGGCATCACAATCGTAGACGAGCAACATCGCTTTGGTGTCCACCAACGACTGGCTCTGTCCTCCAAAGGCGCCCACGTGGATGTGCTTGTGATGACAGCAACACCAATCCCACGCACGCTGGTCCTCTCTTATTTCGGCGATATGGACGTCTCCCGCCTGACCGACAAGCCAAAAGGCCGTCAGGAAATCAAAACCGTCTCCATATCCCTGGATCGCATCGGTGAAGTTGTTGACCGCCTGAAAGCGATGATTGCACAGGGACAGAAGATTTATTGGGTCTGCCCTCTGGTGGAAGAGTCTGAAAAGATCGATCTCGCCGCTGCCGAAGAACGCTTCAACGACCTGCAGAACGCTCTTGGCCCGGTTGTCGCTCTTGTGCATGGACGTCAGAAGGCCGATGAAAAACAAGCCGCCATGGATGCCTTCAAAAATGGTGGCGCGCGCGTACTTGTGGCAACCACTGTGATCGAAGTTGGCGTTGACGTCCCGGACGCAACCATCATCGTAATTGAACACGCCGAACGCTTCGGGCTTGCACAGCTGCACCAGCTCAGAGGACGTGTTGGCCGTGGAAGTCTAGCCTCTTCATGTCTGCTCCTCTTCAAAGCCCCTCTTAATGAGACTGCAGCATCCCGCCTCAACATCCTGCGTCAAACCAACGATGGCTTTCTTATCGCAGAGGAAGATCTGCGCCTGCGCGGCGAAGGGGAGCTCCTGGGCACTCGTCAGTCCGGTACACCCGGTTTCAGGCTTGCCTCCATTGAAGATCATGCCGATTTGATGGAGATCGCACGTGATGATGCAAAACTCATCATGGCCACGGACCCAGAGCTAGAAACAGAAAGAGGCGACGCCTTGCGCCACCTCCTGTACCTCTTCGCCAGAGACGAAGCTATCAAACTGCTCAGAGCCGGCTGATCTATTCAGCTGCGACAGTCTCTGGACCATCGCCGCTTTTGCCAGCTTTCTTACGCTGATGCGCCTCAACGGCCTTTTTATCCTCGCCCTCTAACAGCTTCGGATATTCCGGGCTAACAAGACCAGCTGAAATCACCAGCTTTGCGGCATCTTCAACGCTCATGGAAAGCTCGATAATGTCATCGCGCGGCACAAACAGCAAAAAACCAGAGGTCGGGTTCGGCGTGGTTGGCAAGAAGACAGAAACCGTATCCGCTTGTTCTTCCAGATGCGCAGCAACTTCACCCTTGGTGTCCGTGGCAAGAAACACAATCGCCCACAAACCTTTGCGCGGATACTCAACCAGCCCTGCTTTGGTGAAGTTGCGCCCGCTGTCATTCAAAACAGTTTCAAAGATCTGCTTCAACGCAGAATAAAGGTTCCGCACCAACGGCATGCGACCAAGAATGGACTCGCCAACGCTGATGAGCGAGCGTCCCGCAATGTTAGCTGTCAGGAAGCCGATCACCGTGATTGCGAGCAACGCCGCAAATAATCCAAAACCCGGAACTTCCACCGGCAGATAGTTATCTGGATTGTAGATGGATGGCAGGAAGGGCTTCACCCAACCATCAATCAATTGGATCAAGGACCAACTCAGGTAAAGCGTAATGCCAACCGGACCTGTAATCACAAGGCCAGTAAAGAAATAGTTCCGCAGCCGCGTCATAAACCCAACGCGCTTCGGCTTTTTATCCCCGTCAGATCCCATCGGCCAAACTTTCATAATTCGGGAACCTTCCGCTTTATTTCAGCGACAAGGCGCAGGTATATCCGTGCTTCTTTACGAACTAGTGTATTTTGTCGGTTTTGCAAGTTCCTCTTGAAAAAGAATTCATGCTTCTCATCTAAGAGGGTGGATATGTTAGCCATGGTCGCCGGTTGATGCGCCAATAGCCAAACTCCCACTATTGTCAGCACTCACCAACACGGCGTATAAGGCATATCATGCTTGCCGGAAGTGGAGCTCTCTGTGAAGAAGCTATTCTATATGACGCTTGGATTAGCCCTTGTGGCCACAGGGATTGTTGGCATCTTTCTGCCATTGCTGCCGACAACGATTTTCTTCATCCTTGCAGCAGGTTGCTTTGCAAAGTCCAACCCGCGCCTGGAAAACTGGATCCTGACACATCCAAAGATCGGACCAAGTGTCATCCAGTGGCAGGAACATAAAGTCATCCCCAAAAGAGCAAAGTTTTTTGCCTTCACAGGCCTTATCTTTGGCTACCTGATGTTCCTGAAAATGTCTCACCCAACAATCCTGCTCGCCGTAGCAGTCGCCCTCATGATGTGCGCCATAGCCGCCTACATAGCCAGCCGCCCCTCCAAACCCCTGGCCACTTGAAGTGTGAATGCTAACCACCCGCTACTTCCCCCTTCCCGTTACTCAAATTATCAAGGATTGGGCAGTCGGGGCGGTGGTCGCCGGCGCAGGCGGTTATGAGGTGGGTGAGTGTGTCGCGCATGGCGATGAGGTCGGCGATTTTAGCCTCGATTTCTTTGACGTGTTGTTGCGCGATCTTTTTGACGTCAGAGCTACCGCGCTCTTTGTCTTCATAGAGTGCCAGCAAGGCCCGGCACTCTTCGATGTTGAACCCGAGAGAACGGGCACGGCCAATGAATGTTAGCTTGTGCAGCTCCGTTTCCTCAAAGATCCTATAGCCGTTTTCATTCCGTTTGGGATGAAGGAACCCAATATCCTCATAATAACGGATGGTCTTGGTCGGGATGCCGGAGCGTTCTGCTACTTCGCCAATATTCATCGTCGTTCCATCCCTCTTAATGCGCAATTGTTGCTTTGATCCAGCGTAACCGCAAAGCGTTGGTTAAGACAAACACGCTTGAAAGTGCCATAGCACCTGCTGCCAGTACAGGAGACAGAAGCGGGCCACCGAATGGAAATAACACGCCAGCAGCAACCGGGATCAGCAGTGTATTGTAACTGAATGCCCAGAACAGATTCTGGCGGATGTTGCGCATGGTTTGCTGACTGATGTGGAACGCATTGACCACACCGTTCAGATCTCCTGCCATCAGAACGACATCCGCAGCTTCAATTGCCACATCAGTGCCAGTTCCAATCGCAATACCAACGTCTGCTGCTGCCAAAGCAGGCGCATCATTGATGCCATCGCCCACGAAGGCCAGTTTACCGGAAGCGTTCTTACGCAAGTCTTCCAGCGCACGGACTTTGCCGTCAGGCAGAACTTCGGCAACCACGCTGTCGATACCAAGTTCGGCTGCAATGGCGTTGGCTGTCTTCTGGTTATCACCCGTGATCATCACAACCTTCAAGCCAAGCCCATGAAGGGACTTGATCGCATCCGGAGTTGTTTTCTTGATTGGGTCAGCAACTGCAATTACCGCTGCAATTTTTCCATCAATAGCAACGTAAAGCGGGGTTTTTCCTCTAGTTGCAAGTACGGTTGCATCAACAGAAAGCTGTTCCAGTGCAATGCCTTCACGGTCCATCAAGCGATCTGCACCAACCAGAACATCGTGCCCTTGCACAACCGCACTAACACCAAATCCGGTCAAGGAGTTAAAGCTCTCTGGTTTTGGAAGCGCAATGCCACGTTCTTCGACGGCCTGCACGATCGCCTTTGCAATGGGGTGTTCGGAGCTTTGCTCAACAGCTGCGACCAATCGCAGAACATCGTCCTCCTCAAAACCTTCTTGCAGGATAATATCTGTCAGTTCCGGATGTCCGGCAGTGAGCGTGCCGGTCTTATCCAAGGCAACCACCTTGGTTTCCTGGAGCATCTGCAACGCATCGCCTTTGCGGAATAAAACACCGAGTTCAGCCGCGCGGCCTGTACCAACCATAATGGATGTTGGCGTTGCCAGCCCCATGGCACATGGGCAAGCGATGATAAGCACAGCAACACCGGCAACCAAAGCAAGACTAAGCGCGGGATCAGGACCAAACAAGAACCACACAGCAACGGTGAGGATCGCAATAGTAATCACGGCTGGCACAAACCACGACGTGATTTTGTCGACCAATCCCTGAATTGGCAGCTTGGCACCCTGAGCCTGTTCCACCATCTGAATGATTTGTGAGAGAACGGTATCATTGCCAACTTTGCTTGCACGCACGCTTAAGGCACCTGTGCCGTTGATTGTTGCACCGACAACATCATCACCAGAGGTCTTTTCAACCGGGATTGGCTCACCTGTAATCATGCTCTCATCCACGAAGGAAGAACCTGAGACAACGGCACCATCCACGGCGATCTTTTCACCTGGGCGCACCTGAATGACATCACCGACAATGATCTCTTCAATCGGGACTTCTGTCGCCACACCATCACGCTCAACACGCGCGGTTTTAGCCTGCATGCCAACGAGCTTCTGGATAGCCTCACCAGTCCTGCCTTTGGCACGTGCCTCCAGAAAGCGGCCTAGCAAGATGAGGACGACAATTACAGCAGCGGCCTCGTAATAGACGTTTACGGTTCCCGCCGGGAGCAACTGCGGCGCAAAAGTTGAAACGAGAGAGAATACATAAGCGGCGGAAGTTCCAAGCGCGACCAGAGAGTTCATATCCGGCGCACCTTTTAAGAGCGACGGAAAGCCCTTGGTGTAGAAATGTCGGCCCGGTCCAAAGAGCACAACAGTCGTCAGGACGAACTGCAAGTAATAACTGTTCTGCAAACCAAGTGAGTTCTCAACCAGCATATGGACGCCGGGAATGAAGTGACTTCCCATTTCGATAAGAAAAACTGGAAGTGCCAGCACGGCAGCGAGCAACACCTTGCTCTTAAGCTGACGGATCTCATCTGTTTTGCGGTGAGCCGCTTCAGCAGGCTCGGTCTTGTCCAATGTAGCAGGATACCCTGCTGAGGTGACCAGTTCAGCAATCGCGGAGGGTGTTATCGCCCCCACTGCATAATGCACTGTCGCACTTTCTGTTGCCAGATTAACATTGGCTTCCAGAACACCATTTCCGGCTCGCAAAGCCTTTTCAGCTCGTCCCACACAAGACGCGCAGTTCAGGTTCCCAACACCAAAGGTGATGCTTTCTGTGAGCGCTGGATAGCCAGCTTTCTGAAGCGCATCGGCCACATCTTGCGGCGTGAGGGTCTCATCGTAATTGACCTGTACGCTTTCTGTTGCAAGATTGACAGAGGCGTTCGCCACACCCGAAGTACTCTTGAGTGCTTTCTCGACACGACCGACGCAAGACGCACAATTCATGCCTTCGACTTGCATTTTCAGTGTTGAACTGTGGGACATAATTTCACCATTTCATTGTCTATTGAAGGCACCCTAAGGGTTCCAGCGACTGGAAGGTCAAGACTAAAATCATCAGGAAAATGAAAAGACTTTGGCCATCAGGTAAATGACAGTCAAACATCACTTAGTCTTTGTTTTCTCCAGACTTTCACTGGCTTCTTCTGCGGTGATTTTATTCAAGGCAGATAGTCGGGCTCTCTTCCAAAGCACATAAATTGCCGGAATAACGAAGAGTGTCAGCAGTGTTGCGGTGATCATGCCGCCAACCATTGGGGCTGCAATCCGTTTCATGATCTCTGAGCCTGTTGCACTGCCCAGCATGATCGGTATCAACCCGGCAAAGATGGTTGCCACGGTCATCACTTTTGGCCGCAATCGTAACAGGGCACCCTCGACAACAGCATCAAGGATATCTTTTGCGGTGAGGACCTTGTGTTCTTTCCTGGCAAACGCCACGCGCTTGTCCCAGGAAAGGTTCAGGTACAACAGCATTACGATGGCTGTTTCGACAGCCACGCCTGCCAGCGCAATGAAACCGACCAGTACGGCAACCGACAAGTCAAACCCTAAGGTGTAGACAAACCAGACACCGCCTGTCAGCGCGACTGGCAGGGAGGTCAAGATGATTGCCACTTCACCCACGCGGTTGAATGCGAGGAAAAGCATCAGGGTAATGATCAACAATGTTACCGGTGCAACCAGTTGCAAGCGTTCCTGAACACGCTCGATATACTCATACTGTCCTGACCATGTGATCGAATAGCCAGCGGGGATTTTAACTTCGGAAGCGACCAGTTCTTGTGCTTCGCTGACATAACCGCCAAGGTCTCGTCCCTCGATATCAATGAAAACAAAACCTGTTGGTCGCGCATTCTCTGAGCGGATCATTCCAGGGCCGTCAACAATGTTGATATCAGAGACAGCTCCAAGCGGAATATGCGCACCTGATGGTGTCACAACAGGGAGTTTCTCAAGTTGATCCGGGCTACTTCTCCAATCCTGCGGATAGCGCAGATTGATGGGGTATCGCTCCAAACCCTCAACGCTTTCAGTGATATCCATTCCACCAATCGCGGTTTGCACCACATCCTGAACATCCTTGATATTCAACATGTAACGAGCGGCTGCATTCCGATCGATGTCGATCTCTATAAAGCGGGCACCTCTTGGTCGCTCTGCGTAGGAGGACAGAGTCCCCTCAACGCCTTTCACGAGGCCTTCAATCTTCACTGCAATGTCTTGAATGACCTGCAGGTCCGGCCCCGACACTTTGACGCCGACAGGCGTTTTCATGCCAGTTGCGAGCATATCAATACGATTCTTGATCGGCTGAATCCAGACGTTTGTAAGGCCGGGAACCTGAACTGACTTGTCCAGCTCCTGCCGGATCTTTTCAAGCGTCATCCCTTCGCGCCACTGATCTTGCGATTTGAGCTGAATGGTGGTCTCAAACATGGTCAGTGGAGCTGGATCTGTTGCTGTTTCAGCGCGTCCAAGTTTGCCGTGAACGGTCTTTACCTCAGGCACCTGCATGATCATACGGTCCGTCTGCTGAAGCACCTCACGCGCCTTACCTATAGAGACACCGGTATACAGCGACGGCATGTAAAGGAAGTCACCTTCCTTCAACTCCGGCATGAACTCAGACCCAATCCGGTTCAGCGGCACAAGAATGGACGCAACCAGAACCAGCGCAAAGATGATCGTTGTTTTGGGCCAGGCAATCACGCCTGCAAGTGCGGGCCGGTACAAGGCGATGCACAATCGATTGACCGGGTTCTTCGCCTCAGGATGAATGCGTCCTCGCACGAAATATCCCATCAGCACTGGCACAAGCGTAATGCTGAGAATGGACGCAGCCGCCATGGCATAGGTTTTGGTGAACGCAAGCGGCTTGAACAGGCGCCCTTCCTGCGCTTCCAGCACGAACACCGGCAGAAAGCTGATGGTAATAATCGCCAGTGAATAGAACAGAGCTGGTCCAACCTCGGAACAGCATTCGGCGACAATCTTCCAGCGGTTCTTATCGGGGTTTGGTTCCTTCTCAAGCCGTCGATGCATGGCCTCAATCATCACAATGGCCGCGTCAACCATCGCTCCAATAGCGATTGCGATCCCGCCAAGGGACATGATGTTCGCATTCACCCCTTGCAGACGCATCACCAGCAGTGCCGTCAAAATGCCAAGAGGAAGCGAAATCAAAATGACCAATGAAGATCTGAGATGCAGGAGAAACACTGCACACACCAGAACCACGACCAGAAACTCCTCTGAGAGTTTGGTGGTCAGGTTATCAATTGCTCGCTCAATCACCCCAGCCCGGTCATAGGTGGTCACAATCTCCACACCTTCAGGCAGGTTCGGTTTCAGCTCCTCCAGCTTGGCATGCACACCTTCTAGTGTTCTCAGCGGGTTTTCGCCCCAGCGCATAATGACGACGGCCCCAACAGAGTCGCCTTCGCCGTTCAGGTCAGCCACACCACGGCGCATCTGCGGACCAAGGCGGATGTCTGCCACATCACTCAGGGTGAGAGCTGCACCACGCTCATTCACCTTGATCGGGATTTGCTCAAGATCCTCAATAGATTGGATGTACCCGGTTGCACGGACCATGTACTCCGCTTCTGCCATCTCAATCACACTGCCGCTGGTCTCACGGTTCGCGTTCTGGATCGTGCTCATGAGAGCAGGCAATGTCACGCCATAGGCTCGTAGTTTGTTGGGGTCAACGACCACCTGATACTGCTTGACCATACCGCCGATGGTTGCCACTTCCGACACGCCGCTGACAGTTTGAAGCTCATACTTCAACCACCAGTCTTGCAAGGAGCGCAGCTGTGCCAGATCGTGTTGACCGGTTCGGTCAATCAGGGCGTACTGAAAAATCCAGCCAACTCCTGTCGCATCTGGACCCAGTTCAGGCGTAACGCCTTCAGGCAGTTGGGCTCCAACCTGAGCAAGGTATTCCAACACCCGGCTTCTGGCCCAATAAAGGTCTGTACTGTCTTTAAAGACCACATAGACGTAGGAATCGCCATAAAACGAGAACCCGCGCACGTCGATCACGTCTGGCACTGACAGCATGGCCGTGGCAATCGGATAGGTTACCTGATCCTCAATGACCTGAGGGGCCTGTCCGTCATAAGGGGTTTTGATAATGACCTGCACATCAGACAGATCCGGAATTGCATCAACCGGTGTTTCTTTCAACGCCCAGATGCCACCAAGTGTCAGCATCACAGCGGCCATGAGCACGATCACGCGGTTCCTGATGGATGCACGTATGATGGAGCCAATCATTTTTCATCGGCCCCCACCGTGTCAGCAGGTGCTGTTTTTGAAGCCTGATCTTTGACATCTCGCAGATCGACAAGGCTGAAGCGCTTGTCAGACCCCTTTGAGATAGCAAACTCAATAGGCCTATCATATTGGAATGCCTGGTTCTTCAGATTTGCACGGACCGCAAACGTTGTTTCCATCGCCGGCCACTGCAACTCCTCAATGGCATCATGTCGAATGGTGACGGAGTTTGTCTCAGCATCAAAATTGGTCACTGTGCCATTAACCCAGATGGGACTGTCTTGCGCAGAAGACATGCGGATCATGCCCGCCGAGAGTGAACTCTCACTATCAATCAGAAACTGAGCGGAGGTTACGACTTCTTCCCCTGCTTCAAGCCCTTGTAAGATCTCGGTCCTGCTTCCTCCTCCAAAACGCCCCGTCAGGCCCGGCGTCACCATGCGTGGCTGAAACGTGCCCTCCTCAGTTTGCAGGATAACCCGATCAGATGAACCTGTGCGGATCAGCGCGCTGGCTGGAATTGTCAATGCACGTCGCGTTTCAGATGGGATGATGGTTACGCGGCCAAACATGTTCGGACGTAAAACACCCTCTGAGTTGTCAAAATGCAGACGGACCGGCAGAGTGCGCGTCACCGCATCCAATTCCGGGTAGATATAATCGATACGACCCTCAAGCACTTGCCCGGGCAGATGCTCAAAGCTCGCAAGCACATCGCTGTTTTTGCTCAGGCGGGCAATGTCCTGCTCAAATACATCCACCATCAACCACACAGAAGACATATCAGACAAAGTAAGTGCTATGGAATCCGGCTGTAGATACATGCCATCCGCCGCTTCCAATGTGGTCACTACGCCGGATTGAGGAGCATACACCTTGAAGACCCTGGCCGGAGTATTCGCCCGAGCCATCTCATCAATCTGGGCGTCATCAATACCATAATTTTGAAGCTGGATTCGGATGTTTTGCTCGGTTTGCTTATCATTCCGGCGCACAGCCCGGATCAGATCAGCACTCGCAACTGTCACCTCTGGCGCATAGACAGTGAAAAGCAAATCTCCCTTCTCAACGGGATCACCAATTGCACGGATGTTGAGCTTCTTGATCCACCCTTCCGTACGTAAGTGAACCTGGCTGGAACGATGCTCGTCATAGCCAACAAACCCAACACTTTCGATTTTCTCTGAGATAGGCTCAACGCTGGCGGTGGCCGTGCGTACACCGATGCTGTTAATCACATTTGGAGACAACACAACAGAACTCCCGGATTGCTCAGCATCTTGCCCGGCATAAACAGGAACAAGATCCATCCCCATGGGAGATTTTCCAGGTGCATCACGCCGGAAACTCGGGTCCATCGGCGCAACCCAGTATAGAACTTCACTTTCAGCACTGCCTGACCTGTCAGAAGTCCAGTCCATCGAACTTCCAATAAAGATCCCTAGCCCAGCCGAAACACTTGCTACAATCGCAAGCCCAGCCACAACCGCGTATCCACGACGCATCGGTCCTGTCCTGATTTACTAAACACTATTCAGACCTGAAGGTGCTTTGCTACCGCCGGGATACTCACCATCCCAACCAAATCCCTCCAAGCCCAAGAAAACAGCACCACTTTTCCTTATTCCTTCTGGCACTGCTTAACTTAGTGTCCGTCACTCTAATCCTTCCAGTGACTGGAAGGTCAAGGGTAAAAACGGCAACAGAGATCCCTCCCTTCAGCACATGTAGGAGGGTGATAAATATCGCATCTATCCAGATGAAATTAGAAAGTATGGCATTTGCTGGTGACAAGGCAGCCGCTAGTTACAGTCAAGGAACTAACTAAAAACATAGTTCCGTTGCCACAAAAATGCCAACAGTATGCTCAATTGGACTCATCTTTCACGAGAGATAGCTCCTGTTAGTATTATTGACCCCATTGTCAGGATTGCAGCTCACGCTCTAGCTTTCAATCGTACAAGCATTTGCAACGCTTCTTTTTACTTCGCCTAGAGGACAAACCCGAGCACAGGTTCATCGTTCGTGTCCATCAAAAAAATGTCAGCCCCATTCTAGTCAACGCCAGCCAGATTGGAATTTTTGATCCCAGAATCAGATGTAAGCTTGCGCGCATCATCTCTTTGAAGGAGGATCAGCTCACGGACTAGAGTCACTTTGCAATACGATTACAGCAGCAGAAATGTAGAAATTTCAGGACCAGATAACAGAGATGATGAGTTCTCTTAGATTGATGAGCAAAAGCGCTATGTGGTATCTTCTAAGAGACAGCAAACCCGGAACCGTTAGCCAGGACTATTATTCAGAATATTTACCGCTGCATCGTCCTTTTTATAGCATTTTAGAAAAATTGGCGTCAAAAATACTTCACTCTAACATGACGAGTTAGCCAGCTTAGCACTCGCAAACCGGTTACAATACCGACGATTTCAGCATAAACTTTTACTACTCTCCCACAAATAAAGCCGAGATTGGCTCTCTTAAGCAAAAAACGCGGAGCAAGAAGCTCCGCGCTTTTGAAAACTGTCGGCGTGTAATAAAGTATCATAATCATATTAGATTACGGCCGTAGATCATAGGCAGAGCACCATTTTGAAGATTGGCGGTTAACACCTCCGCATATCAGATAAGGATTTTGATCAGGTCTAATACAGATGGGCCAAATGCGGTCATTCACGTGTTTCCATCAAGGGTTGAACTTATTCCACCAGTTGCGAATGGTCTCATAAGACAGGATAACACCCGCTCCAGTAGCACCTCTTCGACCTCGCGCAGGTTGAGCGAAAAGCGATGGTAAAGCCAAGCAACAGAGCGATGATTTGAGGCGGGAGCCGGTGACGTTTGTAACTGATCGGAACTGGGACCATAGTCCTCGCACCGACATTCACCTTCATCGCATCAACGCTTTCACAGAATGGAAACAGGCTGCAACGCTTGATGCCTAAAATGCCTCAGGAGAAAGCTCTTGCGGTCAAACTCAGATTAAGTTGATGGAACCTAAGGCTGCCCTGCCTGTCGGCCCTGACTTTTCCCAAAATCCGCCTGGAAGGCTTTAAATCATCTCGGCGGACTCTGCTGCCACCTTGTAAATGGTTTTGGTTTTCAATCTGATACGCCTGATTGACTTGTTTTCACGTTCTTCAGATGATTGCTTGTTTGCTCAGACCGAGTGAGTTTTAGCAATTGAGCCAGAAAGACTCCCTTCGATTATCTCAACGCATTTTCAGCACAGAGCTGATGGACGGTTCCCTGACACGTAGACGAATATTACTTCGCAGCACATTATAGCGATATTTGATAATCAAAATTATGTGGTAGCGATGATAGAGGGTGTAGTGCCTGCCTTTGTCGTATTGCACGATCAAACATCTATCTTGATGCTGAAGCAGGCTTCCTCTTGAAGATGGGGGAGTTAGACCCAAAATTGGAATTTAAATCAGGATCTATGAGAGGCAGGGGTGAAAGATTATTTTAGCCAGAAACTCGGCATGCTTTTTTGTTTCGACACCAGAAGGAAAGAATGGAAGGCAAAGTTCAAACGAGGCTCTGAACAGTTTGAAATTGAACTAACCATCGATGCCGAACCTTCTGATTTTCATACATATATCGGTAAGATCGAAAATATTTTAGAAGACTATCAAAGGCTTCCAGAGGGTTATTTACTTCAACGACTGACAGAAGCAGAAAAAAAAGAAAGAGGCGACAGTTCCTATTTACACTGGTCAGAACACGAGGTTTTTGACGAGAAAACGTTCAAATCCAACTTCCAGATTTACGAATGGAGCTTTGAACTGGAATGTCTTGAAGACCTGGAAGATGTGAAATTTGAAGTTTCGCTTGAGGATGTGGAAGAGGTATATGGGGGACATTATTGTTATTGCGATGCTGTCTATCATAGTGCCAGCAAAGATTTTACTGTTTCAGATATTCGTATTGCCGGATAATTATAATGCAAGATAAATCCGTTTCCCGATTTTCATTTGATGATACAATAGCCATTGAACTACGCTGCCCCCACGCTGAGGATAAACCGCCCATATATGCTTGGATAAACGGAACTCAAGTTCATATGCACCTTGGTGAAACCTATCAGCTTTTTGATTTTTTTGATGAAGACAATGCCGCAGCATATCTGGAGCATGAATTACGCGGATATCTGGTACAGAGATACAAAGAAACCTATCTGCCTCTGGCTGATAGCCCGATTGAAGAACATGCATTTGGTACAGGAGAATTCACAATTGTCCCGGATGAAATGCATCCAGATGCCAATCAGCTGCAAGCACTCAAACACTGGTTTGGGGGAGAAATCCCAGGGGAATTTTTATTTGCCCTGAAGTATGGAAAGCTGCCGAGTGAAGAACTTTACTTAACAAACCTAATTGGCACAGCATCGCTCATTGTACATGCATATTGTCCAGGTCGCGCAGATCAACTGGGGACAATTTTACAGGCATGTGAATACTACAAAGACAGCTTGCCAAAGGGGCACGTTCCCATTGCTTTAGATGAGGATCGTTGTCTGGTTCTTCTGGATCAGAAAGGCCGTGTATTCCTTTGGGAGTTTGCCAATCAGTCCCTTGAAGTTGAAAACCAGTTAACGCTTATTTCTGATAGTTTTGGCGCGTTTTCGAACGCACTCATGCAACGTATTGCATCTGGGAGCGCGCATTCCGAATATTGGCGCCCGATTTGGGATGAAAACCTTGAGCGCATTCAAAAATATCTGGATGATGAAGATCCCGTACTGCGTGAAAGCACAGTCCGACTAGAATTTGGCATATCTTGTATCCAGTTGGCAATCCGCGAAGATAAGGCATCTGTGCTTGAACTTTTGCTTAAAAATGATGTTGAAGTCGAAGAGATACCGTATTTTCCCAGAAAATTTCAAACTGTTAAGGTTTTGGAAGACCACGGGTTTGATTGGACAACATTCCGCAAACGATCTGAGAATATTGCAATCTGGGAATATTACCTTAACTACCATTCGGATTCATTTTGGGTCAATCGAAGCTTAGATGATCGGAAGGACATCCTCCAATCTTTGAGCCATATATTTTTACAAGCAGAGCAAAAGGGTGTTTGTTTGCATCTTATCCGCTCAACGCATCTGCAAGGCAAAACTCCACTGGCTTTTGTGGCCGATATCTGTGAGGAGCACCCTGAAAGCCCGCTTTTCAGCAGGTTGCTCACGTTTATGAAGGACAATCTCAAAAGTTTTGACGATGTCAAGGATGATGATCCACTCTATTCAGCATCATTGCTTCAGACGGTTTTGCATCAAAACCAACTGGAAATTAAGCCTTTTGAACGCGGTGGGTTTGATGAGAGACTCCCGGAATACGCGCAGAAATATGCGCTGTCTCAGGAATATGTTTCAGAGTTTCTTGAGCGCTTTAACGGCGGCAGACCGAATAAAGAATGCTTTTACTGGAACTATCGCTTGTCTCATATCAGTCACTTCTTTGGCCTCACAAACGCAGAAAATATCGATTTTGATTGCCTTTTATCAGGTGATCGTCTGTTGCCTATCGCCTATACGCGCGAGCATCGCACTATTTACTGGTCTGTTCAGTCACAGCAGATTGTGATTGAGGAAATCAAGGACGGTAAACATATAGTGCAGCCCTTGAATGTGAATATACCACCTGAACATCAGATAAGTTATTTTCTGAGTTTGCTGTTTGACGGGCTAGATGATGTCTTTTGTTATTCACATCATAATGCGATCCATGGCAATACCTCTACTGATGAGGTTGATATCGATCAGATCTGGTTTGATTTAGGAAAAGCTATTGATATCAATAGCCCTCTTGGCCCCAGTGGTGAGGTGCTGCTTATGGCTGCGGTTCAAATGGGGAACAGGAAGGGGGTATCCTGTCTTCTGAGGGCGGGAGCATCACCATTCAAACGTGCCGATTCAGGGCTGTCATTTATGAATTCCCTTGAGACAGCGGCTTACTACAGTCAGCCTGAATTGCTGCAGCTTTTGCTAGAGCATTGCGAAGCTTACGTATATTCAAATGACTTCCTCAGAACCATTGAAACCATCGAGAAAATCCTGGAAGCCAATGCCGGATGCACTGAAGAGATGTCTAAATTGGCCGATATTGTAACGCAGATGAAAGCCCAAGCCAGCTCCTAACACGGGACACAAGCATGATTGGAGGCTCTGTTGCAAAAACTAATTTAGTTTGAGTTTTGCTCAGAGCCGTTTGCTTTTATGCTTGGGACAAGTGTCAGTGGATAATAAAGATTCATACTCAGTAATCAACTATCATACTGAACTGACGTCCATTGACCCGAAGCTGCCTATCAATGCGGTTAGATTTTATAATTGAAGTGCGGACTTTGCTACCATTCGCTGCCCGGCGAAAACTCCTGCAAGTGAGTAGCAGTTATCAGCATCGAGGGGCCAGTACTAAACATCCGAATGCTTCCATCAAGAGTAAGCGCTCGGTGAACCCGACCTAATGGTGAGGCTTTTGCTAAGCTATCCCATGGGCAGTTTTGTCTGCAGGGATTTAAATGATGAAGGATAGAGCCGAGCGACGGTGGAGTGACGATGACAAGCGGGCAGTTTGTCAGGAGGCATTGGAAGGCAGCATACCTGTTGCTCAGGTTGCCACGCAGCACGGTTTAAAGAAGGCGCGGCTTTATTACTGGCTGAAAGATCCCCGTTACAATCCCACTCCTGAAGGGAGTTCACTGCACACAACTGAAACAGGTTTTGTTTCTGTCAGTGTCATCGAGGAGAGCGCTTCACGGCCAGTGATGGCGAATACTGAGCCCGCTGCGGGCAATGCGGATCCACTTTGTCTTGAAATCCGGCTTGCGGGCGGTCATCACGTTCATCTGAGCGGGCCAGTCAACTCTGCTCTGGTGGCGCAGATCTTACGGGAGCTGTGCACATGATCCCGGTTCCGAGCAATACCCGGGTCTGGCTGGCGGCGGGTGTTACCGACATGCGCCTGGGTTTCAATACACTGGCGGCGCAAGCAGAACAGGTTTTGGCGGAGGATCCTTACTCGGGCCACCTGTTCGTGTTCCGTGGGCGCAGGGGGGGATCTTTTGAAAATAATTTGGTGGGATAGCCAGGGCGCGTGCCTGTTCACCAAGCGGCTTGAGAAGGGAAGGTTTGTGTGGCCTGCGGCCAAGGAAGGCAAAGCCCATATTTCTGCGGCGCAATTGTCGATGCTTCTTGAGGGGATCGACTGGCGCGCACCGGCCCGCACATGGACGCCTCTCACCTCCGGATAGGGTAATATTCGTAATAGTTTAAGTTGTTTTTCCTTACCTTTATACGGGAATTCCTGTATAAAATAGTCATGCTCAAGGACCTGAGTATCACCCCGGAAGACCCGACTGAACTGAAAGCGGTCAACAAGCTTCTGGCGGAGGAAGTCAAGGCTTTAAGCCTGAAGGTTGAGCAACTCAAGCACCAGCTTCATGGAGCCAATCGGCACCGGTTCGGCCTAAGTCAGAAATCCTCGACCAACTCCACCTCAATCTTGCTGAGGACAAAACCATTGCCGATGCTGTTGAGGAACAGTGCAATCCAGTTTCATATCCAGACGAAAAGGAAAAGCGCCAGCACAGCCGCAAACCGTTGCCAGCGCATCTGGAGCGTAATGATACGGTACTGGTTCCAAGTGACAATTGCCGGCAGTGTGGCGGGGCGCTGAAGTTGCTTGGCGAGGATGTTACCGAAGAGCTGGAATATGTTCCGGATCACTTTGTTGTGAACCAGACACTTCTTCCGCGCCTGTCGTGTTCGGGATACGAGAGGATTGTTCAAGTCCCGCTGCCCTTCAGGCCAATCGAGCGCAGACGTCCAGGACCGGGCCTGCTGGCTCATGTTCTGGTCTCGAAGTTTTGTGATCACCTGCCGCTCTATCGCCAGTCCCAGATTTTTTCCCGTGAGAATATTGATTTGGGTCGCTCCACCTTGAGCGACTGGGTTGGCCGGTCCAGCGCCCTGCTGGAGCCGCTGGCTGATGCCATTGGCGCCTGGTCCGACAGGGAAGCGCGGTATTCACCGATGACACGCCAGTCAAACTTCAGGCTCCGGGCAACAAGAAGACAAAAACTGCTCGCATCTGGGCTTATGTGAGAGATGAGCGGCCCTTTGCAAGAGAAGCAGCGCCTCTGGTCTGGTGCCAGTTCACCGTTGATCGTAAGGGGGAGAATCCGCAAGGCCACTTGAAGGGCTACAAGGGCTGGATCCATGCCGATGGCTATGCCGGGTTCAACGGCTTATTCGGGGAAGATAAAGCCAGAGAAATGGCCTGCATGCCGCACATTCGCCGCAAGTTCGTCGATATCCATGCTTCTCAAGGCTCAAGCGTTGCAGGAGAGGCGATCCAACGGATCGCAAGACTTTAGAGATCGAGAAACAGGTTCGCGGGAAACCACCGCCGGAGCGGGTGGAACTCCGACAGGCACAGGCCAAACCCGTATTCGATGATCTGGAAGACTGGCTGCATGCCCAGCTTTCCAGAATATCCGGCAAATCCGCGCTCGCCGGAGCAATCCGCTATGCACTCACTCGCCTGCCAAAGGCACTGCCCTATCTGGATAACAGACACCTGGAGCTGGACAACAACGCAGCCGAACGCGCCATGAAGCCTTTGGCTTTGGCTTTAGGAAGAAAAAATTATCTCTTTATGGGGTCACAAGCAGGCGACAAAGCTGCGGCCATCACCTATACACTCATACAAACAGCCAAACTTAACAGTGTCGACCCGCATGCATGGCTCACTTAGGTGCTGGCTCAGATCGCTGATCATAAGATCAATCGCATCAACGACCTCATGCCATGGTGTTACGCTGCAAAAGCAGCGTAACTGAAGCTATTCAAGTTAGATAGATCGGGTTCGCCGGACGCTCTCGTGATAGCGGTGGTGATTATAGTAATCGATGAACCTTTCAATCTGGGCTTCCAGATCCCCTGGCATGTAATAGTTCTCGAGCAGGATGCGGTTCTTCATGGTTTGATGCCAGCGTTCGATCTTGCCTTGGGTTTGCGGATGATAAGGAGCACCCCTGACATGCTTCATATCTTTTTCCTCCAGCCATTCGGCCAGACCTGAGGACAGATAGGATGAGCCATTATCACAAAGCAGGCGCGGTCGATGAAGCACCTTTGGTTGCTCGCTGCATGAGGCATTGAGCGCCAACTGAAGAGTGTCGGTGACGTCCTTGGCTTTCATTGTGGTGCACAGCTTCCAGGAAATGATGGTAGCGGGAATAATCATCAAGCACGGTGGACAGATAAAACCACCCCCAGCCTATGATCTTAAAATAGGTGAAGTCAGTTTGCCACTGATGAGTTGGAGCCGTGGTTTTGTCCCTGAACTCATCACCGGCCTTGATGACCACATAGGCCAGTGAGGTTATAAGGTCCTGTGCTTTCAGCAACCGATAGACGGAAGCCTCTGAAACAAAATAGCCTTTTGTGTCTGTTAAGCGGACCGCGAGCTCTTGTGGTGACAAATCTGGCTCGTCTAGCGCCATCTCGATAATCTGCGCTCTGATCTCATCGGGAATACGGTTCCAGACCTTGGCGGGACGTGAAACTCTGTCCTCCAACGCTTCAACGCCGCCTTCCAGATAGCGATCATACCAAACATAGAACGTTGAGCGTGGAATATCCAGCAGCTCCAACGTGCGCTTGATTGGCTGATGTGATCCTTCAACCAACCGGATAATCTCCAACTTCTCGTGGGCGAGATATCTCATTCGTCGTCTCCCCCATCCTCGAGCATGCTTTTTTGAAGAAGCCGCAGCTACAGAGCTTGTTCGGCGACCACCTCCTTGAGATCGCGTGCTTCTTTGCGCAGCACCTTGACCTCACCGGTGCTGGCCTGACGGGCCGTATCACCAGCAAGTCGCTTCTTACCAGCTTCCAGAAACTCCTTCGACCAGCTGTAGTAAAGCCCCTGTGAGATGCCCTCTTGTCGGCACAACTCGGCAATACTGTCCTCACCGCGTAGTCCAGCCAGAACGATACGGATCTTGTCTTCAGTGGAATAGCGCTTTCGGGTCTTGCGCCGGATGTCTTTAACCGCCTTCTCAGCTGCAGCGCTGGCGGTCCTCGTGTATCGCCCCATTGTTCACTCCTAATCTAGTGATCATGGGCCAAAACACTCCCTTACTCAAATTGATCTGTCCATAAGGCGTCGCCGACAAACAAAAAGATCATGCGGAGCGACATAGCAGCGACTTCGGTATCACAGATCCTTTTGATTATGCCAAGGCTGCAAATAATTTCTTCTTGTCTAACGATCTTAACTTAGAGAAACTTGTCATCAAGGACGGTGTGACAAAGATCAACAATCCTATAAATACTACTTTTGGTGCATACAATGCCGATAGAGGTATATGCCCGTTCTGCGCAACGATACCAGGACCTCAGAAGTTACCTATTTTCTAATACGCCGTACCATTGGCCGTCTGAACGAAGAACCATGGCGTGCTCTCATTCACATAGTTGCTGGCCTGTCAAATACCCACAATCCGATTTAGGGTAACCTCATCATCTCCGACAAACGCCCTCAATTGATTGCAATTATTACCTATAGGCAAAATCTACATGCTCACCTATTAAGAGCAACTCCAAAATATCTAAGTAATTCAATTGGTTAATTAGTTTATATTTGGCCTGATTATTGCATTGGATTTGTTTTAATCAAATATAATATAGGCAAGACTAATGCAGATTGACCACATGAGCCATTATTTTACCGGAGCCGGCGTTTCAATAAAGAACGCACAACCAGTATCCGTATCTCCAACATCTTTTGATAATCTTATGGCTCAACCTGATTTCAGAAATAGGCAAATAGAGTACACGCAACAGCACTTTGAAACGTCTTTAAGACGACTAGACATGGCAGTAATGCGTTATGAAAATTATGAAGAAAGCATCTCTACAAGAATCGCCAGACACGTGTCTGGATCAGACAGCTTAACAGTGCTGATGAGAATGGCTGAAACGGCAGAAGATAAAGCCTATTATGAGCATTTGAAAGAGAACCAGGACAGGGAATATAGTTCCTGGATAGCGGCACAAAAAAAGATGGATGATTCAGAGTACAAATTTGATTTCTTGGATAGCAATGGATTATTTGAGGATATTTCTCAGTACTTTCCTAACAAAACACTAGATGACATAAAGCAATTATACAAAGGTGGTGCTGATTTCAGAGAACTATTTAACCCAACAGAGGTACTCGACGCTTCCAACGGTGTTTTTATGCCTGTATTTCACTCGACATATAAGCTTTTTCCTTCTTGAGCGAACACACTCAGGCAGCAGCCTGAGTGTGTACTACCGCTTTTTAAACTAGGAACTCGCTTAGAGTGTAGGCGAGGTCATCACTACCGATGATAAAATCCACGTGTTCATCACTAACGTAAAAGTCTTGCAGAATGATGCCGGTGTTAACTTGGCCGTCTTCAAAATCTGCTGCAGATGAATCCATCAAGTCATTGCCGGATTTGAAAAACGCAATATCTGCGGCAACTGTACTTTGAAACTTGACGAAGTCCTGAGTTCCGCTTGAATCCGTGATGACAGCGAAACCGTTTTCAAAATGAAACATGGAGTCGTCACCAGCGCCGCCCTGGACCGTCACAGTACCACTAACAATTGCGATTGTATCGCTCCCCTCCCCTGCATCAATATTAGCGTTTACTCCATATGACAGAATGGTATCGTTGCCAGCGCCACCACCAATTGCAGCGTCTAGGCCAGTGGAAGTGATTGTATCATTTCCCTCATTCCCAAGCGATACAGAGTTTGTCCCGGCAATCTCAATGGTGTCATTACCCAGACTACCTGTAACGCCTGAATCACGGCCCATGGCGATGATAGTATCATCCCCTTCTCCGCCATGTGCTGTAGACTCTGAGCTTTTATTGTCCATTATGATGGTATCGTTATCGGCGCCACCATCAACATCTATGCCAACATGATAGGTTTTGATCAAGTCGTTGCCTGCACCACCAAGAATGGTTGCACCATTACCTTCAGCGTCAATCTCATCGTCACCTTCACCAAGATGGATTTCTAGCAAAGCACCGCGAGCAACAACGGTATCCATCAAGAGATGAAGAAAGCTTATGTAAAGTGTTGTGCAATCTATGAAACGAGACTTCTTTAAGATCCAGCCCTCGATACGGGGCAACACTATCTCTACTTTTAAACTTAATCACTTATCGTGAGGATTATCCTCGCACTTCCCCAATTGCACCCTGTAATATTTTTTCATATGTTGCGACTACCTGACCTGCTCCACCCTTGATTTTAGGGGCACCTGTAGTCTCCAGAATGTTGCCCATCAGAGATCCCAAAGTTACTTCTGGGGTCGAACCCGGACGCAATAACGCAGCTTTAGAAACTCCTTCCACCAACTGTAGTTGAGCCCTTGAGAGACACATTCCTGTTGGCATAACTCAGAAACACTGCCTTATTTTTGCTCTTCGGCAGGACCCTTTGCGATAAGTCCGCCTATCAGTTCCATTGGCATTGGAAAGACAATCGTATTACTTCTATCGCTCGCGATTGTCTGCAGGGTTGTCAGATAACGCAGCTGCATAGCTTGATCGTTTTGAGAGAGAATTCCGGCGGCTTCTAGAAACTTTTCCGCCGCTTGCTGTTCGCCCTGCGCATCGATGACCTTGGCGCGACGTAGCCGCTCTGCTTCCGCCTGCTTTGCGATTGCCCGGATCATGCGGTCATCAAGGTCAATGTGCTTCAACTCCACATTTGACACCTTAATACCCCAGGTTTCCGTCTGTTCATCCAGAATACGCTGAATATCAGCGTTTAACCGATCTCTCGATGCGAGCATTTCGTCAAGCTCATGCTGACCTGCAACCGAGCGCAGCGTTGTCTGAGCCAGTTGGGTGGTCGCCTGAAGGAAGTCTTCAACCTGTATAATCGCCCGTTCAGCATCCACGGCGCGAAAATACACGACGGCATTGACTTTGACGGAGACATTGTCGCGCGAAATTACGTCCTGCTCAGGCACGTCCAAGACGCGCGTGCGCAAATCCACCCGAACCATCTGCATGATACCTGGAAGAACGATGATCAAACCTGGACCTTTCACTTTCCAGAAACGCCCTAGCAGGAAGATCACACCTCGCTCATACTCCCGCAAAATCTTCAATGACGAGAAAACAATCAAGAGTGGAATCAGTACAGTCAAAGTCCAGGAATAGTTAAACAGTTCGTTCATGACTGGTCCTCACTTTTAAGGGGAGAGACGGTGAGGGTTAACCCCTCAATAGCCGATACTTCGACAGTGTGGCCCGGCTTTAAAGGCGTTGTACTTGTTGCCTGCCATACTTCACCATGAACTCTGACGTGCCCCTCTCTTCCATTCCAGTCCAAAACCACGGCTTTACTGCTGAGCATTTCTTCCCGCCCTGTTACGACGGCACGGCCCTTGGAGCGCATAAGAAGATAAAGAATGACGAGAAAAACGCCGGCACTAACAGCTGCGATCGACCCAATCAGCATAGGAGATACCTCCAGTTCTGGAGTGTCACTGTCGATCAGCATGATTGAGCCCAGCACAAAGGCGACGGCACCACCCAGTCCGAGCACGCCAAAGCCGGGCGCAAATACTTCAGCAATCATCAGGCCAAGCCCGACAAGAATTAAAGCCAGTCCGGCATAGTTGACTGGCAGCAGCTGAAAGGCGTAGAGCGCTAAAAGCAGGCAGATCACACCAGTGATCCCTGCGATGAAAATACCTGGGCTGTAAAATTCCAGAACGATGCCATAGATGCCGATAAGAAACAGGATATAGGCAACACTCGGATTAGTGATGACAGAAAGAAACTCGGTCCGCCAATCTGGTTCCACCGGAATAATCGTCAAATTATCAGTTTTGAGCGTAATCTGCCCTTCTGGCAACTCTACGGACCGCCCATTTAATTGCTGAAGAAGATCGGTTTGACTATCGGCAATAAAGTCGATGACCCCTTCCTCAAGAGCATCGACCGCCGTTAAACTGGCAGCTTCGCTGACCGCCTTTTCCGCCCACTCTGAGTTTCGGTTCCTCAACTGGGCAAGGCTCTTGATATAAGCCTTCGCATCGCTGATAGCTTTGTCGGAGGAGGACGGGGTCGCACTTGTCTCTTCGTCCTCGCCGTTGTCAGAGCCTTCTGATCCGGGAAAACCACCACCTACCTGAACCGGTGTTGCTGCACCAAGATTGGTTCCCGGAGCCATGGCAGCAATATGGCATGCGTACAGAATATAGGTTCCGGCACTAGCCGCACGGGCACCGCTCGGTGCAACATACCCAACAATTGGAACCGACGATGCTAAAATGGCATGGACGATGGTGCGCATTGCAGTGTCGAGACCGCCAGGGGTGTTCAAGGTGAGAATGACAAGCGTGGCTCCATCTTCCTGGGCGGATTGGAGGCCACGTGTCACATAGTCAGCTGTGGCTGGCCCTATAGCGCCTTCAATACGGATAAGTGGGGCGGTCCGGTCCGTTTGGGCGCTACAGTAGCTCGTAGCAAAAAGCGCAAAAATGAAGAAGCTAACGATTAGAATTGCCAGAAATACGACACATTGAATACAGGCAAATCCTAGACCTTTAAGATTTGCAATCTGCCATTCCGTTCTTGTTGCCGCCAATCGCATTTTAAGGTGCGTTCTGTTTTTAGTTGGTTACAGATAGATCACTTCACTAACTACATAAGGGAATGTGATGACTAATGTAATCAAGTAAGAATTGCTGTTATAAGGCACAGCCAATTATCGGTATCTATACTGACACATGACGCATGTAATGGGGATTTTGGTGAATAAGACAGTTTCTAAGAGCTTAAGGCACCTCCAAACTGCTTGCATTAATAATGGGTGGACTGTCAAAAATTGCATGCGACATTTCAATCATGGCTACAAATGAGTTCGGTGAAGTTTCAGAGCCTTATGGTCCTCATAGAGGGGCATCCAGCACCATGCCTCAAAACACAATCCTATATCTTGTGAGCTAATTTTGACTACAGCAAAGATGCTACGATCCCGCGCAAGTTTAATGACTGACGCCATGCAGCAGGAATTTGAACAGGCTACCGGGCCCTGGCGTTTGGAGTGGGCGACTTTACCTGAATGCTTTGCGTTAACCTCGGAAGCTCTCGTGCAGCCAGCTGTTTTCTCTCTTCATCTGCTCAAAAATAGCGAAGAAATGACAGTAGCTCCTCGGATGTTGTCGCACTCTATGCATAACAGCCTGACGTTGAACTGTGCCCCAAGAGAATTGTAAGAAGAACAAGCGCTTGGAGCACACTTTATTTACACGAACATAAAGTCATCAGCGCTGATTAGATCGGCACCGATATCGGACAACACGATGGAACCACCTTGGTAGGAAATGAGCGCGCCATCCTCTGAAGCCAAAATAGTGAGTTCTTCAAGACTGGTGACGCTATTCTTAATAAATTTGATGACATCTAGCCCGCTCGAAAAGTCGGTAATCCTGTCATCTCCAGAGTTAGCCGCAAAGATGAAAGTGTCTTTGCCTTTGCCTCCGGAAAGTATGTCATCACCGATGCCTCCTGTTAGGAGGTCACTCCCCTTTCCACCATCAAGCTCGTCATTGCCTATGCCGCCATCTAAACGATCGTTTCCATTGCCTCCAAGCAGGTTATCATCGCCTTTCCCACCGTAGAGCCTATCGTTGCCCACTCCTCCATCCAGAGTATCGCGACCATCTTCGCCGTAAAGCCTGTCCTTGCCTTTGCCACCTTTGAGCTGATCTATCCCGCTGCCGCCATAGAGCCAGTCATTGCCACGCCCGCCATCCAGCAGATCGTGACCTCCATTTGCAAAAAGCTTGTTGTGAGCGTCGTTGCCAATCAGTTCGTCATCCCCTGAACCGGTATATGCGTTTTCAATCACGGTTCCACGCATAATGGCAAGATTGCCCTTCAAGCCCTGAACATCTGAATAGGTTTCCTCGACAAGAGAAATCCGCTGATCACTAGTCACAGAGCTGAAGTTGATGCTATCGTTGCCACCATCATCCAGAATGGTGAAGGTCACCGGAACCATGCCAGCGATATCATCGTAATATCCTCCAGCATTGGAGTTTTCGCCATAGATGGTGTCGTCAGTACGCAAGTTACCTGCCGTTCCATAAAGATCTTGCATAGCAAGAATGTCGGCGATCATAGGCGTGACCACATACGCATAACTGGCATCGATGTTCGTGTTTCCCTGCTGACTAAAATATGACATGACTGTCGCTTGCCAGGAATCATTGGAGTAATGATTGTCTACGCCGAATGTAGCATCTCCGTTGTAATGGCCGGCATGTCCCAGCCCCAGCGCATGTCCGATTTCGTGAATATATGTCTGACAGGAGTACGAGTTTAAGTCCGCTCCATATCGATCAACCCAGTCCGCGCTAACATTGACGAATGATCGCTCAATTTCACCATAAAAGGTGTTGGAGCTTGCATAAGCTCCGCCATAATTGTCGTCGAAGTTTATCTTTGCATAGGTATCTGTAAATTCGAAATTGATGCCAGTCATCATTGACCATGCGTCAAGAGCATTCTTTGCCAGGTATTGGCCGGTATCTGTCAAACCCGAAATATTGACCGAGATCGCCTCTCCAGGTTCCACATCAAATGCTCGGCGATATCCCCAATATGCATCAGTCAACTGATGTGCAATCTGGTCATTTGAAAAAGCGTCTGGATCTACCGGCACTTCAGTAGAGCCAGCTTCCTCGGTTATACTAAGCTGATAGTCTCCAAAAGAATTTCCCTCTGCACCAATGGTAGCCAAAACATAATAGGTGCCGCGTTCCTCAGGTGTGAAAGTGACTTCGGATCTACTACCATTCCCATTTTCAGTGTCCGACGCGACAGGCCTGGAGTTGGGATCGAACAGGACCAAACTTGTGTCCGATGGCCCATTGGATCCCTCACTGTCCATGGAGATCGTGTACTCAACCCCCGCCTCAAGGACAATCGCAACAAAATCTGAATCTCCGCCTCTTTTCAAAGACCCATAGAAAGTATCCTTCGGGGTAAGAGTGTAGGGAGTATCAAAGTGGGCAGGAGCATCTCCCTTTTCCACTAATATAGATTTATTGTAGTTATATCTGGTAGACATGCGAATCTTTTCCGATAATTGAAATTATCGAATTACGATATACACTATTCACATACTATCAATATTCATGTACACATCTTGCACAAATGATGTATTTTGACTTATACTATAATTTTACTAATTTAGTGCGGAAATATCAGCAGATATTGCTAGATTATAACAAAATTAATCTCTGCATCTACTTCACTGCAAAGATTGACGGATCATTTGCAGGCTTCTGATAAAGATGCTCTCCATCTAGCCGTTGAAACATCACTTATCTGCATAAGCTTTGTTCTGATACTTGTGTCTTTCGCTTCCGGATTGGGCTCAGAAATCTTGTCTTCATCGGTATAGGTGCCAGTTACACTGCTGTATCGCGACGAAATAGCGAGCCTTACTATGCGATCAGCTCCTACTTCCGGTGGAGAGGCAAAAATGCGCATGATGAGCCGAAAAATACCTGAAATGCCTTTTAGATCCCGTAGCAAGTTGGAACGAATGAAGCCGGGATTAAGCGCGTTTATAGTGACTCCTGAGCTTTCTAATTGCTCAGCCAGCTCAACTGTAAACGCATTGAGCGCGAGCTTTGCCTGAGCATAGGGTTTTAGCGCATCAAAGCCGTGTTTCGTTTGGAGATCTTCAAAATTAATATGGCCTAGTGCTTCCGTTTCGGAGGAAACATTCACAATTCTTGACGGCGCAGAGGTTTTGAGACGCTCTAGCAAAAGGTTCGTAAGCAAAAAGGGGCCAATATAATTAATCGCCCACATCTTCTCCAACCCATCTGCTGTGATGGTGCGTTTTGGGACTTGAGCACCTGCGCAATTGACTAGGACGTCTATGCGCTTGTGAGTGGCTATGATGCGTTCAGCACAACAGCGAATGCTCTCCATTGATGCCAGATCACAGGATAGAAACTGCGCAAACCCTCCATCAACGGCATTTAGCTCGCGTGCAACTGCCATCCCTTTTTCTTCATTGCGACCTAAGATGATCAGGTTTGCCCCGAGCTTATGCAGTGTACTAACAGCGGCTCGCCCCATACCATCAGTTCCACCCGTAAACACAATTGTCTTACCTGAGATGTGCTTGTCTTCTTCAGGGATTGCATAGACGGGATTAGGTTTCCTTCGTTGTGGTGTGAAAGTGTTGAGCACCATACTCGCTTGCTTGATGATTGAAGCTTTTTTAGAACTCATGGCCACTCCCATTCGGAAATATATAATTCCGGAATTGTTAATTACCGAATAAGCGATATAGAAGTTTGACATGGAAATCAACCTTTGCAGTAATTAGGAAGTCTTCATGCATAAGAGATCAGGCCAGCGAGCTGAGCTTACCCGCGGTCGTAAGCGGGATCGTAACAGGACCGACGCTATTCTTGCTGCAACGGCTGAGTTAATTATCGAACATGGATTTGATAAACTTCGAGTTCAGGATGTGGCAGAAAAAGCCGGAAGCGGGCTCGGTACGATATACCGAAGGTGGGAAACAAAAGAAGCCTTAGTAACTGACGCTATTCGCGCTTTTCCTGACCCTCCACTTCCTTCCAGTGATGACGCCGCAGCGGATTTGGCATCTGTTATTCGGGAGAAAACTGAGTTTTATGCTTCAAAGCCAGATTTACTTCCCGGAGTAATCTCAGCATTGAGGGAAGATAAGGGTATTGCTGACGCTATTCGTGATCGATATGACGATAAACCACTTCGTCAGCTTTTTGCCAGGTTATTGGGTTCTGATCATCCTCAATTGGATCTGCTAGCAGAGCTCGTCCCAGCAATACTTCTCAACCGAACAGTTTTCCATAACCGTCCAGTAAAAGCTGATAACTTTGCCGATGAGATCTTGGCACTTGTCAAAGCTTTATCAAGTGTTCGAGTTGAGAGATCCTGATGTTATAAATGAACGCATGCGAGGTTATAAGGGCACCTTAGTTACCGGCAGTGAGAGGCTGAGCGGAGTGTTCCATGTGAGTGGCTTCTGCCTTGCGAGGCATATTGATCTGATTTGAGCAATCATCATATGCGGTCATCTGTCCGGCGTGCTTAGACGGCAAACATGACTGTTGGTCTTGATGGTTACTGCTTGCCAAGTCGCAAACCGGTAAACGAACGACGACGTATCCCAGACATTCCATAGATGTCTGGGTTAATCTTTTCTTTTGACCGTGCAACAAAGCCATAACCACATAAGTTGATGAGCCAAGCAAGCTCTTCGTACGCACTTGGCTTTTCAGCTCACACTTGTTTAAATTATCGCCAATTTAGAAAGCTAACTCATATTGTAGTTTGATAAGAAGGTCGTTGTGGATGCAGACGCAAAGGATCTGAATATGACGGTACTGCTCATGCAGCATTTCGCGCTGCCGATCCCACCCGATGGCGTTGAAGATGCAAGGCGGTTTTATGGCACCTTATTAGGGTTTAAAGAAATAGAACGCCCTCAAGAAGCGAGTGGCCACGCCGGTTGTTGGTTCTCATCAGGCTCGGTCAATTTGCATTTGCTCGGCAGTGAACCATTTGCGCCTGTAACAGTTGGCCACCCAGGACTTGTTGTCGATGATCTGGCAGCTTTGGCGAAGAAGCTACGGGCAGCGTCTGTCACGGTAACGGATGACACAATCCTCTTCGGCCACTACCGCAAGAAGGTCCATGACCCATTTGGAAACATGATCGAACTGCTGGAGCCTGTTGATGGCGGCCATAGTTTGTAGTTCCAAACCTAACAAAGACGCTTAACCTGGCGCAGACTCTGAAGCTTCACAACGTTAAGCGGACGTCGCGTAGGTGGATTTTGTCAACGCCAGCTAGATTAGGATGCTTAATTCCGGCTTCGAGCGCGAGCTTGCGCGTATCATCACTTTCAAGGGGGAACTGCTCGCGGATTTGAATAACTTCACTGTGCCATTCAAGCAGCAGGAACACGGAAAGTTCGAGTCAGATAGCAGATGATGGGTTCTCTTCGACTTATAACCGAAGACGCGGTGTACTCTTCCAAGAGACGGCAAATCACGAACCGTTAGCCAGGGCTTGTATTCAGAATACTTACCGCTGCCCGTCTCTCTTTGATCATCTTTGCAAACTTGGCGTCAGAAAACGCTTTACTCTTACCTGCCATGAAAAAACCGCCGGTCACTGCGCGCAAAGCAAGCATAATACCGGCGGTTTCAGTATGGAACTTTATTACTTAGTATGAAAACTGGAACAAATCCGCCAACTCAAAATATGCTCCAAATAATAAAGTATCATACTGAGGATCGCAAACTTCAACATAGAGGCCAAAACTCGAGTAATAAAGTATCATACTCGCCTTTCCTGCAGATCATAGGCCTGGAAACTCATTTTAATATCTGCGGTCAACACCACTGCACATCAGACAGAGATTTTGACCAAATTTAAGACAAATTGGGCCATAATCGGACATTCGCGCGGTTCTATCAAGGATTGAGCACAAATTAGCTAAGCCATCATGAAATCGAACTATAATTTCGATTTCGTCTTTATCGCGGGGAGAATGAATTTTGTTTGAGGTGAAAAGCGAAGAAAATCTCTCTATTTAGAGTGATAATTTACTTTCCTCCCACAGTCAGGCCGTCGAGCTGTTTCCAACAAGGAGAACCTTGAGCCAAATGAAGAACTAGACCGCGTCAGTTCGAGCTTAACGCAAAATGGCAAACAGATCAGGCAGTTTTTAATAGCTGCCCAACACTTCTGAGCGTACTCCTTTTCTCAGCTTAGAACTGCACGAACAGTCTTGCGTTGGCGCCGTGGTCCAGGGTTTGGTCGGCGAGGAGGCCGTAG
>NZ_LMCJ01000021.1:221991-307407 GCF_001623085.1 Pseudovibrio sp. W74
AGCCGTGAGCGATGAAGGCATTATCGTAAATGGCTCCAATCGGCCGATCCCAACAGGTCAACGGTTCCGTGTCTCTGACGGTGATATCTGGAATGTCGGGGCGTTCAAGTTGACCACGTATGTGGTTGCGGAAGGCAGCGAGCTGGAAGACCAAAGCGAGCAATGGGCTGGCCGGTTTGCAGCCATAGACACAATTGTGTCTGGACGCTTGCAGGATGAAGACGAGCACACACAAGATAACATCGAATACATCCTCGCGGACCGGTTAGAGAGCGACCTGAGTGAGGATTTCTTTGCAGGCAATCAGCGGGCAGGTGCCCTTGCATGTGATCCTGTAGAGGTTCTTGATCAGCAGGATGACGAAGGTCTGCCTGGCAACCAAGACCCACTTTCTCAACTAAATCATGACAGCAAGCCCGACCAACAAGAATTGGACGAGGACTTGTTGAGCACTCTGGGGCTACAGCCTGAAAACAGCGGTAAGGCACTGGGTGTGGATGATCCTCAAGCACATCACCGTTTGATGATCATGCCCCAAGCAAAAGGAAACCATACAATGACCAATACAGGTACAGAGCCGGTTGACCCGGATATGGACAGTTATCTTGAGTCTCTGACGAACTCAGGCGGGCAAGAAATGTTGGTCAGCGATATTCAGGAGACCGAAAGGTGGCATGGTTCTGTTGCTCTCTCAGAAACGGGAGAAGAGGGCATGGTAGATCATGTGGTGCTGCGACCTCTTCTGACAGCATTGGGACTGCCAGCTGGCGATATGAGTTTGCCTGAGGCGAACCGCATTACTCAGGATGTTGGCGCAGCCTTGAAAACGGCAATTGCTGGGTTGATGGCCATTCATACGCAGCAGTGGGAAGATCGTTCGTCAATGAACGACACTCACCTGCACCCGGTGGAAGACAATCCGATCCGGCTGGCTCAAAGCCCTGAACAAGCGATTGAGGACCTTCTGCTTGTTCAGAGCCCAGTTCATTTAAACGCACCGTCTGCCATTGAAGAAAGTTTGATGCAGATCGAGCTGCATGAGAAAGCGAGCCGTGTTGCTGCTGATGAAGCTTTGGAAGCGGTTCTCCTGGGCCTTTCTCCAGAAAATCTGAAGAAGCGATTTGCGCGCTACAAGGGGCATGCGCCTCGTACAGGTGACCTGGATGGCTGGAATTGGCAGATGTACGAGCACTACTACCATGAAATGCGGTCCGGTCGTCAGCGCGGGCTGACACGCATGTTCTGGGAGGTCTTCCGGCAAGTCTATGATCGTGAAATGCGGAGCCAGCAACTGTATGCAGCTGAGTGACGTTTGATGGCTAGCGAAGATTTGAGGGTGTCCAGCTTTGGGAAGAATGAGGCGGTAGGCATACGATGAACTGGGGTTGGACACTAAACGCGCTCCTGCGAAAGAGCTCTCATCTTGCCTTTGCACTAGCTGCTCTGCTGGCGTTGAGTGCATGCGAAGCACAGAAAATTCCTGAGAAGGTTTTCAAGGTTGTCATGGATCCAGGCATTCCGGTTGGAGAGCCTAAGGACCAGCCGACACTGATTGATGTGACCATCTTCTCAGAACCAGGATCGAACAAGAATGATCTGGGCGAGAGCGTGCCGATTGATGTTTGGGTCTTCCAACTGGGTGACGATGGCAAGTTGCTGCAGTCCTCTTTTGAAGAGGCAACCGAAGACTACGAGAACGCTCTTGGAACCACCTTCATTGATGTGAAGGAGGTTCAGGTCATGCCCGGTGAATCCAAGGTCGTGAGTGAGCTTGAGTTGGATGAAGACACGGTCTTCATTGGCCTTGTGGGCGGCTACGCGAAGCCTGAGAAAGTCGATTGGCGCGTCGTTGAGCAGGTCAAGCCCAAGGGAGAAACTTACAAGCTGCTTGCTGTCATCAGCAGAAAAAAAATTATCACGAACCTTCATCGGTAGGTTTGAGAGCAAATAGGTTTATTTAGATTATGTCACTGCGAAACCATGTAATTTGGCGGGATGGCCTGTTTTTGAAGCCCCACCATTTTCAGCAGCAACAACGATATTTAGAACATCTTATCCGCTCTCGCAGCGAGGCGATTGATCCTTATCAGCACGGGGTAAGCCGGTTGGAGATCAATAAGGAAAGCCTGCTGCACGGTAAGTTGCTGGTTGACTATGCGCTGGGAATTTTCCCTGACGGTACAACGATTGATGTACCTGGCGAAACAATGGCGCCTGCGCCTTTGGATGTGAGCGGTGAAAATGTAGTCGGGCAGACGGTATATCTGGCTTTGCCATTGCGCTCAAATGGTGTTCCCGAAGTAGAAGACCCGCTCAACCCTCAGGATGCGACTCGAATGCGTGCGTTCTCTCAGGATGTGCGCAACAACACCAGTTCAGATTCTGAAGCGTTTCTGGTGGATGTGGCTCAGTATCGCCTGCGACTGATGCTCGAACGTGAAGACCGTTCTGCCTTCACGTGTCTACCTCTAACGCGTATCCGGAACAAAAACTCAGACGGTAGCGTGGTGCTGGATGATGAGTTTCTACCAATGGCCTCAACCATTGATGCTCAACCCCGCCTGCGTAAAACCCTTGATGATCTCGTAGGACTGCTGCGCCAGCGTGCCTCTCACATTTCAAGCCGCATGGGTACACCGGGTCAGCGAGGTGTCTCGGATGTTTCTGACTTCCTGATGCTGCAAACGATCAACCGTTTATGGCCGGAATTCCGGCACATGTCCTCCCTCAAAGGCGTGCACCCAAAAGAGCTCTATAAGATGTTCTCTGGGGCAGCCGGAGAGTTGGCAACGTTTACGCATGAACAACGCATGCCAACAACGTGGCCAGCCTACCATCATGAAGAACCGCAGATTTGCTTCGATCCAGTGATTAGCTCTTTACGCCAGTCGCTATCGACGATCTTTGAAGCAAACGCAATCGCACTACCGCTGAACAAGCAGAAGTATGGCATCATCACGTCACCGCTCAGTGATCGGTCGCTTCTGAACTCAGCAATTTTTGTTGTTGCAGTGAAAGCCAGTATGGAGCTGGAAGAACTGGCAAAGTCGTTCCCGGCGCAAACCAAGGTGTCGTCCATTGAGCGCATTCGCGAGTTGATTCATCTGCATCTGCCCGGGGTCGTGCTTCAAAGGCTTCCTTCTCCGCCACGACAATTGCCGTATCATGCAGGGTTCTCCTACTTCCAGCTGGATGCCAACTCAGCAGGTTGGCAATACATTGAAAACGCAAGTGGCTTTGCCTTCCACATCGCGGGTGAATTTGCTGATTTGCAGCTGCAGTTCTGGGCTATCCGCAATGAAAGGACGACATGATGAGTGAAGTTGCAAATCTGTTTGACTCTGGTGATCCTGAAGTTGTTGAAGACGCGCCAATTGCAAGTGCTGAAACAGTGCCTCAGAATTTAAAGGATGTTTCTCCAAGGCCAGTGCAGCACATCAGTTTCCCCATGCGTGGGCACAGCATCAATAAAATCATTGATGCAAGCCAGTCCTTACTTGCTTTGATCTCACGCATTCCGGAAGTCTCTGAGAACAACAAGCTAGACTACCTGCACAAAGATGTTCGGGCTGAGATTGAATCTCTTGAGCTGGAGCTTCAGCGCGAAGGATTTGATCGTGCCACCATTCTGGCGCACCGCTATTGCCTGTGTTCTGCAATTGATGAGGCGGTGATGTGCTCTCCCTGGGGGCAGAATTCCGACTGGTCCGAGCGCAGTTTGCTGGCATTGTTTCATAGCGAAACCTGGGGCGGTGAGAAATTTTTTATAGTTCTCAGCCGTTTGATGCGGGATCCAGTTCGTTACATTGAGTTGATTGAGTTCCTGTATTTACTGCTCGGACTTGGTTTCGAAGGCAAGTATCGAGTGATGCACAATGGCAAGCTGCAGCTCGAAGAAATCATGCGTGATGTTCACCACGTCATCCGGCAGGAGCGGGGTGAGGGGAATTTCGAACTTGGTCAATCAGAGAACAAAGTGATTGAGAAAGCGCATGTCGTTCATTGGCATACACCTGTTTCTCTTGTTTGGATTAGCCTTTTTATTTTATGCGCGCTGACCTACGCCGGGTTTTATTGGCAGATAGACCAATACACCGATGGGGTCGTCACTCAGCTGCGTGAAATGCTTTAATTTTGGAGATCGAGTATGGCTCGACTGGAAATCAAGGCGCTGATTGAGCGTCTCAACCTATGCTGCCGGCAGGCAATTGAAGAAGCAGCCAGCCTGTGCGTTTCGAACTCGCATCAGGAAGTCACAATTGAGCATTTCCTCATTTCTCTTATTTCACAACCTGCAGTGGATATTAGATTACTGGTACAAAGCCAGAATGTGGATGCAGACAAGTTGAACGAGGCCCTTCGTGCGACGTTCAACCGATATCGCAGAGTTGAAGCTGATCGCACGCCAACGTTCTCACCGCTGCTTCAGGACCTCTTGCAGGATGCATGGTTGATTGCCTCCGTTGAGCAAGGTGAGAAAACCGTCCGCTCTGGTGCTGTTCTCATTGCCCTGCTCAATGAGCGTGGCCGCTATATGCAGATGGACTACTACCCGCTGCTAGAGCGCGTCTCATCCGATGTTTTGCTGCGTGATTTTGAAGCGTTGACGGCTGGCTCTTTCGAAAAAGATCACCGTGCCATGCCGGGGACAGCATCAGGTGCAGGAGAGGGGGCAGACGGCTTCCTTCAAAAATACGGCACCAACTTCACTCAGCTGGCGAAAGATGGAAAGATTGATCCGATCTTCTGCCGCGATAATGAGATCCGCCAGATTATCGAAATCTTGTGCCGCCGCCGTAAGAACAACCCGATTTGTGTTGGTGAAGCTGGTGTAGGCAAAACCGCACTGGCAGAAGGTCTTGCCCTGCGCATTGCAAATGGTGAAGTCCCTGCAGATTTCGCCAATGTCTCTCTTTGGGGACTGGATATCGGAGCGTTGCAAGCTGGCGCATCTATGAAGGGTGAATTTGAAAAGCGCCTGAAGGGCGTTATTGATGAAGTCCGCTCCAGTCCTGAACCGATCATTTTATTTATTGATGAGGCGCATACGCTCATTGGAGCTGGTGGTGATCAAGGTGGTTCTGATGCTGCGAACCTTTTGAAGCCTGCTCTGGCCAGAGGCGAGCTGAAAACAATAGCCGCAACAACATGGTCTGAGTACAAAAAGTACTTTGAGAAAGACCCTGCCCTGACCCGCCGCTTCCAATTGGTGAAGTTGGATGAACCGACCATTGATGAAGCGATTATCATCATGCGCGGGCTTAAAAAAGCCTACGAAGATGCGCACGGTGTTTACATCACCGAAGAAGCGATTGGCGCTTCTGTTCGCCTTGCAGCGCGTTACATCACAGGCCGTCAGCTTCCAGACAAAGCGATTGATGTGCTGGATACAGCCTGTGCCCGCGTTCGAGCTGGGGCCAATACGCCTCCTGTCGAACTACAAGATGTCGAGCAAAGCCTCCAAACCTTGAGCTGGGAAAGAGAAGGCTTGGAGCGCGACCAGCACACAGGCCCATTGGAGCCTGAGCAATTAGAGCGTCTCAAAGCCATCGCAGACCAGTTGAATGAGCTTGAAGCGCGTAGGGCGGAGCTTTCGCAACGTCTGGAAACGCAAGTTTCCTTAGCTGAAAATTTCATTTCTGCCCGCGAAGATCTGTTTCAGAAGCAACCTGAAACACTCGACGAAGACGCCTTGGATGAAGTCCGAGCAAATCTTGCAAGCCACAAGAATGCGCTGATCGCAGAAGCTGGGGCAGAGCCTCTGATTTCGGTAGAAGTTGGACCTTCAGAGATTGCTGCAATCATAAGCGATTGGACAGGTATTCCGATCAACTCCATGGTGCAGGATGATTACCATCGTCTACTGACCCTTGCTGAAACTATGAAGAAAGCAATCAAAGGTCAGGACCATGCCATTGATGCCATAGAAGCACGCTTGCGCGCATCGCGGCTTGATCTGCACAAGAAAGGCCAACCGCTTGGTGTGTTCTTTCTTGCTGGACCTTCCGGCGTCGGAAAAACAGAGACAGCCCTGGAGGTCTCTCGCCGATTGTTCGGCGGCGAAGAGTTCATTACCACCATCAACATGTCTGAGTATCAGGAGCGTCACACGGTTTCCCGGTTGATTGGCTCCCCTCCAGGCTATGTCGGGTATGGAGAAGGTGGTGTGCTGACAGAGGCTATTCGCAAGAAGCCTTACTCTGTCGTGCTGCTTGATGAAGTTGAAAAAGCCGACCCGAACGTGCTTAACTTGTTCTATCAGGCATTCGATAAGGGAGAGCTTGCTGATGGGGAAGGGCGCCTTATCGATTGCCGCAACGTGGTGTTCTTCCTGACCAGCAATCTTGGCTCTGACCAAATAGAGAATTGGGTTGCCAGTGCCGAAGATGGTCAGGTTCCAAGCCATGGCTCGATGCTGAAATCTCTCACACCGCTGTTTGCGCAGCACTTTAAACCCGCACTCCTCGCGCGGATGGAACCATTGGTTTACCTGCCACTATCTGAAGAAGTACTGGCAGACATTGTGCAAATGCGTCTTGCTGATCTCATCCAGCTCTTGAAGGACACACAGAAGGTTGCGCTTTCCATTAGTGAAGAGGCCTATGAGCGTGTAACGCAAATGTGCCGAGTGGCCTCTAATGGTGCCCGGCTTGTTGATCAGGTTATTCAGCGCCAGCTGTTGCCTACGCTTTCTATTGAGCTGTTAGAAGCTGGCCATCGCGGTGAGCAGATTTCCGCGATTGCCATTGACAGCCCGGAAGGTGAGGACGGCTTCACTTTCGCAGCGGCCTACGAGGCAGATGCTGACGAGGAACCAGCCGAAGACCTCGCTTTGGAAGAGGCGCATTAGTATTGATATGGAGGCATCTTCCACAACAGACGCTCTGATGACATTGATGACGTGCAGGTCAGAAAATGAACTGCGCGCCATGATGTTGAAGACTGTGTTGGCGTCAACCAGAGCCCAAGCCATTGCTGTGTATTTGCCAGATATTACTGGCCGCAAGTTGATACCTTTTGCATGTGATGGCGGACTACCGGTAGCTCGCCTTCCGCAGCTTGACAATGAAGTCGGCACCGAGCGCTTCCGTGAGCTGGATGTCTTGCAAACTGAGCCATTCTACTTTGGGAAGACGCCATCTTCTGCGAAGACACATGATCTGAGCACGGCTTTGTTCTGTCGTCATGGCTCTCTCGTTGCCCATCGGATACTGCTGGAAACGTCAGAAGGTCATAACACATACAATCAAGTCTACATTTTCCTGCTCACTTCAGCAGGTAGTACTCCAAGACTTCAGGAGGAGCACCACACGTTGCATGTGTTGTGGCGCTCTTATTTCCACCTGTCCCCTTTGCTTGTCTCTTTGGAGAACCTGCAGAAAACTGAAGAAACGCAGGTTGAAAAGTCGAAGCACCAAAAAGGGCAGGTCGACTCCATGCTCTCAGATAACCTCGTGGGACGCTCACCGCAGATAACTCAGGTTAGAGAGAAAATCGCCCAATACGCACAAAACAAGTACGCGGTTTTGGTGCAAGGGGAGACGGGAACAGGCAAGGAAGTCGTTGCGCGATCCTTACACCGGCTCTCACAATTTTCTGATGGACCTTTCATTGCAGAAAATATTGCAGCTCTGCCAGAGAACCTTATTGAGAGCGAATTGTTTGGCTACAAAAAGGGTGCTTTCACCGGGGCAACTGAAAACAGAGACGGTCTTGTAAAAAGAGCTTCTGGTGGGACATTGTTCCTTGATGAGATTGGTGATCTATCGATCGATCTTCAGGTCAAACTGCTTCGTATTCTTCAGGAGAAAAAGCTTCGGCCACTGGGAGGAAGTAAAGACGAGCCTGTCGATTTCCGCCTCATCTGTGCCACCCATGTTGACCTGAAAAAAGCGATTGAGAACGGAAAATTCCGGGCCGATCTTTTCTACCGTATCACGCAGCTCACCATAGACGTACCACCATTGCGTAGCCGCGAAGGCGATAGAGTTCATCTCGCACGGCACTTCTTGCAGGAGATTGCCGTTAGCAATGCAGATACCTCCAAAGCACTGAGTGAAGAAGCCGTCTCCCTGCTGGAAACAGCAGAGCTGAAAGGCAATGTCCGTGAGCTGCAGAACTGCATGATCAAGGCCGTCTTTCTCGCTTATGACACTGACGAAATTTCAGGAAGTATTCTCAAACAGGCCATGAATGAGCAACTCGATACTGTTGCTGTGTCCGGAGCTCAGAGCAATTCTGTTGCAGGTGAGAACGTATACGATGATCTGTTACTGGCAGAAAAAGGACTTCGCACGGTTGTCTCAAACTTCGAGCTAGACTTGATACGGAGCGCGTATTCCCAGTTCAAAGGGGATCGGAGCAAAATGGCGGATTTCCTACAAATACCAAAACGTACCCTTGCCAACAAACTCAGCAAATTCAATTGTCCAACGATGGAATTCGACCATGAGAACTAGCAGGTTTGCTCACCCGATTTTTGCAACAGCGCTGGCCGGCCTGATAGCGGCTCCTACCAGTATTTCTCTATCAACGACCTCTTATGCAGAAACGATCACCTTGGAAAAACAGGTGGTTGAAAAATGCACTCTCACCATTGGCCGGGTTAATCGTTTGTCGTGCTTTGACCAGTTGCTTAAAACTCCGCTTGAGGTCTTATCTGCAGGAGAACCCAATCCAGAGTTCGTTGAGAATGTGAATGCACCTGCAGGCCGCTTGGAGCGACAGGCGAAAACGATGGAGCGAGTGCGATCTTCAGGGGATTTAGCCTGGCAGTTTCGCTTTGGCGCAGTCGGTCATCCCGCGATATTCAGGTGGGATGAGATCCAGGAAGAGAGCATGCCTGCTCAACCACTGGAGCAACGTGATGGGGCAATCCCTGAGAAGGCACAGGCACTGCAAACTGAGCAGGGACAGCAACCGGTTATTCAGCCAGGTGAAACCAATGTCTATCTCAGCATGAAAGCTGTGCAGTCTGTTGATGCTGGTATCGAGGAAAAGCCCGCGATCTTGCTGTTATCCTGTGTTGAAGACATCACAACAGTTGCCTTGGTGCTCAATGAGCCACACGTTAAACGCCGGGTTCCAATCCGCGTCATGTTGCGTGATCAGCGTATCGACAACGATGTCTGGCAGAGCGCGGAAAGCAAACGCATTCTTATCAGCCCGCGTGGATTGACCAGCATCGCACACATTAATCGTTGGGCCAACGTAGGTCGGGTGCAGCTTGATGTTGTGTCAGATGATGGCTCGCGTGCCTACCTATTTGACTTGGCAAACCTTCAGGACATGCTACCGCCTCTTCGCAAGGCGTGTCACTGGTAGGAATTTGATTTTTTGAGACAGGCATTTTTCCAATGAAGCATAGTTTCCGTATTGCTGTGATACTGGTAACCCTCGGGTTTCTGACAATTCCAGCCTATTTGATTTGCGACTATCTCAATCTCATTCCCGATGAGTATTCCATGGTGCGCAACCTTGTCGTACTTGCGGGTGGTAAGATTGAAACGTTTAGAAGTCAGTTACCCGTCCCAAAAGGCGTCCCTTATACGCCAATTGAGCAAACATCGGTATTTTACAATGTTGCGGCTGGTCTGAGTGCACTCTTCACTGTTTTTGTTGCAATTCCAGCGTTTTTATTGCTCGCATATATCGCCAGTTCAGCTTTCGCAGCAGTTAAGGCAACACGTCGCAACTACGTTTTGGGACAGTTCACCAAAGCCGCAGAACTCCTTGAATCCGGGAATGGCGCTTTGCGTGAAGCTGGTGTTGTGATCCTTTCAGAAATCGCCAAGTCCAATCCAAATGAACACTTTCAGGATGTCCTGCAACTTCTGGCCGCTCACATTCGCAGCACAAGCTCTGCACAACGCTCAAATTTGATGGCGGGCAAAGAACATGCTCGTGCCCGCGGGGAGTTGATTGCTTCAGTGCAGAAGGTGTCTGAACTGAGAAAGTTGCTTAGAAAGAAAGACAGAAGCATTCAGCTGGATCTAACCGGAGCTTATTTCCGGGGTATGAAGAGCAGTGGTGGCCTGATTGGGAGATCAAGCACACACGGCCCTGACCTGAGCTATTGTCTGTTAACGGACAGTGTCTTCGACGACGCCGACCTCACCAACGCAAACTTCTCGCAAGCAAACGTAAACCGTGCACGCATAGAAGAAAAATGGAAAGCCTTATTCTCCGTAGAACAATGGGCCAGCGTCCAAGTCATCAACGAAAAAGGAAAAGTCATCCGCCCACCCATCACTTGATGGTGGACGGATGACTTGGTGAGCACTAACAATGCTCTCTTGCGTAACGTTCAAGTTGGGTCAGTGCGTCGTAGATCAGGACTGCGAACAGGCCGACTATGAGGCCGCCTTGTAAGACGTAGGAGGTGTTGTTGGTCAGCAGGCCTGCGATGATGACTTCGCCAAGCGTGTGGGCGGCGACGGTGGAGCCGATTGTTGCTGTGCCGATGGCAATGACGACAGAGAGCCGAACACCTGTCAAGATCAAAGGAAGCGCCAGTGGAAGCTCGACTTGAAGCAAACGTTGCCGGCGGCTGAGCCCTATTCCCCGGGCTGCTTCCATGGTTGCCGGTGGCAAGGTTGAAAGACCGGTCATCGTGTTTTCGAAGATTGGCAAGATGCCGTACAAAAACAGCGCAACAAGCGTTGGTCCGGCTCCAAAACCCAGCATCGGAACTGCCAAAGCCAGAACGGCCACAGGTGGAAACGTCTGTCCCATATTCGCAATGGTGCGAGACAGCGGCAAAAATGCCTTCCCTTGTGGGCGAGTGACGAGGATCGCCAGTAACACCGCAACAACGATTGCGGCGACTGAGGCTAAGGCAACGATACCCAGATGGCTCAGAGAAAGCGACAACAACGAGGTACGATCGTAGATCACGGCGGCACCGGGCGGTGTGAAGGGTGCAAACATGGGTGCAAACCACTCAGGCCGAAGGACAAGAGCGAGCAGCAGCGAAACAACGATAACCCTCAGGAAATTAGCCCGGCTCATGTGTCCCCTCGGCTCTGGAGCGGATCGCTTCCAGTGTTACACGGCCAATAGGGTTACCGTCGCGTTCTACAGGCACAGCATTTCGCCCGCTCCAAAGGCAAACAGAAAGAGCCTCTCGCAGGCTGGCTTCCTCGTCGATTGACTCCCCTTCTGCAGCTCCCTCTTCAAGTATCTGGGAGACGGAAAGCAGCGATAACAGGCGAAGCGGCCGATCGACACCGCCAACCATTTCTGCAACAAACTCTGTGGCAGGGTTGGTGATGATCTCTGCTGGCGTGCCGTGCTGAACCAACTGTCCCTGATCCATCACCGCTACTTGATCACCAAGCTGTATGGCTTCCTCCATATCATGCGTGACGAGAAGAATTGTGGAGCCGAGTGTTCGTTGAATCCGGTGCAAGTCTGTCTGCGCGCGCGTTCGAATGATGGGGTCCAGTGCCCCGAAGGGCTCATCCATGAGCAACAGGTCGGGCCGTGATGCCAAAGCTCGTGCCACGCCTACCCGTTGTTGCTGACCGCCTGAGAGCTCAGCAGGATAGCGATCGCGAAACTCATCTGGCGGCATGGAGAATAAGTCCAACAGCTCATTCACGCGCGTATGGATCTTGTCCTTGTCCCAACCGAGTAGCCGCGGCACAGCGCCGATGTTTCTGGCAACTGTGTGATGCGGGAAAAGGCCATGGCCCTGAATTGCATATCCAATGCGGCGGCGCAGGGCGTTCTTCGGCAATCCTGCAGTTGGTTCACCATTGATCCGAACTTGACCAGACGTGGGCTCTACAAGCCGGTTGACCATACGTAGTAATGTACTTTTTCCAGAGCCGGATGTGCCGACGATTGCGGTGATTGTTGCACTCTCAATCGTCATAGATACGGAATCGACAGCAGGCCGTCCGTCGTAAACCTTGGTTATGTTGTCGATCTCAATCATCCGTGCCTCATCTGATTGGGGCGGGCCAGTTCGACCAGAATATCCATTGCAATTGCCGAGATAAGAGCAAGAATGACTGTTGGCAGGGCTCCAAGCAGGATCAAGTCTGTTGCGGTCTGATTGAGGCCTTGAAAGACAAAGGTTCCAAAACCACCACCGCCAATCAATCCGGCGATCACCGCAAGGCCAATATTCTGCACCAGAACAATCCGCAGTCCAGCCAGCATAACCGGAAGCCCGAGCGGCAACTGAATCTGTATGAGGCGTTGATGGCGGGTCATTCCCATACCGCGTGCAGCATCCAGCGTCACGATTGGAGTGGCTTCCAGACCGGCTACAGTGTTTGCCACCACCGGCAACAGGGAATAGATAACCAGTGCCAGAAATGCGGGCAAAAAGCCGATGCCGACGACACCCAGTTCCTTGGCACCAGGGACCGTGCTGCTGACCCAGGCAAGAAGCGGGATCATGATGCCAAACATGGCAAGTGAGGGAATTGTTTGCAGAAAGCTGAGCACTGGCAGGACAGCGCTACGCAAACCTTCGTTCCGGTGGCAATACACGCCAAGAGGGAAACCTATAGCAGCGGCCACAACAAGCGAGCCAAAAGCAAGGCCGAGGTGCCGCCACGCTGCGTTGAAGAAAGCATCCTGTCTGCTGGCGTATTCTCTGAAGATTGACAGATCGGTCAAGACCCCTGACCACAAGACCAACGCCGACACCACAATCGCTAGTGCCAACAAAGCGCCGCGCATTTTGGGGCCAGGAGAAAGAGAGGACAGAGCATCAGCCGCCAGCAGTAACAGGATTGCAAGCAAACACCAGAAACCACTGCCCAGGGATACTCTGGCATAAGTTCCAGCGCCTTCAAGAAGCGAGGTGCTGCCCTCCATCAGCAGCCAAATCAACGCTGCTATTCCGATCATTGCGCCCATCAAACGCAAAACTTGCCAGGCAGCTGGCAAACCAAGGACTAGCCCAGCCAGCAAGCCAACAAAGCCGGGAATGACGGCTTCTGGTCCGGCCACGCCCCACACAGGGATACCCTCACCCGCGACAATACGATTGGCGGCAAGCGTCATAAAAGGTGCGTATAAGGCAACCAGACCCAGGCTTACAAACAAAAGACCGGGTCCGGAGACGACTGATTTAATCCTGCCAAGCATAACGCGCGCAGTTAGTCCAAAACACCGATCTTGGTCAGATAGTCTTTTGCGACTGCAGCTGCAGGTTCACCACCAACTTGGATGCGACCGTTGAGCTCCTGTAGTGTCGCCAGATCCAGACCTGCAAAGATCGGGTTCAAGACTGATGCAACTTCTGGATACTGTTTTAACACAGCAGCTCGGATAACCGGAGCTGGCTCGTAGACTGGCTGCACGCCCTTATCATCGGTCATAACAATAAGGCCTGTTGCAGCAACGCCACCATCTGTGCCGTATGCCATAGCTGCGTTGACGCCAGATGTGCCACGAGCTGCGGCCTGAATTGTCGCGGCTGTGTCACCGCCAGAAAGCACGACTGTCTGATCTGGAGACAGCTTAAAGCCATAGGTTTCCTGCATAGCAGGAAGAACTGCCGGAGAAGAAACGAATTCTGTCGAGGCGGCCAGTTTCACATCACCGCCGTTTGCAACCCAAGCGCCGAAGTCAGACATAGTGGCAAGGTTGTTCTGAGAGGCCAATGCTCCTGTTACAGCGATAGCCCAAGTGTTGTTGGCTGGCGCAGGCTGAAGCCATACCAGCCCGTTCTTCTCACCATCAAGCTCAGCTGCGCGGGCGTATCCGGCTTTGGCGTCTTTCCAGACTTCGCTGTCCGCCTCATTGTGGAAGTAGGCTGCATTGCCCGTATATTCAGGATAGATGTCGATTTGCTCTGCAAGCTGTGCTTCGCGAACCACCTGAGTGCCGCCAAGCTGCAGGCGGCGTTCTACTGGCAAACCAGCATCTTCCAACGCAAGTGCAATAACGTTTCCGAGAAGACCACCTTCAGTATCAATTTTGGAAGAAACAACAATTTCAGCATGAGCTGCAACTGTTAAGGCTCCGGTCATGCCGATCGCAGCAAGAATTCGATTAAATGTCATGCGAAGTATGCTCCTCAAAGCTCTCTATTTTTCAGCACTGCATTGTGAAATTTCTATTATGGGAAGAATGTGGCATCCCTAAAAGGGCTATTGTCCTAAACTTGCGCGTTTAGCACGGAAACGATTTTGCCAAATCTGTCGAATATCATCTGAGATTTTCCCTCACTCGACTTCCCCCTCAGCCTCGAACACTCTTGAAAAAACCATAAGTAATCCAGAGTGGTACCAAAGGCACCGCTCATATAGGTCGCCACCTGTTCCTTCGCAACCCGCCTCGGGTCTCCAAACGGAACTTTATCCAGCGTTCATTCCGTCCCTTAATTCCCAAGGATATGCCCAGAGAAGTTCTGGCTGCAAGGTTTTGTTGAAATTGGAGATGTTCTCAGAAGTTTGAGGGTATTGGGGCACAAAATCCTTTTAGCCGTCGCTTTACTTAGCTCGTAAATACCAAGCATCTCATATCAATTCCCCTTGCACCATCTCACCCACATATGCCCCCTACAGATGTAGCTAAGCTGTAAGTAGTTTCAAAGTCTTTGGTTGTAATACATAAGTATTCTCTACGTAAGTAGGCGTGTACAAGTTGACCGAGGGGGAACAAACTGGTTGCTGAAGGTGGCTTGTGTGGGAGTCGTTGGAGGATCTTGTGATAGCTCAGTTCCGGCTTTGGGAACTGACGCAACGCTTTCTTGATGAAGTGGGGCGGGTTTAAGGGAGCAAGTGGCTAGCTGTGTAAGTCTGCGAGCTCTAAACTCTACGCAAATGTAAAGCTTAGCTTTCTGGAAATGGTGGTGTTTTGATGGGATTCTACGTCACCTGAGCGGCTTTTCTTGATGGGGTTTGTTAGGCCAAACAAGATCAACGAATACTCTCCAAGCCAGCTGACCAGTGGGAGGTACTGGTCATCAACAGCAAATCCAGTTTGAGATTTGGGGGCATATGCCGTCCGGTTGAATTTCATCCGGCCCAAACGGGAGGAGAGCATGTCAGATAACTCATCCAACAACGCATATTGGGCTGCCAATATGCGTATCATCAAAATAAGCCTCGTTATATGGGCTCTGGTCTCGTTCGGGTTTGGCATTTTGCTGCGCCCACTGCTGAGCGGCATTCGTGTTGGCGGCACTGATCTGGGGTTTTGGTTCGCACAACAGGGTTCCATTCTGGTCTTCCTGGCGATCATCTTTTTCTACGCCTGGCGTATGAACCGTCTTGACCGTGAACACGGCGTTGAAGAAGAATAGGGGCTTTTCAGATCATGGATCAGTTTACTATCAACTTGCTATTTGTGGGCAGCTCCTTTGCGCTCTACATCGGCATCGCGATCTGGGCCCGTGCGGGTTCCACATCTGAATTTTACGCTGCGGGCCGCGGCGTCCATCCTGTCACCAATGGCATGGCAACTGCAGCTGACTGGATGTCTGCGGCATCCTTTATTTCCATGGCCGGTCTTATTGCGTTTACCGGCTATGACAACTCATCCTTCCTGATGGGCTGGACCGGTGGCTACGTGTTGCTGGCACTGCTTCTGGCTCCGTATCTGCGCAAATTCGGCAAGTTCACCGTCTCTGAGTTTATCGGTGATCGCTTCTACAGTCAGACTGCACGTATTGTTGCTGTGGTTTGCTTGATTGTTGCGTCAACCACTTACGTGATCGGTCAGATGACGGGTGTTGGTGTTGCCTTTGGCCGCTTTCTGGAAGTTGACAACACAACAGGACTGTTGATCGGTGCCTGTGTTGTGTTTGCTTACGCTGTGTTCGGCGGCATGAAGGGCGTTACCTATACGCAGGTCGCTCAGTATGTGGTGCTGATTACCGCTTACACCATTCCAGCAGTTTTCATCTCGCTGCAATTGACTGGCAATCCAATTCCAGGACTTGGTCTGTTTGGTAATGATGTTGCAAGTGGCGAACCACTTCTGACCAAACTGGATCAGGTGGTGACTGAGCTTGGCTTCAACTCATACACATCGAACAATGCTGACACCTTCAACATGGTGCTGTTCACGCTGTCTCTGATGATCGGTACTGCTGGTCTGCCGCACGTGATCATGCGCTTCTTCACCGTGCCTAAAGTGGCTGATGCACGCTGGTCCGCAGGTTGGGCGCTGGTGTTTATTGCATTGCTTTACATCACCGCTCCTGCAGTTGGCGCGATGGCACGTCTCAACATCACAGATATGATGTGGCCAAACGGCGGCATTAATGGTGGTGCTGTTGAAGTTGCACAGATTAAGAATGACCCAAAATATGACTGGATGCACACCTGGGAAAAGACAGGACTTCTGGCTTGGGAAGACAAGAACGGCGACGGCAAAATCCAGTACTACAACGACAAGAGTGAAAAAATGCAAACTCTTGCCGGCGAAAAAGGCTGGGTTGGAAATGAGCTGACAAAGTTCAACCGTGACATCCTCGTGCTGGCGAACCCGGAAATTGCAAACCTGCCAGGTTGGGTGATTGGTCTGGTGGCTGCAGGCGGCTTGGCAGCGGCCCTTTCAACAGCAGCAGGGCTCTTGCTCGCAATCTCCTCAGCGGTTAGCCATGATTTGATCAAGGGGGCTATTAAGCCATCAATCTCAGAAAAGAGTGAGTTGATGTCTGCCCGAGTGGCCATGGCGGTTGCGATTATTGTGGCAACCTATCTGGGGCTCAATCCTCCGGGATTTGCGGCGCAAACGGTGGCACTGGCCTTCGGTCTTGCGGCGGCATCCATCTTCCCTGCGCTGATGATGGGTATCTTCTCAACCCGCATCAACAACACCGGCGCTGTTGCAGGTATGTTGTCTGGTCTGGTTGTGACCCTTGTTTACATCTTCCTGCACAAGGGCTGGTTCTTCATTCCAGGCACAGCCAGCTTCTCAGATGCTGATCCGCTGCTTGGTACGATCAAGTCCACATCGTTTGGTGCGATAGGTGCGGCTGTGAACTTCGCTGTTGCTTACTTTGTTGCAGGCATGACGAAGGAAACACCTCAGGTGATCAAGGACCTCGTGGAAAGCGTACGTATCCCTCGTGGAGCCGGTGCAGCTCAGGACCATTGATAACTGACGCGGGTTGCTGAACCTCAGTAACCCGCTGTCTTTCGATCCTGTCCTGCCCGGCCTATGCTGGGCAGGACTTTATTTCTTCCAGCTGAAGGTGGAGCCATGCCTCTTACATCAGAGCAAGTCCTGCAGTTTCTGAAATCCGTGCATCCCTATGATGTTCTTCCAGAGACAGATCAAGAGGCGTTGTCCAACCAGATAACAGTGTGGGAGCGTGTCCACGGTGCTGGTATTTATGAGCTCGGAGATCAACTGCCGGGGCTGTTTCTCATCTACGAGGGCGGCGTTGAAATCCGTGATAAGAATGATGCCGTCATAAGCCGTCTCGGCATTCGCAATTCGTTTGGGGAGCGCGGTCTGTTTCTGGACGGACGTGCGGTTACATCCGCAAAAGCCGGTGAGCCAACCGTCCTTTTGGTCCTCCCGCCAGCGTTATTGACAGAACTGATTGCAGCGCATCAACCCGTCGCCCGTTTCTTTGACCGGACTCAGAAGCCGCGAACCCGCGAAAATGATCTAGCCGCCATTCCAATTGAATCGTTTATGGCGCCCAACCCGATTACCTGCCGTCCTGATGATACAGTGCAACATGCTGCTCAGCAGATGAGGGATGCACGCGTTTCTTCGCTGTGTGTGACAGATGCAAAAGGTGGGCTGATCGGGATCATTACGGTGCGGGACCTCTCCTTTAAGGTTTTGGCGCCTGCTTTATCAGTTGAGACACCGGTTGAAGCTGTCATGACGGCTAATCCCATTGTGCTTGCGCCATCAGCCATCGGGTCGGATCTTTTACATTTGATGATGGAACGGCGCATTGGTCATGTCCCAATCGTGGAGGGAGAACGCCTCGTCGGCATGGTGACGCAAACGGATTTGACCCGGTTTCAGGCCATCAGTTCAGCTGAGTTGGTCAGCGAAGTTGCCAGGGCCAAAGATGCCTATGACATAGCCCGGGTGACGGCACGGATACCCAAGCTGCTGGTGCAGCTGGTGGCTGGTGGCAGTCGGCACGAAATAGTCACACGGTTGATCTCTGATATTGCTGATGCTGCAACCCGTCGCTTGCTGAAGCTGGCGGAAGAAAAGTTTGGCCCTCCGCCCGTCCCGTATCTTTGGCTTGCTTGTGGCTCGCAAGGGCGCCGCGAACAGACCGGGGTCAGCGATCAGGACAATTGCCTGTTTCTGGATGACGGCGTAACGGATGAGCAGCGGCTTGGGTATTTTGCTGATTTGGCAAAGTTTGTGTGTGATGGACTGAACACCAGCGGCTACATTTATTGCCCCGGCAACATGATGGCAACCAACCCGCGCTGGTGCCAGCCATTGTCTGTCTGGAAATCATATTTTGAAGGCTGGATCAACAAACCGGACCCAGAAGCGCAGATGCTCAGCTCTGTCATGTTTGACCTCAGGCCAATTGGCGGTGAGGTTTCCCTCTTTGAAGACCTGCAAACACAAACACTGGATGCTTCAAGCCGTAACTCGATATTTGTCGCACACATGGTCAGCAACTCGTTGAAACATACGCCGCCACTCAGTTTGCTGCGCGGATTGGCAACCATCCGCTCTGGTGAGCATAAGAACACGTTGGACATGAAGCATAACGGCGTGGTGCCAGTGGTTGATCTGGCTCGGATCTATGCGCTGCAAGGACAGATCGGGGCGGTTAATACCCGCGCACGGCTGGAAGAAGCTCGTGAGAGTGGCCAACTGAGCAAATCAGGCGCAGGAGATCTTCTGGATGCTTATGACCTGATCGCCGAGACGCGAATCCAGCATCAGGCCGATCTGGTTAAACAAGGCGCTCAACCCGATAATTTTCTGCAGCCTTCTAGCCTGTCAGATTTTGAACGCTCCCATGTCCGGGATGCGTTTGTTGTTGTTAAAACCATGCAGTCAGCAGTTGGGCATGGCCGTGGAATGCTAAGCTAGAGGGCGTTCTGTTTGATTGGATTCAATCAAGCAACAAGAATTCGCTCCGCTCTAGACCAATAATAATCAAAGCTGTGGCGAGACAAAAGCGACCACAGTCACCTGGGAGGAATAACATGTTTCTTGAATTGATCGGGACCTTCATTGCAGGCGTTGCCGGAGCTGGTCTTGTGATGTTGATCAATCATGTTCTTGGTGGGCGTTTGCCGCGCTGGTTTGCCCCGGTTGCTGCCGGTGCTGCCATGTTGCTGGCAACAATCTCCAGCGAGTACAGCTGGTTTTCGCGCACCAAAGATACGCTCCCTGATGGCATAGTGGTTGCTGAAACTGTAGAAAGCAAAGCCTTCTATCGTCCATGGACCTATCTGTTTCCCTTCACGGAAAGATTTGTCGCGATTGATACTGCTACGATCCAGACACATCCAAAGCAGCCGGGCATGAAACTGGCGCAAGCTTACTTCTTTGGCCGCTGGTCTCCGGTGAACAAGCTTCCTGTGCTTACCGATTGCACCACCAGCCGACGGGCAGCATTGGCTGACGGTATCATTTTTGAGGAAGGTGGAAGCATCTCTGGGGCTCAATGGGTGTCAGTGCCGGAAAATGACAGGATCACCTCAACAATATGCGGAGCGGGGTAATGTTAATAGGCCTCAGTTTACGATTTCGGATCTTCCTCTTGTTCGCGGGTGTTGCCGCAGCAAGCTGTGCCGTTGTCGGGGCTGCGCTTTATTTTGGATACACCCGTATTGCAGAAACAACACCGGCCTCAGGCTTCCTGTTGGCCGGTATTCTATCCATTTTCGGTCTTCTTGCGATCTCAGTCAGCATCTGGCTTCTGTTTGACGAAAATGTTGCCAAACCAGTGCAACGTCTCTCCGCTGCCATCCGCACGACAGCTCATGCTAATGTTGATGCCTCAATTGATTTTGAAGAAGCGAAATACCTTGGCGACCTTGCGCCTGCGGCTCATGCGGTTGCCTGGCGTTTAACCAATGACAGTGCAGAAACTGATGAGTTGGTTTCTGATGCAACGGCGCAGCTGGCGAGCGAGCGCGAGCAGCTGGCCTTGCTGTTAACTGAGATCCCCGTCGCCATCGTGCTCGTCAGCCCTGCACACAAAATCATGCTTTATGACGGTCAAGCCGCAGACATTCTTGGGCAGGTTCATGTTCCACGTTTGAGTGCATCCATCTTTGATTACTTTATTGAGGAGGAAGTGCGTGCTGCCTATGATCAGCTGATCGAATTGAAAACAGAAATTGCTGTTGATGTGAAAGGAGCCCGTGGCAACCTTAGTTTTCAATTGCGCCTTAAAAAACTCAGAGGGATGTCGGGCTACATGATCCTGATTGACGATGCGACCGCACGCATCGCACCAGAGGCACCGCGACCACTGATTTATGATTTTGAGGCGGCCCAGCACCATTTTGAAAAGGAAATTGAGGAACGCTCACTACGTGATCTGAGCTTCGTCGTTTTCGATACGGAAACAACTGGCCTCATGCCAAACAAGGACGACATTGTCCAGATTGGGGCCGTGCGGGTTGTCAACGGACGTATCATTCCCGGTGAAACAGTTGATCAGTTGGTCAATCCGGGCAGACCTATTCCGGCTGCCTCAACCGGAGTTCACCGGATCACAGATGACATGGTGGCAGATGCTCCAGACCCGGTCACTGCAATTTCTAAGTTCCATGCTTTCGCCAAAGACTCCGTCATTGTCGCGCACAATGCGCCGTTCGACATGGCATTCCTACATCGATACGGCCACTTGTCCGGCCATGCCTGGGACCATCCGATCCTTGATACCGTCCTCTTGTCTGCAGTCGTTTTCGGCGCAGATCAGGTGCACACTCTCGACGCCCTTTGCACTCGCCTTGGTATAGAAATCCCCATAGCTTTGCGCCACACAGCCCTCGGCGACGCCCAAGCCACCGCCCAAGCCCTCTGCAAACTCCTCCCCCTCCTATCCTCCCACGGCTTCAACACCTTCGGAGAAGTCATCAAGCAGACGAGAAAACATGGTCGGCTGTTGAAGGATTTGAATTAGTTTTGTAGGTGCCAGTCGCCTTCATTTAGATGCTGAATACTCATTAGATCTCTTTTCTCAATACTGCACGAACAGTCTTGCGTTGGCGCCGTGGTCCAGGGTTTGGTCGGCGAGGAGGCCGTAGTAGTTGATGTTGAGTTGGATGTGCTCGGCTAGCCGGGATTCAAGGCCGGTTTCGATCAGGGCCACGTTGCGGGCGATTGGGACGCTGGCGACGGTGAAAGGGTTGCCGCTGTCGATGAAGCTTTGGGTATAGTCGAGCGTATCAGCGGAAGAGTATTGCCAGGCTGCCAAGCCAACAAAGCTTGTGTCCCCGTAAAGGTAGTTGGAAAGATCAAACTCGCCGCGTGTTCCCAGTGTCAGGAAAGTGAGGGAGTTGGACTGTCCATCTGCTTTGAGTGCTGCTGCACCGCCGGTTTCATTGAAGCCGGGACCGGAGAGATAAGCATAGGCAACTCCTGCGAAAGGCTCCAGATTACCGTAGGTGCTTTCCAGCGTATATCCAAGCTCACCAAACACTTGCACAGAACCGGCGAACTGGTCAGATGACAGCGTTTCTTCCGGGAAGAGGCTTACATCGCGATCAGTTGCAATGTTGTACCATGTACCTGCAACACCTCCGCGCAGTCTGACGTTGTCGATCGGATTGGCACTGGCGTAGCCGCCGACACTGTAGCTGTCACTGTCAGATGAGGCATCGATGGAGCTGATGTCGATGGATGTTCTGCCGAAGCCTGCAACCACACCCAGCTGCACCATGTCAAAGTAAGTCGCATCAACACCAACCAGAACGCCGCCAACGCTTCTGCCTGTGGTGCGAGCATTGCCATCGGAGAAGAATTGACCCCAGCTGCCGTAGACCTGTCCCCACATCGCAAAGTTGCTGACCGTGCGGGAAACGGTGTTGTCATCCACGTCTGCAGCAAAAGCGCTGTGGGCCTTGTAAAGGCGGTCATTCACCGCTTGTCGCAGGAAGCGGCTGTCGGCAAGAAGGATTGCACGGGTTGAAGCGTTGATCTCACCTGCGAGGGGATCGAGAAGAGCTTTAATCTGAGCATTGTTCATGGGCGCAAGTTGTGTGAAGAGATCGCCGCTTTCATTGATAGTATCAAGCGCCAGAGTGACTGAATGTTCGTTGCGTGTATCTGCCAGGCCATTGAAATTGTTGGAGCTTCGGATGAACTGGATCGCGACATCGTTACCGTCTCCGGGAATACCGTAGAGCACGTTTACATCTAACATGAACATATCGTGGCTGACTGAACTGAACGTGCCTGTCGGTGGCTCTGACCCCGGTGCGGAGAGATTGTCGATAATGACGAACTCATCGCCGATTTTGACCGGTGTTGGACCCATAACGTTGACGAGATCAAGCGCAACATCATTCAGGTCCACGCTGCCACCCGCGAGGATCTGGATTTGATCAACATTTGTCATTCCAGATACCGGATCAGAGCCAAACTCCATTTCCAGCGTGCCACCAGTGCCCGTCGCATCCAGACTGCCGAGCGTAATTGTACCGAAGGACGCTCCGGGTGCGATGATGCCCCCGTTAAGTGTCACACTGCCGCTGGCTGTGCCGTACCCCTCGAGCCGACCATCGGCGTTCACGGTCAGATCACCTGAAAGAGTAGAACTATCCGTTAAGGACTTACCAATCCGCATGGTGCCGCCGTTAATGGTGGAGCTGACCAGAGATTTGGTGCCGTCTGATAGTATAAGCGTACCTGCACCGTTCTTTAGGAAGGTACCTCCACCGGGAGTGGCATCTCCGGTCCAGGTGAGGGTTGCACCTGCGTTTGCCATGTCGATGGTATTATCATTGCTGTTCACTTGCAGCTTGGTCGTATCAACAGTTTCGCTGCCTGTGCCCAGATAGAAAAGAGTTCCACCATTTACGATCACGTTGCCAGACCCAATGGCCGAGGTAGAAAAGCCTTCCAGACCAAGCGTGCCGGTGTCGATTTCAATATCTGCTGTGTAGCCTGAGTTGTCGCCAAGCAGATTGACTTCACCCGGGCCGGTGAAGGTAACCTGATCTGAACCGGTCAGCCCGGACATGATGTTGATCTGGCCAACGATGTCGGTCGTTCCAACCACGTTCCCGGCGCCGGAAAACGCCAGTTCATTGATGTTGACCGTGCTGCCGCCGGTGTAGGTCAGGGTTGAGGAGTTCAGCGTGATGCCGACATTGCCGTTGCCGATGTTGGTGCCGTCATTGAAGATCAACTCGGTATCGGTTACGCCAAGATCACCGGTCCATGAACTGTTGGTGCCGGTTAGGGTGGTTGTTTGGCCACCATCGATGGACAAGTTGCCAGAGCCGGAAAGGTTGGAGGAGATTTCCAGATTGACCGTATTGTCATCAATATCGATTGTGTTGCTTGTGCCACTGGCGATAGCAATCCTTGAAAGATTGGCGTCTGTAGTACCCTGATAGAGCAGGTTACCATTGTTGAGGGTGGTTGTGCCAAGCCCAAGGCGGTCTGGGTCGGTAAACTCGACGGAACTGTTTTCCTGAACAATGAGGCCACCGGAAAAACTGTTGTCGCCCTGCAGGTTGACCGTACCGCCAGACCCAATGGTGAGAGACCCCGGTGTGCCGCCGCCATCTGTGATGTCACCAGTCAGTGTCAGGGTGCGTCCGGATTGCACATCAAGCGTACCGTCATCGTGCATCTTGAATTCGTTGGCGATGGTCGCATCTGCACCAGAAATATAACTCAGATCACCACCGTAAAAGAGAACGTCACCTGTGCCGATGTTGGCTGCTGCTCCAAACTCCACAGTACCGGCTGCCAGATCCAAACCGCCGCTGAAGCTGCTGCCCGCTCCACCTAGAACCAGCGTTCCTGCTCCGAGTTTCTTTAGCAGGCCAGTACCACTGATGGTATTGCTTGCGGTAAGGGTATCACCAGAGCCCACCGTCACGGATGATGTTCCATCCAGATCAATCAGATTGGCAATCGTCGTGGTTGTTCCGGTGAAATTGAGGTTACCGCTGTCGAGTTCAATCGCACCTGTGCCCAGATCATCGGAGTCTGCAAAGCCAACTGTGCTGTTTTCCTGAACGATCAGACCGCCTGAGAACGTGTTGGTTCCTCGCAGATTGGCTGTGCCGCCGGAGCCGATGGTGAAGGAGCCCGGTGTGCCATCACCGTCAACGATGTTGCCTGTGATTGTCAGAGTACGCCCGGATTGCAGGTCAAGACTACTATCATCATACAGTTCAATCGTATTTGCGATTGTTGCGGAGGTTCCGGTGAAGTTGAGGTTACCGTTGTCGAGTCCAACTGTGCCAGTGCCCAGATCATTGGAATCTGAGAAACCGACAGTGCTGTTTTCCTGAATGACAAGGCCTGCCGAGAATGTGTTGGTCCCTTGCAGATTGACTGTCCCACCGGAACCGATGGTCAGCGTGCCGGGTGAGCCGCCGCCGTCAACGATGTTGCCGGTGATTGAGAGGGTGCGGCCTGATTGCACGTCAAGGGTACCGTCATTGTGCATTTCAAACGTATTTGAGACGGTTGCATCCGAGCCGGACACGTAGCTCAGATCACCACCGTAATAGATGATGTTTCCGCTGCCGATGTTGGCAGTTGCTCCAAACTGCACAGTTCCATCTGCCAGATCCAGCCCACCACTGAAGTTGCTGCCCACTCCACCAAGAACCAGCGTTCCATCACCAAACTTTTTCAGCCGCCCAGACCCGCTGATATCATTGCTGACGGTGAGCGTGTCACCGGACCCGACTGTCATGGATGATGTGCCGTCCAGATCAATCAGGTTGGTAATTGTTGCAGTGGTTCCGTTAAAGGTGAGGTTGCCGTTGTCGAGCTCAACAGTGCCACTGCCAAGATCGTCAGAGTCAGAGAAGCCAACTGTGCTGTTTTCGTGAACGACCAGACCGGCTGAGAATGTGTTGGTGCCTTGCAGGTCTACTGTACCGCCGGAGCCGATGGTCAGTTTGCCGGGTGAACCGCCGCCATCAACGATGTCACCTGTAATCGTCAGAGTACGACCTGATTGCACGTCAAGGTTGCCATTATTATGCATCTCAAACGTGTTTGATATGGTTGCATCCGAGCCAGAAATATAGCTTAGATCACCACCGTAATAGATGATGTTTCCGCTGCCGATGTTGGCAGCTGCTCCAAACTCTACGGTGCCGTCTGCCAGATCCAGCCCACCACTGAAGTTGCTACCCGCTCCATCAAGAACGAGCGTTCCGTTGCCCAGTTTCTTTAAGCGACCAGACCCGCTGATATCATTGCTGACAGTGAGGGTGTCGTTCGTGCCAACCTCAATTGAGGAGGTTCCATCCAGATCGATGAGGTTGTTGATTGTTGCTGTAGAGCCGGTAAATGTGAGGTGGCCGCTGTTCAGTTCAATCGCGCTGTTGCCCAGATTGGACGCGTTTGAAAACTGAACTTCTGTGCCATCAATGTCCGTTCCGCCGGTCCAGGAATTGTTGCCCGACAGAATGGTTACGCCATTGCCTTCAAACCTGACTTTGCCGTTGCCGATAATGTCTCCGGCAAGTGTGAAGTTTCCGTTTGAGGTGATGAAGGTGGCGTCGTTGAGAGCTCCCACATTTGTAACTTCAATATCGCCGTTTACGGTTACATTTCCATTGGAAACGAGGCTGCCGCCTAAGAAATCCAGATCCCCGTTTCCGACAGCACTGGTACTGGTAACAACAACGGTTGCACCTTCTTCAAAGAACATCTTACCTGTGAAGAGACTATTGTTGCGGAACAAGCGCGTCGTTCCGTTTTCAAAGAGAACCTCGCCGGCACCTGGTGTGTTTGAAATCAAATCGGCCACTAGATGGTCGCCACCGCCGCTCGTTGTGTTAACAACAATCTTGGAGCCATTGACCATGATGAGGTCATCGACTTCAAGGTATCCCGCGCTAAGAGCACTAGAGCCTTCCTCGCCACCAATATTGATTATTCCTGCTGATCGGAGGACGAGATCAAAGTTGGGGGCGAATATTTCACCGCTGTTGTAAAGGTTTACGGTGCCGCGATCGAAACCATTGGAGATTTCAATAAGTGAGCTTCCTCCGGTTTGGAACATGGCCGCGCCATTGGAGATGTTCAGAGTTCCATCAGCATTGGCGACACCAACTCTCAAAAAACGCCCGATTGCAACTGATCGACCTGAAGAGAGATTCAGCGTGCCATCAGTGTTGAAGCCAATATACAAGCCATTCGAGCCATTGACTGTAACCGGTGGATCATTGATGGTGCCTGTTATGATTTCCTGAGCATCTGCTCGATCAACGAAAAGACCTAGCAAGCAGGCGAATGTGAGACTCGCAAGTGCAATTGTTCCCAGAAGACGCTCACTATACCACATTTCAACCCTCACACATTTGCCAGTTACAGCAGTTCTGAGACAGTTGTTCAGTCGAGCACAGCCGTTACCGAAGGCTGCGCAGAGCAAAACGCAGCTTCAGTGTGAGTAATCACATTAGTAATCCGTTAGGATTTCTTCGCGCTACACAATTATGCTGTATTCGACTGAGGAGCTATGAAGTGATACGCAATACTCTTCTCATGAGCTATAGATTAACTGAATCGAATATAGTCATTAATAGAGTTTTTATTTGTTAAATTAGATTTAATTGTGAACTCAATATAGGATTGGTCAAAAATACATATGAGAAGATCAATAGAGTTTCAGAAGTATTCTTCCTGCTAGCTTTGTTGTGCAGTCAAAGCCGCTGGTACGGGCAAATCGATAACTGCACTTTCAATTGTCATTTCATCGAGCACGCTCAGGAAGGCGCTGGATGCTCTTTGCATCAACGGTTTGAGGCGACAAGAGGGGAGGAAGCAGCATTGGATTTCTCCACATTCGCTCTGTCGCAGGCACTCGACTACGGCAAAATCATTCTCTACCGCGCGGACAACATCTCCAACGCTGATGTCTTGTGCGAGACGGCCCAGTTTAAACCCTCCACCACGACCACGCATGGTCTCAAGAATACCGGCACGGGAGAGTTGATTGACGAGTTTCATTACATGGCCCCGTGAGAAACCTTGCTGCAAAACGACCTGATCGATGCGTTGAAGAATGTCTGGTTGCATGGCGCATTGCATAACGAGTCGCAAAGCAAAATCGCTTGCCTGATTTAAACGCATAGTGATGCTCCAAAGATATATCGTGCGTATATCATAAAATCAGAGAATGCTGAACACCGAAAGCGATGTGGTGCTGTGTATATTTTAAGTGTATGAAATAACACATTATTTATCGCTATCTCAGCTCTTTCTAAGAAAAGATGCAAATAATATATGTCTTTTGTTATGTGCGATGATAAAGATATATATAAAATAGATATTATGAGTCGGAAAGTTGTCACGATAGAGGGCAGGGGCTGTCTCACCAGTGTTTGGCATTGAATTAAGCTGTCAATTTCTTCCTCGTAAAGAACTCTGATTGCACTGATGTGCCACCGCCTGCTCTGAAACTTTTAAACTACGGAGACCTGTTATGTTGCCCGCCATTGTCTTGATCGCAGAAGGATTGGTTGCTCTCTGGTTCCTACTGTTTTTGACGATGATCACAAGCATCTACCTGGATGGCAGAGGATATGGCTCCGGCGTGAAACCCAAGGCAGAGCTAGCCTTCTTCAAACACATTCGTGTCTTCGTAACACTCGGCATATCAGTCGCCTGCGTTGTGACCCTGGCAGAAGCATTTGAATTGATCTGACGGAATTCGGAAGAGCCCCATGAAAATCTACGAGTACTTCCCCGCCATCTTCATCTGGGCCATAGTCCCAGCCCCCCTCTGGATCTGGCTTGGCCTGATCTGGTTTGTTTGAGAGGGGTGAGAGGAGCTTAGTCCATCCCCTCGACGATCATAATGTCTGCCAAGGCAGCGGTTTTGCGGTGGGTTTTGGCTTCTTGGTATTCTGGGGAGTGGTAGCAGGCCAGGGCTTGTTCCATGGTGTCGAACTCGATGACGACGTTACGGGGATGTGTGGTGCCTTCCAAGTGTTCTGTTTTTCCGCCGCGGGCGAGGAAGCGGGCGCCGTATTTTTGGAAGGCGGCTGGAGCGGCCTGGGTGTAGTTTGTGTAGGCGTCAGCGTCCGTGACTGTGACGTGGGCAATCCAGTAGGCTTTAGGCATTATTTTTTGCTTTTGCTCAGCTCTGCAGTCAGAAGGGTCTTGGCAATATTTGCAGCTTCCGTCAGATGTAACTGAATGGCAGCTGCGGCGGCCTGAGGGTCGTTCGTTTCGATTGCGGAGTAGATTTTCTCGATCCGTTTGTAACCTGCATCATGGCGGTCACGAGTACCCAAAGTCATTGCGCGTAGGCGGCTGATGCGGCCATTGAGTCGCTGTACCACTTCCCATGCAACGTTCTGGCCGCTGATATCAAAAATGCACTGATAGAATAATGTTGTTGCTTCAAACAGGTCGTTTGTTTCGCCGCTGCTGTAGGCCAATTTGAGCTGAGCGAGCGCTTTACCAAGTTTTTTCTTATCCCCATCTTTGGCCAGTTCAGCGCATTTTTGTGCGGCACTGGTCTCCAAAAGCATGCGGATTTCGTAGATCTGCTGTGCGTTTTCCCAATCAAGTTTGGCAACGATCGGGCCTTTGTTTGGCAGAATTTCAACAAGGCCTTCTGCTTCAAGATACCGGATTGTTTCCCTTACAACTGAACGGCTTACGCCAAGCTGGTCGCAGAGCGGACGCTCGACCAAACGGTCTCCTGACTGGAAGTGCCCGGCAATGATAGCGGCTCTCATTTTCTCAAGAGCCATATCGCGAAGCGTCATGGTGGGACGCTCAATTTTCAAAGGATTATTTGCAGTAGAGATCATGGCAGCAATCTAGCTTGCGTTGACTTCATTCGCAAGAAGGTATTGACATTCGGTATTATGGTATACCATCTTATCACCATTGAATTTGACAGTGGAATGAACGGAAGACCAATGCCAGCAGAGATACGCAAGACACTTCTTCACGTGGAAGACACGCTGATTGAAGGTGGCAAAAAAGCAGAGACCTCATTGCGGATGATTGCGGCCGTTGCTGTGATCAAGAACCCATGGGCTGGGCAGGGCTTTGTTGAAGATCTGCGTCCGGGCATCCATGATGTTGCACCAGATGTTGGCAGTTTGCTGACGGATATGATCATCAACTTTGCAGGTTCTGGTGAAGCTGTTGAGGGTTACGGTAAAGCAGCTGTTGTTGGTGTGAACGGTGAAGTCGAGCATGCCTCTGCGCTCATTCACACACTGCAATTTGGTAATTTTTACCGTGAAGCTGTCGGCGCCAAAACCTATCTGGCGTTCTGCAACACCCGCGCTGGCGCAAACGCTCCGATCATGATTCCGCTGATGGACAAGAATGATGGTGGTCGCCGTTCACACTATCTCACCATTCAGCTTGCTATTCCCGATGCTCCGGGCCCAGATGAAATCGTCATCGCACTGGGAGCTTCACTCTCAGGACGCCCGCACCACCGGATTGGTGATCGCTATCAGGACCTTAAGGAGCTGGGACATGACGTTGACAACCCTGCAGCTGTCACATCCTAAGGGCACTGTTTGCTACCGTGAGGTAGGCGAAGGTGAGCCGCTTGTGCTGGTCCACGGGGTTGGCATGCAGGATGCTTCCTGGGAACCGCAAATCGAGCACTTTGCGAAAACGCATCGTGTTATCGCGGTAAACATGCCGGGGCATGGAGGAAGCACTGCGCTTCCTCAAGGCTCTCAGCTGGAAGACTATGTGGCGTGGCTGCATGCAGCGATCTCAGCGCTTGGATTTGAGCAGGTGAATCTTGCCGGTCATTCCATGGGCGCGCTGATCAGCGGTGGTTACGCAGCAACGTACCCGGAACGCGTAAAACGCGTTGCTTTGTTGAACGGCGTTTACCGCAGATCTCCAGAGGCTCGCAGTGCTGTGGAGGCGCGAGCTAAGGAAATTGCAGAGGGTCACATCAACATCGACGGACCTTTAAGTCGTTGGTTTAGTGAGAGCATTGCGGATCAGCAGGCGAAAGAAAAAGTCGGCAACTGGCTCCGGGAGGTTGATCCGGTTGGCTATGCGGTCACTTACAACGCATTTGCACATGGGGACGCGACCTATGCTGACAAATGGGAGGAAATCAGATGCCCGGCGCTTTTGCTAACGGGTGATGGTGATCCGAACTCCACCAAGGAAATGGCGGTGGATATGGCCAAGGCAGCGCAGGACGGCATGGTCTGCATCATTGAAGGCCATCGTCATATGGTCAATCTGACAGCGCCGGAACAAGTCAACGCCGCAATGGCAAGCTGGTTAAAACAGCCAATAAGAACAAACGGATAGAAAGGGAGATCTACCCGATGACAGCGATGGACCCACGTACATTGAGGAATGCATTTGGTACATTCCTTACCGGTGTTACGGTTGTGACAGCCCATGGGCAGGATGGTGAGCCGCTCGGCTTTACAGCAAATTCCTTTTCAAGCGTTTCCCTCGATCCGCCATTGTTGCTGGTGTGTCTTGCGAAAAGCTCCAGCAATTATGATGCGTTGACTGAGGCATCCGGTTTCGCCGTCAATATTCTGGCAGAAACCCAGAAAGATGTGTCCAACACCTTTGCAAGCCGTGTCGAAGACCGTTTTGCGACGGTTGACTGGAAAGTCGGTCCGAATGGCTCTCCGGTTCTTTCTGATGTAGCTGCGTGGTTTGATTGCTCAATGCACAATGTGGTGGACGCGGGTGACCATGCAATTCTGATCGGTGAAGTAAAGGCTTTTGAGACCGGCGTTGCCAACGGTCTGGGTTACGCGCGCGGTGCATATTTTACTGCCACACAAGAAGTCAGCTCCATTCAGGTAGATAGTGAAACCGTTGTTAGCGCTCTCCTGGAACGAGACAAAAAAGTGCTGTTTTTTGAAGATGATGCAGGCCAACTGCGATTGCCAACGCGCAATGTCAGCAAAGGCACACCAACCAAAGAACTTACAGCATTACTGGAAGAGGTCGGTGTCCCGTCTTCTGTCGGCTTCATTTACTCCGTCTACGAAGATGAAGAAGCGAATGCCCAGCATCTGGCTTTCCATTGCTCAGCCGGTGAAGGGGCCAGCCAGTCTGGAACCTTCCTCGCGCTGACAGATGATGTGCTGGCGCGCGTGCAGGATGCGGCCACACAGATAATGCTGGGCCGGTTTGCGAAGGAGACGCAGAAGGGCAATTTCGGCATCTATTTTGGAAATCATGAAAACGGCGAAGTGCGCAAAATCGCACTGGGAGAGTAAGCCATGAAATTTTCACTTTTCATCCATCTTGAGCGCATTTCCGCTGATGAAAGCCAGCAAAAACTCTATGATGAGTTTCTGCAGCTCTGTGAGATTGCAGACAAAGGTGGCATGCATGCGATCTGGACTGGTGAACACCATGGCATGAACTTCACCATCGCGCCGAACCCTTTCATCAACCTTGTAGATCTGGCACGGCGGACCGAAAATGTACGTCTTGGAACAGGAACTGTCATCGCGCCTTTCTGGCATCCAATCAAGCTGGCTGGCGAAGCAGCTATGGCGGATATCATTATGGATGGCCGTCTTGAGCTGGGTATTGCTCGTGGTGCCTACAGTTTTGAATATGAGCGCATGATCCCGGGCCTTGATGCGTGGGAAGCTGGTCAGCGCATGCGCGAGTTGGTTCCTGCCGTCAAAAAGCTCTGGGATGGTGATTATGCTCACGAAGGTGAGTATTGGCAGTTCCCGAAAACGACGTCTGCACCACAACCAATGCAGGATCCGCACCCACCTGTCTGGGTTGCTGCACGTGATCCAAACTCCCATGATTTTGCGGTGGCGAACGGCTGTAATGTTCAGGTAACGCCGCTCTGGAACGGGGATGATGAAGTTGAAAGCCTCATGGAGCGCTTCAACGATGCTTGTGAGAAAAGCCCATCCGTTCCACGTCCAAAGATTATGTTGCTACGTCACACCTATGTTGGTGGTGATGAGGCAGATGTTCAGCAAGGCGCTGAAGAGGTCAACCGTTTCTACAACTACTTTGGTGCATGGTTCAAAAACGAACGCCCAATCACTCAGGGTCTTATTGAGCCGCTCAGCGACGAAGATATCGCGAACCATCCATTCTACAGCGCAGAGCAGATGCGCACCAACAATGTGATCGGTACGTCTGACAAAGTCATCGAGCGCCTGAAGCACTACGAAGACCTTGGTTACGATGAATACTCATTCTGGATTGATAGCGGCATGACGTTTGAGCGCAAGAAAGCGTCTCTTGAACGCTTCATAAACGAAGTGATGCCTGCTTTCCAAAAGGATGCATAATGAAACGCTTCCAGCACTATATCGATGGTCGTTTTGAAGATGGCTCAGCACAATTTCAAAGTCTGGACCCGGCAACGGGTCAACCTTGGGCAGAAATGCCCGAGGCGCGGACTGAGGATGTAAACCGTGCTGTTGCTGCAGCTGAGCGGGCTTTCTTTGATCCTGCCTGGAGCAGCCTGACAGCCACACAGCGCGGCAAGTTGCTTTACAAACTGGCAGATCTGGTTGAGGCGAATGCGCCAAAGCTGGCACAGTTGGAAACGCAGGACACCGGGAAAATCATCCGCGAAACATCTGCCCAGGTGGCGTATGTGGCGGATTACTATCGGTATTATGCTGGCCTGGCAGATAAGATTGAAGGGGCACACCTTCCGATTGACAAGCAGGACATGGAAGTCTGGCTGCGCCGCGAGCCAGTTGGCGTGGTCGCTGCCATTGTTCCATGGAACAACCAGCTGTTCCTGTCTGCCGTTAAGATCGGCCCTGCATTGGCTGCCGGCTGTACTTTGATTGTGAAGGCGTCTGAAGAAGGGCCTTCGCCTCTTTTGGAGTTTGCCAAGCTGATTGAAGAAGCTGGCTTCCCGAAAGGTGTGGTCAACATCATCACTGGATTTGGTGCTGAATGTGGACAGGTGCTGACATCGCATCCATCAGTGGCTCACGTTGCCTTTACTGGTGGACCGGAAACAGCAAAGCACATCGTGCGCAATTCCGCGGAAAACCTTGCCAGTACCTCGCTTGAGCTGGGCGGAAAATCTCCATTTATCGTGTTTGAAGATGCAGATATCGACAGCGCCGTAAATGCGCAGATATCCGGCATTTTTGCAGCAACAGGCCAAAGCTGTGTTGCAGGTTCTCGCCTGATCATCGCAAAGAGCATCAAGGATGAGTTTCTTGCTCGTTTGAAGGCCACAGCTGAAGCCGTCGTCATCGGGCATCCGCAGGATATGGCGACAGAGGTCGGCCCGTTGTGCAGCCAGCGCCAGCGCGACCACATCAATGCAGTCATCAAAGCTTCTGTTGAGGCTGGTGCCAAGGTCCTGACAGGCGGCGTGGATTGCGACCGTGATGGTTTCTACTTCCCGCCAACCATTCTGGATTGCTCCGATGTGCCGAACGCTCCTTGTGTGACAACCGAGCTGTTTGGCCCAGTCCTTTCTGTTCTTACCTTTGAGACAGAGGCTGAAGCCCTGCAGATGGCGAACGACACAAAATTTGGCCTGGCTTCCGGCATCTTCACACAAAGCCTGACGCGGGCACACCGCATGATAAAGGGCATTCGCTCCGGCATCGTGTGGGTGAACACCTATCGCGCAGTTTCCCCCGTTGCTCCGTTTGGCGGACAGGGACTTTCCGGCCATGGCCGCGAAGGCGGACTGCAGGCAGCTTTGGATTACACAACAGTTAAAACAGTTTGGTTGCGCACCTCTGATGATCCGATTCCGGATCCATTCGTTATGCGCTGAGAACAGGGAGAACCCCATCCGTAGCTCCTGTTCAGCAGGGGCTGGAGATAAGCCGGCGGTGAAACCCGGCACGGACACAATGTCCGATTAATTTAGCCTGGGAGGGAACTATGGCTATCGAAAAAGAGCACATTCAGAAAGATCTGAATGTAGCCGAAACGGGGCTCTTTAAGGGTCTGCACAACGGAATGTCTATCGCAGCCAAGGCTATGGTTGCTGCCTTTGTTGTGTTCACGATTTTGAATGTTGATTATGCCGGTGAGCTGTACGGGGCGGTACGCAGCTGGGTCGAAACAGCGCTGAGCTGGTACTACATCTCCTCAGTCATGATCATCTTCTTCATTTGCATTGGCTTGATGGTCAGTCGGTTTGGCTCCATCCGTCTTGGCGATGATGATGCACGTCCGGAATTCAGCAACTTTGCATGGTTTGCAATGCTGTTTTCCGCAAGTGTATCCATTGGCATCATGTTCTTTGGTGTTGCTGAGCCGTTGTTCTACTTCGATAACTCCGCGGGCTGGGGTTATCCAAACAACCCGTTTGCGGATATGGCTGGCCACAATGAGATGAACATGGACCGTGCAGTTGATGCGGTTCGCGTGACCAACTTCCACTGGGGTCTGCATGGTTGGGCGATTTACACCATCACCGGACTTTGCCTTGCGTACTTCTCATTCCGCAAAAAGCTGCCACTGACGTTCCGTAGTGCTCTTTACCCGATCCTCGGCGAGCGCATCTACGGCCCGGCAGGTCATGCGGTTGATCTGCTTGCCGTATTTGGTACCGTGTTCGGCATCGCGACGTCCATGGGGCTTGGCGTAAACCAGATGGCACAGGGCCTGAACGTGCTGTTCGGCGTTGATCCGGGCACGCTTACTCAGATCGCTTTGGTTATCGGTATTTCCATTGTGGCGACACTGTCTGCGGTCTCTGGCATTGGCAAGGGTATTCGTATTCTTTCCGAGTGGAACATCGCTCTAACACTGCTGCTAATCCTGTTCTTTGTTGTGGCAGGTCCATCTCAGTGGCTCGCAAGCTTCTTCCTCACATCCGTTGGCGATTACATGTCCAACTTCCTGTCCATGGGCTTCTGGACCGCAAGTGAACCGGGCGATGTGAAATGGCAGGGTGGCTGGACCATGTTCTACTGGGGTTGGTGGCTTTCCTGGGCACCATTCGTGGGCATGTTCATCGCACGCATCAGCCGTGGCCGTACCATTCGTGAGTTTATGTTCGGCGCGATGCTTGTGCCAACCGTGATGGCCTTCCTCTGGATCACCATTTTTGGCGGCAATGCACTGTTCATTGAAATGAATGCACCAGGCGGTGTTGGTACTGCAGGTCTGATTGACACCGTTAACAGCTGGAACCTTGGTGGCGCGCTCTATGGCACCATTGAGCAGATGACCTCTAATGGCACAATCAGCTGGTTGATTGCAGCACTCACCACCTTCTTGCTGGCGACATGGTTTATCACGTCATCCGACTCCGGCACTTTGGTTATCACGACCATCCTGTCTATGGGCAATGCACACCCACCTAAACAGCATCGTGTGATCTGGGGTGTTGCTCAAGGTGTTGTTGCTGCGGCGCTCTTGTTGGCTGGTGGACTATCCGCTCTGCAAACTGCTGCTATTGCGGCTGCCTTGCCGATCAGTGCTCTTGTGGTTCTCATGTCATGGGGAATTGTGAAATCGCTCATGCAAGATTCAAGTGCGGTGAGAGACCCTCATGAGGAAGTCGCTCCTGACGGAACGGCTCTGGATCGCGAACTGCGGGCGTAATCCGATTTAACGGAAAATGAACGGAATGGGGGCCACATCTGGTCCCCATTCTTTTCCGGCGTGATGACTATGCCGATGTGACAACAATGAAAGACAAAGGGTGTCGCCATGGACCTGAAGCTGAACAACCCAAGCCTGTTGCAATCCGGTGCATATATCGATGGTAGCTTTGTTTCGCGCCAGAAAACCTTTGCAGTCAATAACCCTTCTACAGGTGAACTGATTGCCAATGTTGCCGATTGCTCGCGCTCTGATGTGGTCGATGCCATCACCGCCGCGAAGACTGCTCAAAAAGCATGGGGCAAGCGCACAGGCAAGGACCGTGCACAGGTTCTGAGACGCTGGTTCGACTTGCTGGTTGAAAATGCAGATGATCTTGCAACCATACTGACCGCGGAAATGGGGAAGCCGGTTGCAGAAGCAAAAGGTGAGATCCTTTACGGCGCCAGCTTCATTGAATGGTTTTCCGAAGAAGCAAAGCGTGTTTACGGCGACACTATTCCGGGACATCAGGAAGATAAACGCATCATGGTGATCAAGCAACCAGTCGGGGTTGTTGGAGCGATCACACCATGGAACTTTCCAAATGCGATGATCACTCGCAAAGCTGCGCCTGCACTGGCTGCTGGCTGTGCGATGATTGTAAAACCTGCTGCTGAAACACCTCTCTCCGCGCTTGCTTTGGCATTGCTGGCAGAACAAGCTGGCATTCCGAAAGGCGTGCTGAGCATCCTTCCATCAACGGATGCCGTTGCAGTCGGTGAAGAGCTGTGCACCAACGACATTGTTCAGAAGATCAGCTTCACCGGCTCTACAAATGTTGGCCGCATTCTCATGCGCCAAAGTGCTGACCAGATTAAGAAGCTCTCTCTGGAACTGGGCGGGAATGCACCGTTTATCGTGTTCAATGATGCAGATCTGGACAAGGCCGTTGAAGGTGCACTGATTTCCAAGTTCCGCAATGCCGGCCAAACCTGCGTTTGCTCCAACCGTATCTATGTACAGGATGGTGTTTACGACGCCTTCGCCAAAAAACTTGCGGATGCTGTTCGTAACCTGAGTGTTGGTGATGGCTTCCAATCCGGTGTGACCATCGGACCGCTCATCACAGAAGCTGCCGTTCAAAAGGTGGAATCCCACATCAAGAATGCACTTGAGAACGGCGCGAGAATTGTGTGCGGTGGTGAGCGCAGCGACAAAGGCGGCACCTTCTTTGAGCCAACTGTTCTTGCCAATGTGACCGGTGAGATGGACGTGGCAAGAGAAGAAACGTTCGGTCCGCTTGCTCCACTGTTCCGCTTCAAGGAAGTTGATGACGCCATTGCAGCAGCGAACGATACCGAGTTCGGTCTGGCCTCTTACTTCTACAGCAATGATCTCTCCACGGTCTACAAAGTGGCGGAAGAACTGGAGTACGGCATGGTAGGCGTCAACACCGGTCTGATCTCCACTGAAGTTGCACCATTTGGCGGCGTCAAACAATCCGGACTTGGCCGCGAAGGCTCCAAGTACGGTATCGAAGATTATGTTGAGATGAAATACATCTGCATCAGCGTTTAAGAGAGAAAACAAGAATGTCTGACCGGTTTGAAAAAGGCCTGAAACAACGCAAAGCAACCCTTGGCGCTGACTATGTAGAGGCCAACCTGGCAAAGGCGGACGACTTCAATCGTCCGTTTCAGGAAGCCATGACCGAATGGTGCTGGGGTTTCGGCTGGGGAGATGACGCTATCGATGCACCAACCCGCAGCCTGATGAATCTGGCCATGATCGGCGCACTCGGCAAAATGCACGAATGGGAACTGCACTGCGAAGGCGCACTGCGCAACGGCGTCACGAAAGAACAAATCCGCGCCGCCTGCCACATCGTCGCCATCTACGCCGGCGTCCCCGCCGGAGTAGAATGCTTCCGCAGCGCAAGAAAAGTGCTGGAAGAGGCGGGGGAGTTGTAATCGGTGCGAAGCAGGACTTAGTGCTTTGCATTGGGGTTCATACTCAAACTGTAAGAGAACATCGGACCGCGAGAGTGCAGGTTCGAACTCTTGGGTTGGGTATTCTAATAGACATTGCTTACCAAGCTATGACAACCTCTAGATAGATCAATTAGTTAAAGGGTGGCATTGTGCTTCTGAATACTCCTGTTTGTGACTTTGGTTGGAAGGCGCCGGATTTTGCGCTTAAGGACCCTCATGGAAATAGTTTCACCATGTCGGAATGTATTGGTGAAAAGGGGCTCCTGCTTGCGTTTGTTTGCAACCATTGCCCTTATGTGCAGGCGATTGGAGATCGGTTGGCGGCAGATACCAGCTTGCTCATCTCTGAAGGCTTTGGGGTTTTAGCAGTGATGTCCAATGACTATCACTCTGTTCCCGCAGATGCTCCGCGTAAGATGAAAGACTTTTCGCAATTGTATGACTTTGAATTTCCTTATCTGGTTGATGAAAACCAAACAGTAGGAAAGAGATATGGTGCAGTTTGCACGCCAGACTTCTTTGGTCTCAACAGCAAAAGTGAGCTACAATATCGTGGCCGCTTAGATGATGCAGGATTTAACGACCCGACCGGACGCAAAACCGAGCTTTTGGACGCTATGCAGTTAATTGCTGAAACAGGTCGAGGACCTGAAAACAGATCCCAAGCATGGGATGTTCGATCAAGTGGTCAAATTAGTTCCATAAGGTTGGTTCTGCGAAACTGGGTGTTTGGTTGCATGGAACATCTGCGTTTTAAGATGTGTGGCTATTATTGAAGTGTTCGTTAGTGTGGGTTGCATGTATCGATTGATACAGCGGAGGTCGTCTCCCTGATTTATGCAAGTGGTGTGTCCATTTTTTGAAAGACAGGCCATTGCCCAGCACCAGTATTGTATCTCAGCCGATTTCTCCGATCCTTCATACACTTGTTGAGGCTGAAACCGCCGCGCAAAATGAGTCGGTTAAGCTCTATACATCTGATAAAGGCTCCTCCCTTGGTGTTGAAACGCAAGAGCAGTTTCTGAGTTTCAAGGGAAACCGGGAGCAGCAACTTGAGCAGCTTCGAAAGGAGCTGCCGCAAGTGACGCTGAAATCGCCCTTACTGAATGGCACTGCTGCATTAAAAGCAGTCCCAGAAACTCTCCCTAAATCATATGACTGGGTTGGGGAACCGGTAGTGGGAGATGCGCCAGATCTTTCGACATTAAAGCCAAATATTACTGAGAAGTTTGCAGAGGGTGAGAGCCATATCTCAACCTATACGACAGCAGATGGTCACAATCTGGTCGGTAAAATTGAGAGAACTGTTGCCGCCGGGCACCTGAAGGCTGAACTGAGTGCATATAAGACAATCTATGAAAACGCAGGTGAGCACCCAAACCTAGGGAAAGTTTATGGGATGGCCTCGGTACCCTACGGTAGTTTGGTCAAAGAAGCCTTGGTGATGGATGAAGTTGTTGGCGATCGTGGCAGTGTCACCATGCGCAAATTGAATCAAGCGTGGAAGGCGGGGGATATCTCCAGCGCGCAATATTGGGGCAGTGTTCAATACATCGGGCAGAAACTGTTGGATGTTACCGGTCATATCAGTAAGGCTGGTTTAGTTCACAATGACATCAAACCAGACAATTACGTAGTGAGCGCAGAAACTGGTGAGCCTGTAATAATTGACCTTGGTTTACACTCCAAAGCTGGAGAGACAGCTAAAGGGTTTACCGAAGACTATAAAGCCCCTGAGGTACACCCGAGACATCCCCAAACTTCCGAAAAGAGCGATGTGTTCTCGGTTGGTGCAACCTTGCTTTCTGGCGTTGAACAAGGGCTTCGTGATGAGAACCACATGCCAAATGCTGGACTATGGCATTCAACGAAAATTAGCAGGGATGATGAAGGAAACGCAGTTAAGATCCCGGGGCTCGCGGCGGTTGAAACAGATTATTCCCGCTTTATGGACGGACTACAGAACACCATCAATCAGCGACCTGATGCCGCTGAAGCAGGTTCTCTTTCTTTCATCCAGGATAGTCTGATTGAGGAAAGTGAAGCCCGATCTGTACTGAAAGATGTGGTTTCAAATCCTAAATATGATGGCCGAGGTGCGCGCTCTGAGCGGCAAGTGACCGAAAAAGACATTCGAAACTCTTTTGGTGATGTGCGTAACGTCTTGGTGCAGCGTGCAAAAAACGAATCGCAAGGTGATGCTGCATTTGCGATTATCGAGCTGGGTAAGCAATGTAAAACGGTCATCAGAGCTGAAAAACAGGGCAATGCAGACAGTTCTGTCCTTGGGAGGCTACGTGAACTGGTTTCTAAGACATATCATACACTCTCTCAGTTCTCTGTTCATCACAATACAAATGCGCGAGAGTCTGAAGCCTATGAGGTTTCGAGGATTCTATCGCATGAAGTTTCTGAGTTTGAGCAGCTTGATCCTCAGTTGATGACAGAGCCCAAACTAAAGAATTTGCATGAGCTGGAGCTGCTGGAGACCCGCCTTTCCGCCGTTTTAGACTTAACTATTCCTGCTGGCAAGCAGTCTACAATGCCGCCAGACGATGTGTTGGTGAGCCTTTATTATTTGACTGGTAAACAGATTGAAGTGCGAGATGCTATTTCTCAGCTAAAAGAAAGCCAGGCAAAAATAGAAGCGTATCAGCAAGCTCATAGCGAGCAGGATCTCTCTTGGTTACCTGTGGCAGAAGATGCCTTGCAAACTTTTGAGGCGACGCACCCGCGAGTTGTAAGCAGCTGGGGTCATGAAGCTGAATTGCATGCCAAAGTTAATTCAGAAAATGCGCAAAAGGCTTGGGAGAAAGTTGAACATCTGCAGCCTGAGCTGGAACGTTTGTCTGAAGACTTGAAATCTGTGCTCTCTTTGCTTGGCCCGGGTCCCTACCCGACAGATCGCTTGGGCGCTTTGAGAGAGGACTATTCTCAGAAACTGGGCACTGTCGATACGTTGCTTCGTTTAGAACGAGAGTGGGTGATCTAGCATAATACTGCAAATAAAGATTGTGCTGCAGTGGGTGACTGCCAGAAGCAGATAGGCTTAAACAACAAAAGAGCCTGCGGTGGTCGCAGGCTCTTTCTTCAGCGTGGTTATTGTTTTTGTTAGCTGACTGCGATGCCGGGGAAGATGATCAGCAGGGCGACGGCTACGATCTGGATCATGATGAATGGCAGTAATGCTCTGAAAATCTCGCCCAGACTTATATCGGGCGGAGCCACGCTCTTCAGGTAGAAGGCCGCGGGTCCAAATGGCGGTGACAGGAAGCTCACCTGCATGTTCATGGCAAAGACAACGCCGAACCAGATTGGATCGTAACCAAGCTGTGAGACGATTGGCACGAAGATCGGCATGGTAAGCAATGCGATGCCAACCCAATCCAGGAACATGCCAAGCACGAACAGGATGAGCATCATGAACAGGATCACGACGGTTGGATCGTCGGAGATACCTGTGATCAGCGCCTGAACAAAGCGGATACCACCCATCAAGTTGAACACGCCGACCAGTGCAGAGGCCCCTACTCCAATCCAAACGATCATACCAACAGTTGATAAGGTCTGCTTAGCTGCCCCCATGATGAGCTTGACTGAAAATTCACGGCGGATGATTGTTGAGATGGTTACGCCGAGCACACCGATGGCAGACGCCTCAGTCACACTCGCGATGCCGCCATAGATAGAGCCAAGAACGAACACCACAACGAGGATCGGAAGAAACAGGCCTTTCAGGAGGCGCATTTTTTCCGCGATTGGGATCTCGCCAGCTTCTGGAATTGGCGCGACTTCAGGGTTGGAATAGGCGCGGATCAGAATATAGGCGGCGTACATGCCTGCAAGCATCAGGCCTGGGAAGAACGCTGCCGTGAACAGATCGCCGATAGAAACACTCGCTGTCAGACCGTAGATGATTAGCACGATGGATGGCGGGATCATTGTACCCAGTGCACCACCTGCACAGCATACGCCAATGGCAAGTTTGCGGTCGTAGCCAAGACGCAGCATCTGCGGCAGGGCGATGACGCCGAGTAGAACAACTTCACCACCGATGATGCCGGACATGGCCGCCAGAACAACAGCCACGAGAAGTGTCTGGATAGCGATGCCACCGCGCAGACGCCCACCAACGAGGCGCATGGCGTCAAACAGGTCCTTGGCTATGCCCGATCGATCCAGGATCGCGGCCATAAGCACGAACATGGGAACGGAGACGAAAACGAAGGAGTTCACGAAGCTGAAGATGCGGCTGACGATCAGCGGCACGGCGCCCGGGCCGAACCAGCCCAGTGCGAAAATGAGAGCAACAAGCAGTGTGACGAAAGCAAGAGGCATGCCCGTCAGCAGCAGCAGAAGCAATGAGCCGAACATCAGAACCGTAGCCAGCTCGATGCCCAGAGCTTTAAAATCCGGGATCAGGACGAGTAAATCGGTCATTTTTTCTTAGCGTAGTTGACGGCCAGAATTGCAAATTGCAGGCACATGAGAATAAGGATACCAAGCAGGAACAGCTTTAGCAGACCTGGTGTTGGCGGGTTCCATGCAGAGCCGGAGGTCTCCAGACGGAAATCACCGGCGGGTGTCCAGATTGCGCGTTTTACAACGAGCCAGCCTGCCCAGGAAAACAAGGCGCTGGCGAGCGCACAGGCAATGGAGATAGCAACGTTAAAGACACGCCGAAGCTCGGGAGAGAGTGCATCGTAAATCAGAACCACACGGATGTGTTTGTTCGTCGATGCGCAGTAAAGACCACCAAAAAGGAATGTTGTCGCCGTCAGGAAGATGACGGTTTCGTGGGCCCAAATGGTTGGTGAATTAAACAGATACCGCATTGCGACTTCAAAAATCAGAATTGCCGCAGACGATACGATTGCAAGTGAAAAGAGTGCGCTGAGTTTTGCTATTATGCGCCCGAACAGCCCCGCTTCAGGTATGGCTCTTTGGCCAGCGTCTTTTTCTTCGTGATCTGACATTCACCCTGCCTCCCCGCTAGGTACCGAACCGTCGGGGAACTTGACGGTCCGGTATGTTTCACGCGATTTAAATCAGCTTACTGAGCAAGCAGACCTTGCTCTTTCAGGTAAGCGGACAGTACCGCGTAAACGCGTTTTGCGTTATCAGACTTCTCAGCAACTTTCTCCCACTGAGAACGTGCAATTGCACGGAACTTAGCGCGTTCTTCTGCAGACCAGTTGTGAACGGTGATGTTTGGATCTGCAATAGCTTCTGCTACTGCAACAGCATCACGCATGGACAGCTGAGCAGTCATGTCACGTGCGAAGTCACGAACAGACATTTCCATGATAGCCTGAATGTCGGCTGGCATGCTGTCCCATGTTTCTTTGTTCATGGAAACTTCAACCAATGGCATGGAGTGGAAGCCTGGGTACACCGGATGACCTGCTACAGCATGCATGCCCTGCTGGTGGTTGGTTGAGAACACTGTGTAGTCTGCTGCGTCGATCACGCCTTTATCTAGCGCGGTGAACACTTCAGAACCTGGCAGGTTCACAGGTGCTGCGCCTGCAGCAGCGAATACGTTCTGTACCAGACCTTCTGGAGCACGCATTTTCAGACCCTTCAGGTCATCAACGCCGTCCAGAGGAACCTTGGAGATGAATGCTTCAAGACCAGGAGTGGTTGCACCGATGAACTGAAGACCATATGGGTTCAGCAGTTCATTCATCAGCTGCTTGCCGCCGCCATACTCCATGAAATTGAGCATTTCGGATGGAGAACCGTATGCACCAACCGGGTTTGCGATCAGACCGAAGGCTGCATCTTTACCGGTGAAGTAAGAGGTGTCAGTGATGTGACCGTCAATGATACCTGCTGCAACAGCGTCCTGAGTTTCAGTGTGCTGAACGATTGTGCCAACTGGCAGCATTTCAACATTAACACGGTCGTTGGTAAGAACGCCAACACGTGCTGCCCAAGCCTGCTGAAGTTCAAAGTTTGGGTTACCAGCCGGGTCAGAAGACTGGAAACGCAGAGAATAATCTGCTGCAAGTGCCGTTGTGGCGGTGGATGCTGCAATGACTGCTGCAGCTGCAAATTTCAAAAACTTCATACTCACAGTACCTCCCTGAAGAGTATTCGATATTGGCGGCCTTAGGCCACAGTTTCCGGCATGATCTGGCGCAAAATTTGATTGATGATGTCAGTTTTAGCGCCACTCACGTCGACGTTGATGTGCAGCTCGTCCAAAGACGGAGGCTGCAAAATTTCTAACTGGCTGTCCAGCAGCTCAAGTGGCATGAAATGATCCTGCCGATTGAGCATTCTTTCGCGAATGATATCTTTTGATCCTGAAAGGAAGATAAAACAGGCATGAGGCAAATAAGTGCGGATGATGTCACGGTAAGATCGCTTAAGGGCGGAACACGCAACAACAACAGCAGGTGTTGCTTCTTGTTTGTTTAAGTCAACGATCGCTTGCGAAAGATCATTCAGCCAAGGTCGGCGCATATCATCCGTTAGCGGATGCCCCCGACCCATTGCTTCAATATTGCCTTCAGGATGAAAATCATCGGCCTCGACATAGGTCGCCGGTAAACACGTAGCCAAAGCGCGTGCCACTGAAGTTTTGCCGACGCCACAAACACCCATGACGACAAATACTGATTTTTTATAGTCTTCCACGGCCCTAATTTTCCTCCTAAGAGAATTTGATCATAAATGATTGCGCAATCATTTTGCAAGAGGTATCTGAAATATCTACAAAGGCGCTCAGGAATAGGGAGAATTTTTTGATGCCAAAACCAACGCTTGTAGATGTTGGACGAGAAGCTGGCGTTAGCGCAATCACAGTTTCCCGCGCACTTCGCTCACCGGAAAAGGTGTCTGAGGCATTGCGTGCGAAAGTTGAAATTGCTGTGAAAAAACTTGGCTATGTGCCAAACCAGTCGGCTTCTACTCTTGCGTCAAATAAGTCCAGCTCCATCGTGGTTATGGTCCCTTCCATCTCCAACAACGTATTCACTGATGTGCTTGGCGGAATCAGCGATGCGTTGCACGGATCGCGCTTTAATATGCAGATCGGTTACACCAATTACGACTCGCAGGAAGAAGAACGCATCCTGCGATCATTCCTGAACCCTACTCCCTCCGGCGTGATTATTTCTGGTCTTGAGCAAACTGAAGAAACCAGGCAAATGCTTGAGAATGCAGGCGTTCCTGTCGTGCAAATTATGGACATCAGCCCGAAACCCATCGACATGATTGTTGGTTTCTCGCATGATCAGGCCGCAGAGACGGCGACGCTACATCTGATCGATTCGGGTTACAAAAACATCGGCTTCATTGGCGCGCAAATGGACCCGCGTTCTCTGAAACGTCTGGCTGGCTTCAAAAAAGCAATCAAAGACAATGGCGAGCTACGCGAGCAGTGCATTGCGGTGACGAACGAGCCTTCCAACGTGCGGTTGGGTGCAACGTTGCTGGATAAGCTCACCTCGCAGTTCCCCGAGTGCGACGCAGTTTTTTGCAACAACGATGACTTGTCTGTGGGTGTGCTGTTTGAATGTCAGCGACGTGGCATCAAGGTTCCTGAAGAGCTTGGCATTTGCGGTTTTAATGATCTGGGCATCTCATCCGAGACCGTCCCAAGCATCACCTCGGTGACCACTCCGTTGCGAGAGATCGGTCGTCTTGCCGGTGCAATGGTGATTGGCGAGGAAGGTGTGCCTTCGACTCCGATTGTTGACTTGAGCTACACTATTTCAGCGCGAGAAAGCACCAAAAGAATTTAGGCCAGAGCAGACACTCTGGCCTTTGTGTCAGTGGTAGTGTTTGCAACGGGACGTTTTGCCAAGACCCGGATTAAAGCTGTTTGTCGGGTCTATGGACTTATAGAACTCGACCAGGTCCGGTTTGGCTTTATAGATATGCCCGACATTGTGTTCCGCCGGATATTCCGCGCCGCGTGTGTCCAAAATCTCAAGCATTTCCTGCTTGAGGGCTGCCACATCTACGCCCTTTTTCACGATGTAATCCTGATGCAGCACATGGCACATGAAGTGGCCATAGTAGAGCCGATGGATCAGCTTGTCTTCGATATGCGCAGGTAATTGCTCAAACCAACTGCGATCATCCCGACGCAGTGCGATATCCAGTGCAAGAATGTCTTCTGCAGCATCTTCGTGCACCGCTTTGTAACGGATTGCGGCACCTGCTGCTGCAAAGCGATGAAGTGCGGCCATCTTGCCTTCAGTCGCATCACAAGCGAAGAAGTCACCTGAACGAGATGCAAAGAAATCCTTTAGGAAGGCTCCTGCCTCATCAATGCCTTCGTCGCTCATCTTAAGGATGAGATGGTGTTCGTAATCTCTGCGATACTGAGACATGCGTTTTGGCAGAACATCCGGCCAGACCTTCGCAAGCACTTGCATGAAGCGGTCCGTCAGGTTCTTTGGGAGGAAGCTGATCTTGTTCAGATACGCATCCACCGCCCCCTTCAGAGCAAAGAAAGTCGGCAGGCGATCTGTGCCGAGGTGGTTGATCATAACGACGGTGTCTTTGCCGTACTTCTCTGAGATGTCATAGGCTTCGCGGTGCATGTACTCCGCAGAAACCGGGAGGCTCTCAAAGTTCGACAGGATATGGCGGCGCAGCTCAGTCAGTTCTGCTGGATCATTGGTGCCAATGTAGAAGGTCTTTTCAGCACCTGCTTTGGGGAACGTATCCAGACGAACAGCAAACACGCCAAGCTTACCAGCACAGCCGCTGGCCTCATAAAGACGGCGTTTATCGGCATTAAAACGCGCCGGTGTCGCGGCGTCCACATCGCGGACACGGCTGTGGTACTCACTGTCTGACGCTTTCTGGTTGGTGTCATTCACATCAGCTGGAACGTAATTGCCACTTTCCAGATTGCTCAGAATTTCCTCAGCTGAGTTGCCAAGTTCAATCCCAAGATGATTGACGAGAACCAGCTCACCATCCGCATTGAGCTGTGCGAACAGAGAAAGCTCAGTGTAAGAGGGACCACGCTCAATGAGCGAGCCGCCAGAGTTGTTGCAGACACCACCAATGATGGAAGCGCCAATGCAGGACGAGCCGATGACCGAGTGTGGCTGGCGACCCAGTGGAGCCAGTAGTTTCTCCGAATCGAACAGAGTAGAGCCGGGAAAGCTGATGATTTGCTTGCCGTCGTCCAGAGCCTGAATCTGTGTCATCCGGTTGGTGTTGATGAGCACGACATCGCGCTCATAAGTCCCCTTTGGCGTCGAGCCCTCCGTCAGTCCGGTATTGGCGGCTTGCATGATGACGATCTTATCTGCCGCAACACAGGCTTCCAGCACCTTCCACTGCTCTAACAGCGTGCCGGGACGTACGACTGCAATCGCCTCCCCTTCTCCAGAGCGGAACCCTTTACGGAACCGCTCTGTCTTTTTCGGGTCGCTGAGAACGTGGCGAGTGCCAACGACTTTCTCAAACTGCTTGATCAGCTCTGCGTTGTTCATCTCGGCATCCTAATAGGCGACGGATGGCAGCCATGTGGCCAATGGAGGCAGGAAGTACACCAGCATTAGGCCCAGCAACTGCAGTAATACGAACGGAATGATACCGCGGTAGATGTCTGTCAGTTTGATCTCAGGCGGACACACGCCCTTCAGGTAGAACAAGGCGAAGCCAACGGGCGGTGTCAGGAACGAAGTCTGCAGGGTGACTGCAACAAGGATTACGAACCAGATCAGTGCAGGCTCATCAATCACCCCATAGCCACCAATATCGAGGCCAAGGCCGTTGATGATTGGACGCATCAGAGGCAACACGATCAGCGTGATCTCAATCCAATCCAACACGAAGCCGAGCAGGAAAACGATGAACAGGATGAACAGAACTGTTCCGTTGGCGCCAAAGCCGGTGGAAGCCACCATCTCTTCGATCAACGCATCACCGCCCATCTCACGCAGGACGTAGGAGAAAATGGTTGCGCCGAGGAAGATGGCAAAGATGTAAGCGGTGGTGTTGAAGGTCGACTTCAGCACGTTGACCAACTTGCGGAATGTAAGCTTGCGATAGCCGAGTGCCAGCAGAGTTGCGCCGAGTGCACCGATGCCGGAAGCTTCTGTTGGCGTGGTCAGACCTGCGAAGATAGAGCCCAGCACGGCAAGGATCAGCAACAAGGTTGGAAGGGCGGCGATCAAAACATCCTTGATCGCGTGCCAATCTGGTGCCTTCGCGCCTTCTGGCACTGGTGCTGCATCGCGTTTAACAAGAGCAACAACGAAGATGTACACCAGATACAGCATGCCAATGATGATGCCCGGGAAGACTGCTGCCATGAACAGGTCACCAACGGACAGCGCCATCTGGTCTGCCATAATCACCAGCATGATGGATGGCGGAATGAGGATGCCCAATGTACCAGATGCAGACACCACGCCCGCAGCTAGTGACTTAGAGTACTTCTGCTGCATCATGGACGGGAGAGACAACACACCGAGCAGCACAACAGAGGCACCAATGATGCCGGTAGAGGCTGCTAGGATGATGCCGATCAGCGTCACCGTGATCGCGAGACCGCCGCGTACTGTACCAAACAGCTTCTGCATGGAGGTCATAAGGCGTTCAGCCACGCCGCTTTCGTCCAACATCAGGCCCATGAAGATGAACATAGGCAGAGCAACAAGAACAGCATTGGACATGGTCGCATAAACACGGTTTACGGTAGCGCCCAATGTCAGATAGTCGAGGCCGGTGAAGGTGCTTTCAAGGCCGGTCCAGACCATGTAGTCATTGTCAAACAGGTAAGCCAAGCCGCAATAACCAATGCCTACGCCCGCCAGCACCCATGCAACTGGGTAGCCGGAAAAGAGCAGTGCGATGAAGCTCAGGAACATTGCTATGACGAGTTTTTCTTCGGTGGTCTCGACGAGGAAAGACAAGCCATACGCAACAATAGCAAAGCCAAGGAATGCGAGGAGGATCAGGCGGATGTCCTTCCCTTTCCGCTCGCTCTCACTGTCGACCCAGATTGCGTGAACGTCGTGAATAAGGCGGGCGAGTGCTGCAACTCCCAGCAGAACAAAGCTTAGCGGGATCACCGCTTTGAGTGCCCAACGCGCAGGCAGGCCAGTTGGGCTGGAGGAGCGTTCGCTCACACGGAAACTGTCGTAGAAATAGTCATAGCCTTGATCCACCATGAGGTAGATGAAAGGAACCAAAAGCGCAGAAATGCCGATGATTTCGATGAAGCGTTGTGTCCGCGGGCTCAGCTGCATGTGCAGCAGATCCACCCTTACGTGGCTATCTGTGACCAGCGCGTAGGAGATGCCCACCATGGTCACCAGACCGTAGATGTGCCACTGAAGTTCATCAAGCTTAGGGAAGTTGTAGTTAAACAGATAACGCATTGTTACCTGAGTGACGATTGCAAGGATCAGCAGCAGGTTGGCCCACATTACAACGTGGCCAACGCCTTTTACAAAGTGATCCAGTGCAACGGCTATGGGTTGTTTGTCAGTGTCTTCGTGCTCGAGAATTTCTTCAAAGAGCTCAATTGGATCTGAAGTGTCCTGAGGATTTTTTATCATAGCATTCACTCTTGCAGGTCAACGCCGCAACTATCTGGTCTGGAAGGCTGAGGCCAATAGTAGAAATGGGAGCGGCAAAGAAAAGCCGCTCCCAGGTTTTTATTACTTACGCGGCAGGAACGCGTTTTCTTTCCAGATTTTGTAGTTATCGCGGAACTGGTTGAGGTCAGTCAGAACCTTTGCGAAGAATGCATCGTTTGCAGCTTCTTCCTGAGCAACGTCGTTCCATGTTGAACGGAACACGTCGAGCATTTCAGGAGACCACTGCTTGATCTGAACGCCGTTGTTGTTGACGTTGTCGAGCAGAGCTTCGTGCTGGATTGCTTCACCTTCAGCAAAACTGTCGGTGACAGATGCCTTACATGCGTTCTCAATGATCGCTTTGTGAGTGTCGCTTGCTTTGTTCCAAACGTCTTTGTTGATCAGCAGTTCGAAGACGGTTGCCTGCTGATGCCAACCTGGGAAGTAATTATACTTTACCAGTTTGTGGAAGCCGAGGCGTGCGTCAATGGCAGGCATAGAGAATTCGGTCGCGTCAATCGCGCCTTTCTCAAGCGCCGGGAAGATTTCACCGCCTGGCAGCAGAGAAGTTGCAACGCCAAGCTTCTGCATAACTTTACCACCAAGGCCGAAGAAGCGCATTTTCAGGCCCTTCAGGTCTTCAGGAGAATTGATCTCCTTAGCGAACCAGCCGGATGTCTCTGGAGCGATGATCGCACATGGCATAACTTTTACGTTGTAGCCAGCCTGATCGTACATTTCCTGGTACAGGGACAGGCCGTTGCCGTAGTAAAGCCAAGCCGCATATTCACCAGCTTCTGGGCCAAAAGGAACAGCAGAGAACAGCGGAGCTGCAGGAATTTTACCAGCCCAATAGCCAGCTGTTGTGTAGCCGGAATTGATTTTGCCTGAAGAAACAGCGTCGAGAATTTCAAATGGTGGAACCAGCTTGCCCGGCTCATACACCTTCATTTTGATGGTGCCGCCAGACATCAGCTTCAGCTGGTCAGCGACACGAGGAATTGGGCTTCCCAAACCTGGCAGAGAGGTAGAGAAGGCAATTGGTGTCTTCAGCAGCAGCTTGTCGGCTGCGTTTGCGATAGGAGCTGCGAGCACAGATGCAGCTACAGAGGCGGCGAGAGCAAGGCTTAAGACAGATTTTTTCATGTTTCCTCCAAATGGCATTCGGCTGCTAAACGCGCTTTTGCGCTGTCCTCCCAAGCAGCTGACTAATGGTAAATAATATTGACCTCTGAAATAAATCAAGAAATATATTTTGCAGTTTTAGCCGTTTTTCGGGCTTGACACGGGGGTAAATACTAATGGTGTGGATGCGTAGAATTGTTGGGTTTGTATACCTAAGGGATAGAAAATTCGCTGTAAAACAACGTATTAGTGCGTAATACATGCTTTGATATATCAATATTGTGGCTCTCGGCACTCTTCCCCTTGAATTGGAAAATAAAATCGACCAATATTGGAATTGTGACCGGCAGGAAGTGTGAAATGGTGTCTGTAGATTATCTTTTTGAGCCTATCGACCACGATACAGTGGTGGATTCTGTAACTGAGCAGATTGAGGGACTCATTTTGGCCGGCGTGCTGAAAGAGGGGACTAAGCTGCCCTCTGAAAGAGATATTTCTGAGCGTATGGGTGTCTCTCGTCCGAAGGTTCGTGAAGCACTGAAGCGGCTGGAGGATTCCAACCTCATTGCTATCCGTCACGGTGAAGGATCGTTCATAGCGCCTCTTATCAGTGCAGCTATGAGCCCTGCCTTGATCAATCTGATCAGCCGCAATCAGACGGCTTTTTATGACTACCTTGAATATCGACGCGTTCAGGAGGGGTTTGCAGCTCGTCTGGCCGCTGAGCGTACAACCAAACTGGATCTTGAGCGACTTGAGGCTATTCTCGTAAATCTAAGGGAAGCGCAGGCCAATGGCGACGATATTGCTTCAAAGAAGAATGATATCGCGTTCCATTTGGCGATTGTGGATGCAGGTCACAATGCCATGCTTATTCATATGATGTCTTCCATCTATGAGCTGACGCAGAAGGGTGTCTTCTATAATCGCGAATTCTTGCGCTCTATTGATGGGACTGGGGAGCAGCTGTTAGAGCAGCACGAGGAAATCGGCAGGGCTATCTTCACGCGAAATGGCGCAAAGGCTGAAGAGGCCGCGCATCGGCACATTGATTTCGTGGAGACGTCTTTCCGTCTCGGACAGGATCAACAGCGCCGTGAGCTTATCTCCTCAAAACTCTTTGCGTTGCAAAGAGGTGAAGAATAATTACCACTCTTACGTATTGGGAATAGAGAGGATCATTCGCAACGGCTATGGCGAATGATCCATGTTATCAGTGCCTAGCGATTTTCAACCCAAGCGGTGAGGTCAGTAACGTTTGGTTCTACGAACTCTGCCATGCCACCGGAGAATTCTTTAAAAGCATCGATGTTGATGTGGTTGGTACCAACAAGGACAGATGCTCCGCTTTCCAGGGCTTTCACAATCAAATCACGAAAACCGCTGCCATTGGCTTCCTGCTCACCAAACTTGTTCAGGATAAACACGTCAAACGGCTCGTCGATCCGCTGAGTAACTTCGCCTGCAGCTTGCGCGAGGGCTGATGTGTCTAACCGGCAGCCTGAAGACTCTTTGCCAAGGGATTGTGTGATGGAGATCTGTGGTCCGTCTGGGAGGACCAGAACGTCCATGTCGCAGCGATGGCGATCTTCGTTGACCGTATCTGCCTGCACGATACCGCAGGTCCGTATGCCGTTTTTCCGAAGTTTCTCGGAAAGCTCTGTCAGCACCAGTTTCCCTTTTGGTAGGGTGTAAGCAATTCTCATCTGGGGTCTTCCTTGCGCTTCTGTTTTTTCAGCTATGTGAAAACTCTCATATCAAACTGTAATAATACTGGTTTGATCTACGCAAGGTTACCCCTGCGGCGAATGCGCACAATTATTATGAGGAATGTGTTTTTGCGCATTTACCGCAAGAGAGGTTAACTTGATTTCGTGCAGTTTGGGTATCTTTGAGCCTATCCTACATGAGCAAGCTCATCCCCTTGATAGCTTTGTGCTTTTGAGGTCGTCTCTTCTTCTGGAGACGAAATTGTTTGTTTGTTTGTCAGCAAAGCCATAATGCCAGGTGACGATGTTGGGTCATATCGTGCTGTGGCATCTAACCCTCCAGTGAGCGTGATGGATTGAACCCGAATTGGCTCTGCCTGTTGATTCTGGTGGAGAAGCTGGAGTTCTTTCCCTTCAAGTAATTCATATGGCCGCTCTGAAGTCAGGTGAATCCTATCCTCCTCTATACGGCGGAGGATGATAGGTGTCTTATTGCCAGTGCTGGATTGGATGACACCTGTTGCGTTCGTATCAATGAGAGCTGCCGCGTTTGAAAGGCTATGACGAGCGAAAATTTCGTCGTAATCATGGGAAGGATAGTGACGGCGAAGTAGGTCAAGATCTTCTCGTGTGAGCGAGTTAGCGCCTTGAATTAGTCCGTGCAAAAAGTGGTCAAGGTGTTCTGGGCGCCAACGATTACCGTTGTAAGCGGAGGTGACTTTGCTAAGGCTTTGGAAGCTGCTGAATTCGTATTCCATGTAATATTTGAACACGTTTTTCTCGTCCGGAGCGTCTTTGTACATCGCCGCATAGTCTTGGTGCATTTCTGTGAAATTTAGATAGGCCCCCGTCGCGGTTGTGCCGTTTACATAATCGAACGCATCGATCACCTCCTCACTCAATCTGCGAAAGAGCAGGAGGGCCTCATAGAAAACCATGTGTTTTGGAGTGGAGGCCATCACAAGATCGTGGATGCCCAGATCTTCACGGGCAACTTGAAACATGTACTTCAATAGAGCGTGGATGAGTGCGCCATCCTGTGAGCGATAATCAGGATGAATAGTTAGTGAGGATGCTTCGGCAATCCGGCGGTTCCAGCGTTGAATGTGTTTGAGTGAAAAAATCTGCTCCACGGGGAGTTCTTCAAGAGATTTGATGATGATGGTGGTGGTGCCAATGACGGTATCACCCTGCTTTGCAATGAGTGTGTAACAGGATGGAAGGACATAAAACGGGGTGAACCGATAGCCGCTTCCGTCCTCCCTCATATAGCCGACTTGAGTGTAGGACTCGTAGAGTAATCTGCAAACCTGAGAGAGTTCATCAGGTGTGTCCGCGAGCTTGAAAATAACATTCTCGGGCGGTGTGTTTTGCAGCTTCACCCTTCTTCTGTGAATGGAAAAACGACGTGCCTTTTGGGCTTCGTGGGCTGTTTCTGATTTAATTGTATTGCTCATGCTCAATAACCTTTACTTGAACAACGTTGTGCAAGTGAGAATAAAAATCGATATTAGCTAAAGTTATAAATCTGATATGACTTTATTGATTTGAATAGAGCAAAAATATTATTAACGTTAATATTATAAATAGTATTGACATATACTTAGTTTGTGAAAGATAAACTTGTTCAGGTTGTACAATAAGTTTGCGTGCAATCGATAAATATTTGTTTGTGTGCGGTTTTATTACTCGCACTGATTGGAAATTTTATTAGTGGAGGAAGATGTTGACTGTTTTAGCTGCATCTCAAGCACAAGGGTCTAAGTCAGGCACATGTGCAGGCTTTTCATATGACGCTGCTTTTTCCCGCAACATTGGTTGGGTGACACCGGAAGAGCAGCAAACTCTGCGTGGTAAGCGTGTTGCGATCGCTGGTATGGGCGGTGTCGGCGGCATTCATGCTGTCACATTGGCTCGATTGGGAATCGGTGCGTTCAGCGTGGCTGATTTCGATCACTTCGACATCGTCAATTTTAATCGCCAGATTGGGGCCACTGTCAGCACCCTGCAAGAACCTAAGGTTTCAGTGATGGCTGAACAGGTGCGTAACATTAATCCGGAGGTGGATCTGCGGGCCTTTCCCGATGGTGTAACCGATGAGAACATAGATGCCTTTTTGGAAGGCGTTGATATGTTTGTCGATGGCTTCGACTTCTTTGTGCTGGGTATGCGCAGAAAGGTTTTTGCAAAGTGCCGCGACCTTGGGATTCCAGCGGTTACGGCTGCTCCGCTTGGTATGGGCACTGCATATCTGTGTTTTACTCCGGATGGCATGAGCTTTGAGGACTATTTCCAGTTCGAAGGGGAAGATGAGTTACATCAGTACTTCAAGTTTTTGTTGGGTTTGGCACCAAGCGCGTTGCATCGCCATTCACTGGTGGACACCTCTCAACTGAACCTGAAGGAGGAGCGTGGCCCATCCACTGCTGCGGGTTGCCAGTTGGCTGCTGGGGTGGTTGGAGCGCAAGCCATTAAGCTGCTGCTGGGTCGCGGGCCATTGAAGCCAGCGCCGTGGTATCATCACTTTGACGCCTATGAGGGTAAGTTCGTGACCAAGCGCCTCCCCTCCGGAAATGGCAACTTCTTCCAAAAGCTGAGACTCAAAAAGACCATGCAACAGTTTACCTAGTTTCTGCATAATTGCAGGAACATAGGTGCGTGGGAGGCTTTCCCCTACAAAGAGAGATTGTGCGATTTCGGGCAAGTCGCACAAAGCTCCCGCGCATCTTGGAGCCTTTAGGCAGGGTTTCACATCTTAAATTGTTTTAATATGAGTTTAATCTTCAGGTTATTGACTTTTGTCAAATAAGCGAAGGAGTGATCGTGATCTACAGTAATTGCAATTCATTCGCATTTGCGAGCTGTTCGCTTTCTATCCCGTTTCGATGGAAACTCAAAAATGATCACACGTCGTTCTTTTCTTTCACACACTGCAGGGTTTACTGCTGCAGCATCTCTGGGTAGTACGCTGCCATTTGTAGCACAAGCGGCAAATCCGGCGCTGGCCCTGCATGGTCCGCCAGTGGGGCCATCTGTTGTGCTGTCTTACATTGCCAATAAAAGCTTGCTCTCTGACTTTACAGAGAAAGTAGATTTCTCCGTTTACAAGTCACCAGATGTCCTGCGCGCTGGTTTCGTTTCCGGTGACTGGAAATTGGCGGGCACCCCGTCTTATGTTGCCGCGAACCTTGCCAACAAAGGCCTGCCCGTGAAGATGCTGAACATTATGACCTGGGGCATGCTTTACGTGCTCAGTTATGATGGTTCTGTGAAGTCCCCTGCGGATCTGGCCGGTGAGAAGATCGGCATGTTCTTCCGAAATGATATGCCGGACCTGGTGTTTGGTCGTGTCATGGAGCAAAACGGGCTGACTGAGGGCAAAGACTACTCCTTGCACTATGTCAGCACCCCGTTTGAAGCATTACAGCTTCTGCTCTCAGGTCGCATCAAGCATTGCGTTCTGCCAGAGCCAGCTGCGACAGCGGGTATGGTCAAAGGCAAAAAGATGGGCAAGTCGATCCATCGTTCTATCGATCTGGCCAGTGAATGGGCGTCTGTGACGGGCGGCGAAGGTCGCTTCCCGATGGCAGGCATGATGGTGCATGAAGATCTGCTCAATGCACAGCCAGAGCTGATTGAAGGCTTCCACAAAGCCTGTGTCACCGGCACTGAGTGGGTGAAGGCAAACCCCAAGGAAGCGGCGGCTGTTGCATCTGAAAGCATCACGCTTCCTGCGCCTGTGATCGCCAAGTCCATTCCGCATACGCATCTGACAGCAGAGCGTGCCAAAGACATTCAGGCCGAGTTGGAGCAGTTCTACTCCATTCTGGCGGAAAAGAACCCATCTATCATTGGCGGAAAACTGCCAAACGCAGACTTCTATCTGTAGCGAAGCAGGCTTGGCAGGCTGCGCAAAGGTTACGGTCACCTGGTCTGCTGAGCCCAACACACAACGAGAACATACCTGATGATCCATCACATGCTATCGACGTTAATGAGTAAACTTTGGAGTGGTTGGGGCACACTTGCCGGGGTATTTCTCATTTTCGCGCTATGGCAAGTCGGTTTTGAGACCTTCGGGTCTTTGGTGTTGCCTGCGCCATTGGAAGCATTGAGCCGGTTGGTGGATCTTGTCGCTTTGCCATCCGGGCTCGAATACATTCTGATCACTGCCAAGCGGGCCTTTGCTGGCTTTCTGCTTGCCAGCGCGTTTGGTATTTTCTTTGGCCTGATAGCCGGTTGGTCCAACACACTGTCGCTACTCTGTAAGCCGTTTATCACTGTGGCCCTTGGGGTGCCGCCGATTGCATGGATCGTGCTCGCGCTGCTGTGGTTTGGTGGCGATGACGGCACGCCGATCTTTACAGTATTCATCTCAACGATACCGCTCATTTTCGCAGGCGCTTTGCAAGGCGTGCGGATGCGGGAGAAGGAGCTGGATGAGATGGCGCAGAGTTTTCATGTGCCGCTGGTTCAGCGGTTCTGGCAGGTGCAGGCACCGCAAATCGTCTCCTACCTCTTTCCGGCATGGGCAACAGCGTTGGGGTTGAGCTGGAAAGTTGTGGTGATGGCAGAGCTTCTCTCCAGCACGCGTGGCATTGGCGCAGGCCTTGCGGAAGCGCGCGTCAACATTGATACAGCATCCACCATGGCGTGGATTGTTGTGGTTGTTGGGCTGTTGCTGGTCATCGAAGGTATGTTGCTCAACCCGGTGAAAGATTATGTGGAGGGTTGGAAGCATGCTGAATGATACAGCTCCCCTGCTCTCCGTCGTGCCAAGTGGCGCAGCAGACACAAAGCCAACCGTTTTATCTGTCTCAGTGGAAGACCACCGCTATCATCCTTTGCAGCAAACATTGGCACCGAGTGCGCTGGAGCTGAAAAAAGGGGAAGTAGTCAGTATCATCGGCCCATCTGGATGTGGGAAGTCGACTTTTCTACGCATTGCAGCAGGGTTGATTGAGGCAAGTTCCGGGAAGATCTCAAGCACTGCAGATCGAACGGCGATCCTGTTTCAGGAACACCGGTTACTGCCATGGAAGAGCCTTCTGAACAACATCAGCTTTGGTCTTCAGGGACAAAAGCTCTCCAAGTTCCAGCGTATGAAGAAAGCACGGGCCGTCGCTTATGCCATGGGTTTCACTGAGGATGATCTGATCAAGTATCCCTCAGAGCTCTCCGGTGGCATGCGTCAGCGTGGAGCGTTGGCACGTGCGCTCGCGGTAGAACCTGATCTGCTGTTTTTAGACGAGCCGTTTAGCGCTCTCGACATTGGCCGCCGCCGCGATCTTTACCGATTGGTGTTGCATGAAGTTGATGAGAAACAGTGTTCCGTTCTGATGGTCACTCACGATGTGACAGAGGCTTTGGCTTTGAGCGACCGTGTTTTGGTCATGGCGCCGGATCCGGGCCATTTTGCCAAGGAATATGAAGTGCCACTGGCTCGCTCGGAGCGTACGCGTCGAAACCTTTTGGAACTTGAGGTGAGCTTGCTGGCTGATGATCGGATTGCGCAGCTGTTCAACATGAGCAATTGGGAGCAACTCGTATGACTGAGCTTTCCCATGTGCCTGCACAGCAGGCTTCTTTTTTTGATGCTCCGGTGTTTTCTGAAGGGTTCCGCGTCTTCTTTCCACTGTCAGCGCTTTATGCGGTGTTCTCCATCGTCGTATGGGGGCTTGTGCTTGCTGATGTGTTGCCAGTTCCGCTGGATGCAGATCCTCTCCTCTTCCATCAATATGAGATGTTCTTTGGCTTTTTCACGGGTGCGATGGCAGGTTTTTTGACGACTGCTGTCCCCTCTTGGTCAAACACACCAAAGATTGCGGGCGCACAATTGGCGGGGCTGGGTGCGCTTTGGCTGATGGGCCGCGTTGCGTTTTGGATGCTTGGCGCGCTTTCGCCAACTGTTGTCTTTGTGGTTCAGGCTCTCCTTCCTGCTGCACTGCTGATTGTTATTTTGCCAAGGCTCTGGCGTGCCAAGATGCGCCATCTCATGTGGCCGGTGCTTCTGCTTTGCGTGGCGCAACTTGTTTGCTTTTGGGAGTACACGCAGATTGGCGTTCTCAATCAGGGACTCGCGATTGCTGAGGGTGCGTTCGTCCTGATGGTCCTCACGGCTCTTGCTCCGGTTTCCATGGTGATTGTGAATGATGCGTTGGCCACGCGAGAGGATGGCGCTGTGTTTGTTCCGCGTCCACCAATGAGGCGTGCGGCGTTGTTCTGCATCTCCGCGTTTACCCTTGCCAAGGTGTTGGGTGTCTCTGATGCTCTGCAAGGATGGTTGGCGCTGGCCTCTGCCTGCGCAGTGCTCAATATCTTGCAGGACTGGCATGTGGCGGGCTCTTTGCGAACCACCTTCGCGAAAGCGCTCTACCTGGTCTACTGGTTCTTTGGAGTTGGCTTTGCCTTGGAGTCTGGCGGATTGCTGGGACTGCTGTCAGCTGGTTCTTACGTTTCCGGTCAGCATATGATCTTCATCGGTGGTTTATCTCTGGCGACCTTTATGGTTTTGACCATCGCTGGTCTGCGACACGCAGGGTACTCGCTGAAGCTTTCCAAGCTGCTTGGAGCAGCGATCCTCTCCCTCATAAGTGCTTGTCTGGTCCGTTCGCTCGGCCCACTTCTTCTCCCAGATCTGGATGTAATGCCACTGGCCTGGAGCCTGTTTGCGCTCGCTTTCACTCTTTACCTGATCCATTTCCTGCCCGTGGTTCTCCGCGAAAACTTCGTAGAATAAAGGCGACTGACTATGCTTTCTTTATCAAGATTGTTTGAACCGAAGAAAACCGACCTTTCTGAAGGCCTCGCTTCGCATGCCCTTGAACCTGAGTGCGGCGCAGCGGCATTAGCTGGCAAGGGTTGCAGTATGAAAGACAGAGAGTTTTGTCATGATGCTCGGTGTTATGCTCTTTCGCAGGCTTGTCATGCAGGTTGTGATCAACATCAATTCATTGATGCGCTTTGGGCAGAGAACAGGCACTGATGCAAAGCCTTAGTCAGCAGCCTCAAACTGCTTTATCTGGCTGAGCAAAGCTTCGGCCAGTTGCTCCTTGCTGTAAGGCTTAGCCAGTCGTGTAATCCGCTCCAAACTCTGTGTTTGTGGTTCCAGTGCTTTGGGGAAACGGCCTGAGGTGACGACCACTTTTTGGTCTGCGCAGGCTTTGATGCTGGCTTCAGCAAGATCCCATCCGATTTTGCCATCTTCAAGCTGAACATCCGTGAAAAGAATGTCAAACTTGGTTCCGTTCTCGATAAGGACCTTGGCAGAGCCGTAGCTGTTGGCTTCGATGCAGATTAGATCCATCTCCTGCAGCATAGTCTTGGCGCGTAATAGAGTTTGCAGATCATCCTCAACCACCAGAATGCGGCGAGGCTGGTCAAATGTGATCGCGGTGTTGGGTACAAAATCTTCCATTGGAGCCTGCGGAATGACGAGGGTTACTGTTGTCCCCTCCTTCTTCTCGCTGGTGATACCCATTTCCCCACCAGATTGCTTAATGAAGCCGAAAACCATACTCAACCCAAGCCCAGATCCTGCAGAGGTACGTCGGGTAGTGAAGAAGGGCTCATAAACACGCTCCAACGTTTCCTGATCCATACCGCACCCATCATCAGTCACACTGATGGAAACGCTCTCGGACCCATTGACGACGACATGAATAGAGATGGTGCCCGCATCTGAAATGGCATGGGAGCTATTGATGCAAAGGTTCAGCAGAGCGCTTTCCAGCTGGCCGGGATCGATGCGCACATAGGTTGAGACCTCCGGTAAATCTGTCGTCAGGACAATCCGTTCATCGATGCTCAAGGAAATGATCTCAGCCACACTCTCAATGAGATGGTTGATCTCAACGACCTCTGGCTCAAGGTGCTGTTTGCGGGCGAAGGCAAGCAAGCGCTGTGTCAGGTTGGTGGCCATCTCTACTGCGCTGTGAATGCGCTGGATGTTACCTTTCAGATCAATGATTTTGGAGCTTTTACGCTCAATTATTCCGACACTGCCAGAGATGCTAGTCAGGATATTGTTGAAGTCATGGGCCACTTCACCCGTTAGCTGCCCAAGACTTTCCAGTTTCTGCTTTTGTTGCGCCTGTTCCTGAACAAAGCGACGGTCCGTTGCATCAGAAAATGACCAGACTGCGCCACCTTCAGGTAGCGGGCTTTTGCGCACTTCGATCAGGATACCGTCATCATCTATCAGTTCTGCAAAGCGAAAGCGCGTGCCATGTGGGCGGACGTTTTCATCCTTCCATCTGAACCCTGAGTTCTGGATGAGTACACGAATGTCTTTGGCGGTATCGATCTCCGCCTCACTGATGCGAAGCGTTTCTGCCAACCGTGGGTTCCACGCCGTCATATCATGGGCATCGTTGGTCAGAACCAGCCCTTCAGCAATGCAGTTAAAGGTGGTCTCGAACAGCTCTGTCTTACGCTGCAACTGGCCATAAATGCGGCGCAACCGAATGGAGTTGGCGCGGAAAATGCGGAAAGAGTGCAACAGCCGCGTGATCTCATCATCCTGCCGTGTAGGACGTGGGAGTACGGTGGTGTGATTGCCCTTTGCCAGACTGGACATGGCATGGGAGATGCGGTTGATGTTTTTGGTTACATATCCGGCGATGTAGTGTGCCGACATTAAAGCCAGCAGAATACTTGCGATGCCTGTGAGCAGAACAACAAGCTGTGCGCTGGAGATGTAGGAGGATGTTTCCTGCCGTTGTTTGGCGATTTCGTTGCCGGACAGGCGTACAAATTCAGCCACCAGCTGGTTGATCATTTGCGCACTGGATTTGATTTTGAAAAGTGCGTTGCGAGCTTCCAGTTGTCCCGCCATTGCCAGATGACGGATGGCGTAAAGGCCTGCGTTGTCCTCTGCTATTGTCTTCAGAACTGCAACAGCCTCCTGAACCTCAGGGGCTGATACGCCTTCCAGCTCGGCCATCTGCAGATGATAGCGGCGACGCAGCTCGCCCAGACTGAGGAAATCGGTCACATGAGCTGCGGAAATCAGCAGATTCGCTGCTTGCCCAATCCCCTGCCACGCCTCACGTTCCTCTGCATTCTGGTAGAACGTAGAGGAATTTTTGACTGCGAGGCGCTCCATCTTAGTGAGATCAACAAGCAGGGTGCGGACCTGATCCTCAGACTCGCTGATTTGCTGGGCTGCGTTGACCAGCACAGCCACCTGAGAGCGCATGAGCGAAAGGTTTTGCTGCACTTGCGGCAGAAAACGCCCGAGACTGCCCTGTTGCCGTGCAAGCGGAAAGTTGTCTCGATATTGCTGTTCTGCCTTACTCAGCTCAACAAGCAAGCGAGAGCCTTCGTTCTCAATCTGATAGACCGAGGAAAGGTTCAGGATGAAGGGAGCTGAACTCACCAGACCTGCTGATTTATTAGCCAGTTGGAGTGAGCTTGCGATTGCTTCAATGGTTTTTTGGTAGTGCCCAACGAGTTTCACGTTGGCTTGGTCCAGCCAGTACCAAGCGATCGATCCTGCAAACAGTGTTGCAAAAGTCAGCAGCGTGATGGCTGCCAGCAAACGTGTTTTGATGGAAAGCAGAGCTTTCAAGCGTTGGGGCAGAAGGGTCATGGCAGATCTACAGCGGCTTCATCCAGTGCGAAGACATAGCCTTTGCCGCGGCGGGTCTGCAAAAAGACCGGCTTGGATGGATTGGCCTCAATCTTCCGGCGCAAACGCAGGATTAAAACATCGACGGTGCGGTCCATATAGCGGGAAAGATCGCCCCCTAGATACTCCAGCAGTTCTACGCGATCAATCGGGCGGTTCGGATTCTCTATGAGAAACTCCAGTAGGCGCAACTCAGAATTGGTCAGGCTAATTTCCCGTAGGTTCTTGTCCAGTAACCGCCGTTCATCGGAGATGAAAGAGAGTTCACCGAGAGGAATGATCCCAGCGCTGGGAGCTTGAGGTGCAGCGAGCGCGACTGTTGGCTCCGGTTCTGCAGGAACGTTGCGCTTGTAACGGCGCAGAACGGCACGAATGCGAGCGATCAGTTCGCGTGGATTGAACGGCTTCATCAGAAAATCATCTGCACCCGTTTCCAACCCGACGATCTTATCTACTTCATCACCTGTGCCGGTGAGTAGGATGATAGGAAAATCGTAGGATGTTCGCAGGCGTTGAGCGAGCATCATGCCGCTTTCACCATCCAACTTCAGATCTATGATTGCCAGATCAAGGCTTTCCAGCTCTTTGAGCGCGATAAGCTCTTTGCTTCCGTGGCATGGCAGTGCCTGAAACCCGTATTCATGCAGCAGTTCCTGCAAGACCTCGCGAATAGCCGGGTCGTCATCAACGACAGCTACCTTTGAGGGTGACCCATCCCAACTCTCGGTCATTTAAGTAACCTTCCTCGCAACCCGTACCATGCTCCCAGACGCATACTTGGAGGTCGTTTTTGATTTTCTTCAGATTGCGGCGACAATGCACGGGAAAGTGCCTTGTCATCAATAATTCTAATATTTCATATGTAACTCATTTCTGTAATAAATGTAACATTTAAAATATATATCTGCTAAATAGGAACATACTTAACTGTAAATCATAAGCACTCCTGTGATGTTTCATGTAATTTTCTAATCAAGTTATGGGATTATGTGGGTGTACTTGTAAGTTGTTACACCTACATGCGTTTAGACTTGGGAGAAGATAATGAAAAACGCTCTTTTAGGTGGTCTTGCTGCTGTTGGCCTTCTTGCTGCACTTCCAGCAACTGCTTCTGCTGAAGAACTCAACATGGTCTGCGGTGCTGAGCAGGACTGGTGTGAGCTGATGGCACGCGGTTTTGAGGATGAAACCGGCAATGAAGTTCTGATGGTGCGCAAAAGCACTGGCGAAACACTCGCTCAGGTGCGTGCAGAAGCAAGCAACCCTAAGATTGACGTTTGGTGGGGCGGTACTGGCGATCCACACCTGATCGCAGCGTTTGAAGGCCTGACGCAGGATCCGGGTGTTGACACCAGCGACCTGTTGGGCTGGGCTTCCAACATGCACAAGATCTCAAATGGTGGCACTGTTGGCATCTACGCTGGCGCACTCGGCATTGCGTATAACGCTGAAGTTCTGGAAGAGCGCGGCCTGCCAGCTCCAGCTTGCTGGAAAGATCTCACAAACCCTGCTTACACTGGTGAAATTCAGGTTGCGAACCCAAACAGCTCCGGCACTGCTTACACTGAGCTGGCAACATTTGTTCAGCTGTTTGGTGAAGATGAGGCCTATCGTCTGCTGACCGAAATCGGCAAGAACGTAAACCAGTACACAAAATCCGGTTCCGCACCAAGTAAAGCTGCTGCTCGCGGTGAAACCACCATCTCCATCGGCTTTATGCATGACATGGTGAAACTGGCAGGTTCCGGATTCCCGCTGAAGATCGTAGCGCCTTGTGAAGGTACTGGTTACGAAGTTGGCGCTGTGAGCGTGATCAAAGGTGCAAAGCACCCTGAACTGGCGAAGCAGTTCGTTGAATACGCTCTGCGTCCAGACGTTCAATCCCGTTCTGTTGAAGTGAAGTCCTTCCAGGTTCCTTCCAACTCCAAAGCATCCGTTGCTCCAGAGTCTCCAGATCTGGCAAGCATCAAGCTGATCGACTACGACTTTGCAACATATGGCGAGCGTTCCACTCGTGAGCGCCTGCTGAAGCGCTGGAACGAAGAAGTTAAAAACGCTTCTCACTAAGTAAATCGAGCGTTGAAGGGCGGACTTATTCTCTGTCCGCCCTTCACCCCATATGCGTTGCATCGTATTCGCGCTTGCGCCAATACAAAACTCTCGGATCAACATCATGCGAAAGACAATTGCGCTCTGGCTCGCTGCCGGAATAGTGGGATTTTGCATATTTCCCTGGTACTCAGTAGAAAGCGGCTTTTGGTCTTTTAGCTGGTTGTTCAGCGAATTCCTTAGCGAAGACGCCGCACCTGCCCTCTTCCAAGCTCTGCTTTATGGCCGCTGGTGGTTTGTTCCATTAGCATTGGCATTCGTCGGCATCGGTCTGTCGTTTGCTTTGCTGAAAGACGAACGCACCCGGGCAAAGGCCCTTGTTATTCTGTCTATGACAGGCCTTGCTCTGTTGTTTGCGCAGGGCTTTGCAATTGGCAGAGTCGGACCAGAGCTGTTCATTGATACTCTCAACTTCGGCTCAGCTGCAGCAGGTCAGGTTGGCTTCGGATCTGGGGCGATGATAACCGCCGGGGCTCTCCTCTTTATCCTCACCACCAGCATTTCAGGTCTTGGTCAGGGCCGTGGTGATGCGTTCATCGTTGGCAGCATCGGCCTCATTATTGCTCTGGTGATTACCTTCGTTTTCTACCCGGTCTCCCAGATCCTGATCCGCGCGTTTGAAGCAAGTGATGGAGGCATTGATATTGCCTTGTTCTTCACACGCTTCTTCTCCAGTGATATCTGGAGCCTTGCCTGCCTTGCTGGCGGCAAAACCTGTGGTCCAGCCTGGAACTCTGTTTTCCTCGCAGTGCTCACCGGTGCTGGTACAACCCTCCTCGGCCTTGCCTTTGCGCTGGTCGCGACCAAAACCGCGTTTCCTGCGAAAAAACTGCTGCGCATTCTCACCATTATTCCAATCATCACTCCTCCCTTTGTGATTGGTCTGGCGCTGATCCTCATGTTCGGCCGCGCTGGTGTAGTGACAGATGTGCTGCATGATGTTTTTGACATCTCGAAAAGCCGTTGGCTCTACGGTTTCTCCGGCATTTATCTCGCGCAGCTGCTTTCCTTTACGCCGATTGCCTTCCTTGTACTCATCGGTGTGGTTGAGGGCGTCAGCCCTTCCATGGAAGAAGCCTCTCAAACCCTCAACGCTACTCAGTGGCAGACCTTCAAGAACGTCACATGGCCTCTGATGCGTCCGGGTCTGGCAAATGCCTTCTTGCTTGGCTTCATTGAAAGTATCGCCGACTTTGGCAACCCGTTGGTGCTGGGTGGCAACTTCAACGTCCTGTCGACCGAGATCTACTTTGCCATTGTCGGTGCTGTGGCTGATCCATCCAGAGCGGCTGTTCTGGCTGTCGTCTTGCTCATGCTCACCCTGTCTGCCTTTGTGGCGCAGCGCTTGTGGCTTGGCAAAAAATCCTATGCGACTGTGACAGGCAAGGCTGACTCCGGCCAGCATTCACCGCTGAACTCTGCGCTTAAATGGACATGCTACGGCTTTGCATTGCCATGGGCAGCGTTCACAGCTGTTGTCTATTCCATGATCGTATTCGGCAGCTTCGTGAAGCTTTGGGGTTATGATAACACCTTCACGCTGGATCACTACATTCGGGCATTCTCTGTCAGCTTCAACAACGGTATCCGCTGGACGGGTGTGGCGTGGGACAGTTACTTCACCACGCTCACCATCTCCACCATCGCGGCTCCACTCACCGCTGTCGTTGGTTTGCTCACTGCCTACCTGCTGGTGCGTCAGAAGTTTGCTGGCAAGAACCTGTTTGAGTTCAGCACAATGCTCAGCTTTGCAATTCCGGGCACTGTGATTGGTGTGGCTTACATCATGGCCTTCAACACACCACCAATTGAGCTGACTGGCACCAGTATCATCCTGATCATCGTGTTCGTATTCCGCAACATGCCTGTGGGTGTGCGCGGTGGTATCGCGGCTATGTCCCAGCTGGATAAGAGCCTTGATGAAGCCTCCATCACGCTTGGTGCTAATAGCTTCACCACTGTTCGCAAGGTGATCCTGCCTTTGATGGGACCAGCAATCCTCGCAGCTCTGGCTTACAGCTTCGTTCGTGCCATCACGTCTGTGAGTGCGGTGATCTTCCTGGTGAGTGCGCGCCACAACATGGCAACCTCGTTCATCGTGGGCCGTGTTGAACATGGCGAGTACGGTATCGCGATTGCGTACTCCTCTGTGCTGATCATCACCATGCTCGTGGCAATCCTACTGCTGCAGGTCGTCATTGGGCAGCGCAAGTTGCGTCGTCAGAACCGTCTGCAAACCTCAAACAAAAACAAAGAGCTGGCTTCAGCTTAATCCTAGAGTTTCTGGAGTAAATCATGTCTATTATGCAAAAAGCAGGCTCTGTACAGTTCCGGGATGTCGTCAAAAAATACGGTTCTGTCACCGCGCTGAAGCCTCTCAATCTGGAAATCCAGCAGGGCGAGCTTGTCACTCTGCTGGGCCCAAGTGGTTGCGGCAAAACCACCACCCTACGTCTCATCGCCGGGTTGGAAGCCGCAACTGAAGGCACCATCTACATCGGTGGTAAGGATGTCACTCACCTGACCGCAACGTACCGCAATGTGTCCATGGTGTTCCAGTCCTACGCGCTCTTTCCGCATATGAGTGTGGTCGACAACGTGTCCTACGGTCTGCGCGTCAACAAGGTGCCTGCCAAGGAAGCCAAAGCAAAAGCAGAAGAAGGCTTGGCGATGGTTGGTCTGGCTGGGTACGGCGAGCGCCTGCCAAGTGAGCTTTCCGGTGGTCAGCAGCAGCGTGTGGCAGTTGCTCGCGCTGTGGTGCTGGAGCCGGAAGTGCTGTTGCTTGACGAGCCGCTTTCCAACCTTGATGCGAAACTGCGTCGTCACGTGCGCGAAGAGATCCGCGAAATCCAGCAAAAGCTTGGCCTGACCGCTGTCTATGTGACGCATGATCAGGAAGAAGCGATGGCTGTTTCTGACCGCATCATCGTGATGAACAAAGCGGAGATTGCACAGTCGGGTACGCCGCGTGAGCTCTACAACCAGCCGAATTCCGCGTTTATTGCGGACTTTATTGGTGATGCAAACGTGGTGGATTGTGAGATTGCAGGTTTCAGTGAAGGCACAGTTTCACTGAAAGTTGGTGGGGCCTCTGTTGTTCTGCCTTACTCTGGTCCGGCGTGTCAGCACGGTAAGCTGGCGATCCGTCCAGAAGGCATCACCGTTACACAAGATGGGGCCAATGGCATCGCTGCGAGCATTGCTTACGCAGCTTATCTCGGCAACCAGATCCAGTACTCCCTCAACACCGGATTTGGCAAGCTGTTCGCCATTGATCACAATCTGAGTGCAACGGTTATTCCAACAGGCGCAGAAGCCTTCATCCACCTCAAAGAAGAGGGGCTGGCCTTTTTGCCAGAAGCATAAGGGCTAGGACAGCCACCTCCATCCGAACCCTCTCTTCTAAAACAGAAGCCCGGAGATCCCCCTCTCCGGGTTTCTTTTTGTCTGGCTCATGAGAATGTGTGGGGTGCATGAGGTGTAGATACCCGTATAAGCTGTACTTACCTGTATTTGCTGATTAAGTTTAAGTGACACTGCAGTTTTGGGAGGTAGGCCATGGCGAAGAACATAGTGGTGTTTTCAGACGGAACCGGTCAAGAGGGTGGCGAAGGTCCGGACACGAACGTCTATAAGCTCTTCAGGATTTGCGAAAACAGAACCAAACGGCAAGTGCTGTTTTATGATCGCGGATTGGGCACGAAAGCGCACCGCTCTCGTGTTACGCGTTTACTGGGCAATGCCACCGGGCTTGGCATCAGCAAGAACCTGATGGAATGCTATCAGTTCATCTTCGAGAATTATCAGGCCAAGGATAAGATCTACCTGTTCGGCTTCAGCCGCGGCGCCACCACCGTGCGCAGCCTTGCAGGTTTCATCGAGATGTTCGGCATCCTACCCAAATCCCGACCAGAACTGATCGCCAAAGCTTACAAGATTTACCAGATCAGTGATTGTCATGCGCGAAAAGCCAAAGCACAGGAATTTCGCGAAAAGCACCACAATATGTGGGCAGATGTTGAGTTTATCGGCGTGTGGGATACGGTCGCAGCGCTTGGCCTGCCATGGAAGCCTCTTTCAGCTGCCATCAACAAGCTCCCCGGCTTCAAACATGAGTTCCATGACCTGACATTGCCTGCAGCCGTGAAGAATGCTTACCACGCCCTATCCATTGATGATGAGCGTGAGGTGTTCCATCCTGTCCTGTGGAATGAGAGTACCGCGCCAAACCAGATCATGCAGCAAACCTGGTTTGCAGGTGTGCACACTGATATTGGCGGTGGCTATGAGGATTCCCGACTTTCAGACATCACATTCAATTGGATGCTGGAGCACGCAGAACGGAACGGCTTGCGTATTCATGAAAGCAGTCGCAAAGCGCTGGTTGCCAAATTAAATCCGGATGAGACAGGCACGATCCATAATCCGCGTGAAGGCATCTTTGAGTACATCTACAAAGTGAAGCAAAGAATGTGGCCGCGGTTGGATCTGAACGCACGAGAACGCGGGCAGCCGCACGTTCATCCGAGTGTGCTTAAGCGGGCGAACAATCCGGAGATCAGCTACAAACCCTGGATGATAGACAATAACCCGATTGAGGAACCGCCGATCAAACGGACGGCTAAAGCGCGGGAAACTGAAACCTCTTAGGCAAAGAAAAGCCGGAGCAGATGTTGCTGCCCCGGTCTGATTTATTGCGAAGATCACTTGGCTTTTCGATAGCCTGTGATCATTGGGGTGACAAGATCTTCCCGCTTCCACAAACGGTAGAAGAAGATCGCTGCCACGTGCAGAACCACCAGAATGAGCGTTGCACGGGCTAATATGCCATGCCACGCCAATGCAGTGCGGGCGCTGTCTATCCCCGCCCACGAGGCCAATGGCCCAACATTGATGTAGTCCTCCGGATCTGCGAACAGTCCCAGTGCCGCCTGCGCTCCAATCACTCCAAGCAAAAGGAAAACGAACAGGCCGCCAAGCGGGTTATGTCCCTTCCAGTTGCTTGCCTGCCGTTTTGGCAGTTTTGCGATGTAGGAGAACAGCGTTTTGGGGCTGTAAACAAAGCTTGAGAAACGAGCTGTCTCTGAGCCAATGAACCCCCAGACCAGTCGGAACACAATGAGGGCGAGCACTGCATAGCCAAACCAGAAGTGCAGCGTCATCACGTCTGGCCCAAACTTGCCCAAACCCCACGCGGCGGCAACGCAGCCTGCGAAAAGCCAATGGAACAGGCGCAGTGGCAGGTCCCAAACAGAGGCCCCTGTTTTCTTCTGCGTTTCCAAAGAATGATCAGCGCTCGCAACCGTCATTTTTAGAAGTCCTTCGCGCGGAATTCTTTGTGGCAGCCTTTGCAGGTGCCGCCAAGTTTGCCGAGTGCTTTGCCCAATGCAGGACGACCTTCGCCAGCGACATCATTCAATGCAACAAGTGCCTGATAGAATTCTTTTCCCTTGGCCTGATAGCCAGCCATGTCTTCCCAGATCACCGGAAGGGCGCGGGTTTTTCCCGGCAGGTCGGCGTTGGATGTGCCAGGAGTGTACAGGCCAGCTGCATTGTAGCTGGCAACAGTCATCATGTTGCCAGAAGCCGCTTTTGCTTTCTCAGCACTGTACTCAACTTCGCTTTTTGCCATGGCTGCCAGAGCGCCCATATCATGCCCAAGCAGAGTAAAGTAAGCGCGGCGGGCTTCTACGACGTCGTCTTTGGTTGTGTCTGCCGCAAAAGCTGAAGTTGCAGTCATAGCGACCAGCGCAGTGATCAATAGTTTACGCATGGATTTCTCCGTGTTTGGTGATTGCCTAGTATTTGATGGGGGTGTTTTTGTTTTGATTGTTCTATCTGAAATAAATCTTCTGGCATCGCATTAGCGGCCATTGTCTATTTCTTGTCTTTGCATAGTCTAGTTATGTATATACCCGTATAAGAATAATTTGAGCTTGCTAGAGGTTAGAATAGTTGAGCCAACTATCGCTTCAACGGGAATGTTGTAATAGTTTGTCGCAAGGTGTAACGGGCGCTTGCATGTATTCGTTTGAGAGATCATGCAGGCACAGCTTCCTCAACCAGATGCCCCTCATCCATGGTCAGAATACGATCCGCCAATCGCAGGATACGGTTGTCATGAGTGACCATCACCGTGGTGATGCCACGCTTCTCTCCCAGCTCTTTGAGCAGCTTGACCACTGTTAGCCCGGTGTCCTTGTCCAGAGCAGCCGTCGGCTCATCTGCAAAGATGATATCTGGTGAGGAAACCAGTGCGCGCGCGATAGCAACGCGTTGTTTTTGTCCGCCGGAAAGGTGGGCGGGCAGATAATCACTGCGATCTTCCAGGCCCAGAATGCTGAGCATATGCCGTGCAGCCTTCTCCTGCTGTGCCGCATCAACGGTTGCCTTCACGCCGTTTTGGTGAACCTGCAACCCCATCAGTACGTTCTGGGTCGCCGTCAGGCTTTCGTGCAAATTATGCGCCTGAAAGATAAAGCCAAGGCGTCGCCGCAACATGATCTTCATCGTCTCGTCTGCACTGTGCAGTTCATGTCCCAGTAAGGCGAGTTGGCCTTTCTGTACATCACGTAGGCAACCCATGAGCGTCAATAGCGTGGTTTTACCGGACCCGGACGGCCCCATCAGCACGGTCAAACTACCTTTTTCGATCTCGAAGTTAACGTCGAATATAGCTTGTTTGCGGGCTTCCCCCTCGCCAAACCAATGGTTGAGACCGGAGACGCTGATTGGAGCATGTGGTGTGTATGTCATCATCAGACCCTCCTAGAACAGGTCAGCTGGATCAGCATGAGCCAATCGACGCGTTGCAATGGTTCCAGAAAGTGCACAGGCGGCCAACGTGCCAAGGAATACAATGAGTGCCCGCGCCAGAGTGAGCCCCACAGGCAGACCGGATTTCAATGCCAGCATTTTGTAAATGCCCATGGCAGCAAACACCCCGGGGAAGAACCCAAGCACTGCAAGGACCATGGCTTCCTCAAAGATGATGCTGAGGAAGAACCCTTGACTAAACCCCATCGCCTTGAAGGTTGCATACTCCTTCAGGTGATCGGCCACATCTGTGCTGAGAACCTGATACACGATGACAATGCCCACCAGCACGCCGATGATGGTGCCAAACCCGAAGATGATGCCCACTGGCTTTTCTGAGGTTTGGTAGGCTTGTTCGTCGGATGCTGCTTTGGCAAAGCTGCGAATTTTTAGGGTATCTGTAGGCAATACCTGCTTCAGCAGTTCAACCGCTCGCTCAACAGAAGCGCCTTCTTGCACCTTCAGCAAGATGTGGTCTGGCGCACCGGAACTGCGGGAGGGTGAGAGCCGCAAGACGCTCTGGTCAGACATCACCAGATTGCCATCGGCACTAAACCCAGCGCCAATCTGCAAGGTGCCGATCAGTTTGATCTGCCTGTTGTTCATTTCAAACACAGCAGGTGTTTCCGGTGAGAGGGAGTTAAAGAACTCCTCTGTTCCACCACGTGTTTTGCGGTCCACCAGTGCAGTATCGGGCAAAGCCAGCTGCAAAAACTGAGGGCGCAGCACAGGAGCCATGAAGTCAATGGCCTCAATGGGAAGCCCAACCAGTTGCAGACCAGCGATCTGGTCTTTCTGTACGCGCCAGTCCACCTTGGCAATGTAAACAGGAGCTGCTGCTGCGACCTCCGGCAGGGTCAACGCTTGCAGCATGTGCACACGAGCAACATTGCCGCCTTCGGTGAGGGATTTTGCATCAGATGCGGAAATCAGAATGTCCGCCTCAAACAGCTCATAGGGCTGCAAAGTGGAGCCAGTCAGAGCCCCCATCATGCCGAGCTGCACGAACACCAACACGTTGGCAAAAGCCACCCCAGCCAGTGCGGCGGCAAAGCGTCCTTTGTTGTGCGTCAACTGCAACCAGCCAATAGGCAATCGGCCCAGCATCCATGTGAGAAAACGAGTCACTTCGCTGCCTCATCGTTTGCTGGCTGAAAGTATCCGAGGATTTCCAGGTTGGTGAGGTTCGCCGCCAGTTCAGATGATGTCTCGTCCAACGTCACAACGACTGTCACCACACGGGCATCCGTGTTTGCGGCGGGGTCTACGCTAATGATGTTTTGTCGTCCGACGATCAGCCCGATCTCTGTCAGCGTTCCGCGCAGTTCCTGCGTCAAAGCTTCTGCGCGTAAGATGACAGCATCGCCGATGTTCAGACGGCCAATCTGGTTCTGGTAAATCTCCATTTCCGCAGTCATTTCGCGGGTGTTACCAAACTCAATGAGGCCTGCAGAAGATGGACGCTCACCGGGTTGCACCAGCAGATCCAGCACGGTGCCATCAAACGGCGCACGGACAACAGATTTTTCGAGGTCTACTTCAGCGGTGCGCAAAGCGATTGCAGCTGATTGTAACTTGCGTTTGGCGAGTTCTACATCCGCCTGAGAGAGATCGGCTGAACCACTGTAGCGCTGCAGGGTTGCCACCTTGCGAGCTACATCCAGTAAAGCGCTTTCGGCTTCAGCTTCTGCGCGGTCCAGTTGCGCTTGTGTAACCACCTTACGGGCAAACAGAGACTTGGTGCGCTCCAGTTCCGCCTGAGACAGATCCGCGTTGGTTTTGGAACGGTTAAGATCGGCTTCGTTCTCCACCTGACTGGCTGTGATAGAGAGCTGGACCTGCCGGAGGGAAGCTTCAGAAACCGCTATTTCCGCCTTGGCTGCCTCAACACTGGCTTCCAGTGAAGGGCGATTGTCCAACAAGGCGAGCACAGTGCCTGTCTCAACCCAATCGCCGACTGAGATTGGCAACTCCGCAATGCGGGCATCCCCTGCTCCGAATGGCAAGGCTATGGTAGAAACGCCGTCCCGCGGGATCAGCTTACCAAGCGCCACCACAGCACCAGCTTCCAGCGCTTTGATGTCTTCCTTGGTCACTGTCGTGTTGATTGGAACGGCAATTTTCTGATTGCTTCCGCCGCCCGGCTCCAGCCCTGTCATCTCATAAAACAGGCGTAGGCCAGCAGGTTGGAAGTACATGCCCATGACACCACCGGTGAACATGATAGCAATGAAGACAGGAACAAGCAGAATAATCCGCTTGAATGGCAAACCCTTGCGAGCATTACCCAAAATAGACGAAATGCCCGTGTCTTCCAAAGGCAGATCTTTGTTTGGCGCATTGTGATGGGTCACAGGACCACCTCTGCTGTGACTTGTTAATTATTACTTTCTAATATTCTAATATGAAAATCACGCAACCCAAAAATTGTACGGATTTGTAACACAGGTGGAATTTGAGTTTTGGTGCCAATCAGCCGAAGGTAGTAATGGTGGGAGAGGTGGTTGCCTAAGAAAACATCACTTGCCAAATGAAGTTTGTAGACTTTTTATTCTATTTACCCCCAAATTCCTGATAGAAAATAATTGGGGTAGCCAGGTAACGAGAAGTGATTGTTAGAACTTTCATTAATGCAACCTGCATCGAATTAATGTGCTGAAATAATTAATCTAATAAATATTTATTTAAATTTATTTTTATCGATAATTCTTCATCGCACATGACGTGTTGAAGATATCTCTAGGATTGAGATACCTGAGGCCGTGCAACGTTGGTTTGAGGTATTGCTATGCAATTTATGAGTGCATAGGTTCTGATTAACGTAAAAATGCCTAGTTTAAAATCAGAGTCTTTCGATGCTTTTCAAGAACTTATTGCTCACGACGACCATACTATTAAGCGCGGTCGCATACGCTGATACGCAAAACTCTGCCTTAGCTGCGGGATCCATGATTTTCGAAGGGAACTACATCAAATTTGGTGTGAGTGAAAATGGCACGCTCGGATATGGGAGCAATGTCAAACCGGGAATCCAATATGATGAAACGGGCACAGGCACCTTTAATGATGCCTACGATTATCTTACGCCAGGCAGTCCCTATTATGGATATGATGTACAGTACAATGAGTTTTCTCGAGTTACGTCCAACAATACTTCTCCGAGCGTGGAACCTGGTACGTTAGCGGACTATAGCGGCATAGAATACAACGGCAGAACAACTGACAATCGTGTTGTCTTCAATTACGCAAATACAGATACTGCCTTAGAGCAGGACATTGCATTCAACGATGATGATAAGCACGTCAGTGTGACTATCTCGATGACTGCAAATATAGATATGGCGGATGTCTATTATGGAGTGTTCACCGACCCAGATGTAGTTCAGCAAGCTGGTGACACTTCAACCACAAACAACTATGTAATCAATGAAGAAGACTATAACTTTGTCTATTCAGAAGCGCTTGCTTCTAAGTCTATTATCGGGCTCGTGACAGGGCATGATAATTCTGGCGCAGGTATTGGCAGGCCGTGGTCTGATTCCGGCTTAGTTTACTACAATGGTGGTAATGCAGGTAAATATTCTAGTAGTGATGATACAATCGGTCTTGGTTTTTATTGGGCAAGCGTATTGGCAGGCGAGACTGTTACTTTCACTTATTCATTGATCTTTGGAACTGATATCGATGATGCGCTGAAAGTCATTGAAGATGACGCTGATATCCTCGGTGATATTGATACAGCTCAGGACAGCTACTCAACAGACGACCTTAACGAAGGCAAAGTAACCTCTACATTCAAGGGGGGGACATTGAAAGTCTCAACGGGCGGAGCATTGAATGTTGACTTCAATGTTGCTGAAGACGGGGGAACCTTCGATACAGACGGAAACGACATTTCTCTAACTGGAAAAGTTAGTGGGACAGGCGCATTGAATAAGAAAGGTTCTGGTAAAATGACATTTACCGGACACCAAAACCAGCTCAATGGTGGTTTCAATGTTCAAGATGGCGAAGTTCATCTTGCCTCGGGCTCTAACTTAGATGTCGGCGACAGCAAGTTGATGGTTGCAGATGGAGCAGTTCTTACAGGTTCTGGATCGGTTAAGGGTGATCTTGACATCAGTGGAACAATCTCTCCTGGTAACTCTCCAGGCACAATGGTTGTGAATGGGAATGTAACACAAAATGGAAGTAGTACGTTCCTTGCTGAAATTGATGGGACTGGCACGGGAGCAGGTGCGGGCAGCTATGATCGATTGGTGTTGACTGGCGCTAACAGTGTATACACAGCAGGCGGAACGCTGGATTTGAAACTGCGTGGTATTACTGGGGCTGCGACGAATACTTATACGCCAAAGATTGGTACTTCATTTAGTATAGTGACTGCGGAAGGCGGCGTTGATGGGGCGTATGCACTGGTGAAACAGCCTACAAACGGGCTTAATGAAAACAGGCGCCTAGATGTCGTTTACAATGAAAACGACGTCACTGTTTACGTTGCTGCAAATAGCTATGCACAACTTGCTCAGGGGACGGGAAAGCTTGATGCTGTGGCCGTTGCTAACGCACTTGATGGACGGCGTGCTCAAAGTGGTTTGAGTACTGGTAATGCTGATCTTGATAGTTTGTACAATGGGCTACTGGGTTTAAATGCTTCTCAGACGAGTGATACACTTCTGCAAGTCTCTGGAAGCATCTACGCATCATCAATTTCAGGTGCACGATTTGCTAATCGATTGGTGCGTGACAGCATCTTGCAGCATACAGCTGTGCTTGAAAATGCGGTACCTTCCCAAGTGGAAGGGGGCCGTCAGTTTGGCTTATGGGCCCGGTCTATGGGGGAATATGCTGAAGTAGATGCTGATCAATATGCAAACGGTTTTACATCCAGATCTGGCGGCTTCCTCTTTGGTCTCGACATGCCGCTGTCGGAAAACGTACTTGCAGGGCTCGGAACCGGGATTTCGTCAAACACAGTTGATGGGAAGTCTGACGGATCGGGCAAAACAGAGTCTTATTACGGATATGGTTATTTAAAGTTCCTTCAAGACTCTACTTACGCGACTGTGTTGACAGGTGTGTCCTGGGATAACTTTGAGGCAGATCGTTCGGTTCGATTATCGAACCAATCATATGATCTAAGCGGGAAGTCATCTGGATATACAGCATATGCAGATATTGAGCTAGGACATGAAGTTGATTTGGCTTCTGACTGGATGTCGAAAACTTCGGCAAACTCCTTCTATCTCTCACCACTCGTTGGGTTGCGTGCAGAGTTTGCGAAACGCAAAAAGTTCCAAGAGAGCGGTGAAGCAGTGGTGACTTTGCAGCAAGAGGCCTTCGAAGGTTTCTCTGGTTCAACGAAGTTCGGAGTAAAAATCGGTGGTGAGTTTGAGCTTGGTGAGACGCTTCTGAATATTAATGCTGGAGCGTTTTGGCTGCATGGCTTCGGAAATGCTCATACTCCAACGGTAAAGAGTTCTCTGGGAAGTCTTTCATGGGATGTTGCTGCTGCAACATCCGGACGCAACGCCTTTGAAGGTTCTCTCGGGATAGACATGTCTTTGTCTGACAATCTGAATGCGCAGATCAATGCAAGCTACATCACGACAGGTGCAGCACAGTCTGGACAACTCCATGCAGGGGTCAGTTACAAATGGTGATGGGTTTGTTTGGAAGTGCCTATAAGTTTGCGAGACGAGTACGGGTTCAAACTTTGGTATTTTTAGCTTGTAGCTTAGTTATGACGCCTGGGTTCGTACAGGATGCAACTGCAGGCGCGTCATTTTGGCAGACAAAATGTGAAGGTGTTTCGCGAGAGGCTTCAGGGCTGCGGTGCGTGGCTGTCCAAACCATATCCTTAAAGAAATCAAAGAAGCTTCTCTTCAAGTTTGAGGTCGTTGCACCGCCAAGCAATCGTAAGCCATACCTATTGATTCAGGGGCCTTTAGGTATTCACTTGAGTGCAGGCTGGCAGTTGTTCTTAGATGAAAAACTTCAGGAAACTTTGCCGATCAATACATGCGATGCGCGTGGCTGCTTCAGCTCTAAGCAGCTCAATGCCGATCTGTTAAGAAGTTGGAGCAAGGGAAGTAAGTTGATGATCAAATTTGCGCCTTCCCCGGGAAAAGAGCAGATAGTCGACATTCCATTGCAAGGGTTTGGGAAAGCTTTAAACGCAATCCGTTAGCAAACTAAAGTTGATGATCAATAAAATACCTCGGAAAGCTGGGTTAAGATTTCAGGGGTATTTTAATTCACTTAAGCTCTCGCTGCCTGCAGAGTGTCTTCTTCTGCGATGCGGGTGAGGAAGGTGTCTACTTCGGCGGAGAGGTCGTTGGTGACCTGTTCCAGCAGGGCTGAGGACTGGTTGGCAGCTCCCGCTTCTGTAGTTGTCTCGTTGATAGCGCCGCTGACGGAGACAACGTTGCTGGCGGCTAGTGCTGTTCCGTCGGAGGCAGCCTGAACAGCCTCGGCAATTTCTGCGGTTGCCATTTGTTGTTGTTCAACGGCGTCAGAGATGGAGGATGTCAGCTCGCTGATTTCTTTCACCGCCGCTGTGATGGAGCCAATGGCTTCTACGGTGCTGCGGGTTGAACTCTGAATGTCGTTGATCTGCGCTGAGATCTCCTCGGTGGCGTGTGCTGTCTGGCTTGCCAGAGTTTTCACCTCTGTTGCCACCACCGCAAAGCCTTTGCCAGCATCCCCTGCCCGCGCAGCTTCAATGGTTGCGTTGAGGGCCAGCAAGTTGGTTTGCTCGGCAATGTCACGAATGAGGTTGAGGACAGTTCCAATCTGCTCAGCGGACTTTGCAAGTGCAATGACTTCGTTGTCCGTGGTCTGGGCGATTTCAGAGGTAGACGTCACTAGCGTATTAGCGCGTGTGGATTGGCTAGAAATCTTCTGGATGGAAACAGAAAGCTCTTCTGCAGCAGCTGCAACGGTCTCTACGTTTTGCGATGCGCTGGCAGAGGCTTCCCCCGCGCTGTTGGCCTGCTGGGTTGCCTGATTGGCAACATCGAACAGGCGCTCAGAAGAGCTGCGCATTTCCATAGACTGGTTGGAGAGCATGGATACATTGCGTTCCAATACCACGCGGAACTGTTCGACAACCTTTTCTTTTTGCTGTTGGCGAGATTGTTCGCGGGAGCGTTCGGCCTTTGCACGTTCTTCCAACTCGCGGCGGGCGATGGCATTTTCGCGGAACACCATGACCGCATCCTGCATCTTGCCGATTTCGTCTTTGCGGGCAGCCAGATTGAGGTCAACATCAACCGCGCCGGAGGCAAGCTCATCCATCTTGGAAGTGAGCGAAACGATTGGTTTGCTGAGGCTGTTAGCCAGCCAGAGAGCAAAACCAAGACCGCCAAGACCTGCGATCAATGCAAAGCTGAGAGAGATGATGTTCAGCCGTCGTGCCTCTGCATTGGCCTGCGCCAAAGCTGACTGGCTGGCGGTAACTGTAGACGATACAATTGCGTTGATGGAAGCCCGAAGTGCCTGATTGTGACGCTCGATCTTCTCTTTGGTCGGGATCATGCGCGACGGAGTAACACCCAGCAAAATAGCGGCGTCTTTACTCCAGTTTTTAAAGCTGGTCTGCGCTGAGACAACGGCCTGCCGCATTTCGTTATTGAGCGCGACCTCTAGCGTCTCCTCAATGTCCATACCCAAAGACGCGTTGATGTCTTTGAACTCGCGGCGAAACTCTTCGGGCTCGATGAAGGTGGTCATGGCCAGAGCTGTATCGACAACTTCTTTGGCGTGTTCGAAGTCGTTGACGATGGTGAAGGAAAGGCGCTGTGCTTCCAGCGCTTTCAGCGTTACACGGCCAAGGTTTTCACGGCCTTCGGCTGCCTGCCAGACGAGGAATGCCATCAGCGCCATAGCGACGATGATGAGGCTCAGGATCGGAATGAAGATTTTACTGCGAATAGTCATGGATCCGGCCCTTAGTTTGGCAGCGTTGGCATTGGTGTTTCAGTCCGCTCGGCGGTGAGCGAAACAAGGAATGCCTTGAGGTCCTGAACTTCCCGTTCAGACAGCTCAAGCGGACGTACATGCTCGGATCGGGATGGACGCTCTATGCCGCCAGCATTGTAATGCGCGATCATGGTTTCCAGATCAGGAATACTGCCGTTATGGGTGAATGGCGCACGGTAGGTCAGGTTGCGCAGGCCCGGAGTTTTGAAAGCAAACTGAGCTTTGGGATTGTCTTCCTCATAAAGCCCGCGGCCAATGTCTTCGGTCGGTGTGCCAATGTCATGAAACTTATTGTTGGTGAAGTTCCAACCAGTATGGCAAGGCGCGCAATTGCCTTTGCCGTTAAACAGCTCAAACCCGCGTTTCGCAGAGGTTGAGATCGCGCCCTCGTCACCCTCAACCCAGCGGTCAAACGGGGACCAACCGGAAACAACCGTGCGCTCATACGTGGCGATTGCGGTCAGCACAGTGTCGCGTGTGATGCCATCCTGCGGGAAGACGAGGCCAAACCATTTGTTGTAACCGGGAATCTCATCCAGAATTTCGACGATGGCTTCAAACTTGCCGTCCATCTCTTCCGGGTTGGTGATCGGTCCGGCGGCCTGCTCTTCCAGCGTCTCGGCACGGCCATCCCAAAACATTGGAGCAACCCACGCGGCGTTGAGGATTGTTGGAGCCTGACGCCCAAGCAAGGTGTTGGCAGACCCAACGGCGGTCGGAACAGGCACCTCGTAGCCAAAAGATGGGTTATGGCAGCTGACGCAGTTGATGTTTTTATTGCCAGACAAGCGCGGATCGAAGAACAGCATCTTGCCGAGGGTCGCCATCTGCGGAGAATACGGCGCGCTCTCTGGAAACGGGATCTCCAGCGGTCTGCGATATTGCTCTTTGAGTGAATTGATGTCTGCAGCACTCAGGGGAAATGAGGTCAGCCCCAATACAATGGCAGCAGACACATGGCCTACAACTCTCCCTAGAAATGACATGATGCTCTCCCCTAAGCAAATATAAGGGAGATCCCCTAGCTGAAGAGGAGTTAACGAATGCCTTATCGATTGTTTTGATTAGGCACCTTCACTGATATGTGATGTGAGTTTAGGTGGCTTTCCACTGTTACGATGAAAACCCACGCATATACAGTAGGTTAAGAAATATGGGCTGCCTACAAATTATGTATTGTACTGCCTCTGTGGGTTTATCGAACCTCCACAAATATGCGCAGCACATAGGCATGACAGTAAGTTCTACAACTTGACTCCGCCATGAATCTCTTTTGCGCCTCGTCAGTTGAGTCCAGTTGAACCAGTGCCCTCACTTTTCAAAGCTTGTGACAAAAGAGTGCCCCGTTAAGGTTTGCCCCTATCTCTTTGTTGATGGAATCGAACGGTCTGCGTTGATGGAAAACCATTCGCAGGCCAGCCCCTTCTGTTAACGCGTATCTACCTGACAAACCTGCACATTGTCAGAAGAGAGAGCAGTACTCGGCGTATCTCGAGAAATTTAAGTGCCTTAGTTTTGTAGCTTGAGGTTTTAAATGAGCGGCGTCGTCACATCTTTCAGACCTGCACGGATGTTGAACACCGGCGGTCTCTATCAATCTCTTCTTCTATCTACGGCCATCATTGTGCTGCCGAGTGTGGCAATCATGCCAGCGCGCGCGCAATCTGTGTCGCCTCAACCCCAGTGCTCTATCAATGGATCGACGGTGACCTGTTCAGGTGACTTATCGGTTGGGGTTGATATCGACGGGGGAGCGGGCGTCTATACCAACTTTATCATTGAAAACGTGACGTCGAATATTGCTCCGTCCTTCGCGTTTCCAGGTATCCTGGTTGTTTCCAATGGCGATATCACCATCAACAGCGATACGGGTGATTTCAGCATCATAACGGATGGCCGGAACGCTATTGAGGTGGAGCCGATTGGTGGGGATGTTTCCATCACGCACTCTGGCGATATTCAGACAACGAGCCAGTATTCCTCTGGTGTTCAGGTGATGAATGTCGATAGTCAGACGTTTAACAGCGGAAATAACCCTAAGAACGAAAGCATGTTTGAGCCTGGGGTCGGAGCTGTATTTGCTGATACTGCGACTATCACTTTTACGGGTGATATCACCACGGACGGGTACTACAGCCGGGGCATTGAATCTATTCTCTCAGAAGAAGTTACGATCACGCATACCGGTGATATCACCACGACAGGCAACTATTATGCGGAAGGGATCTATGCGACCACTGAATCCAGCAGCACTGGTGCCATAACGATAACCCAGACGGGCAACGTGGAGACCTCAGGTGGATCCAGTGGAGCTCTGTTTGCTCGTTCTGATGGAACAGGTGATGTTAACATTACGCACGTGGGAGCATTGATGACGGCTGGAGCCAATGCAGATGGCATCTTTGCCCGCGCTCGTGGTGTGGGAGCTGTCACGATTGATCAGAGTGGGACCATTACTACGGGTGGTAACGCTGCGCATGGTATCATGGTGTACTCCGAGAACACCGCGACTGTAACACACAGCGGAACGATCAATGCTAATGGTACAAACTCGGATGGGATATTGGTTGCCGACGGAAATAATCCGGCGAATAGTTTTCAGGTCAACCTGACAGACAGCACCATCAATGCACAATCGTTTGGCATTAACATTCAGACAGTCGGTGACACGACGTTTACCCTGACTGGTACCAACGCAATCTCAGGCGTTGTTGACGACATTAAAGGCGGGACTGGGGATGACACGATCAACAACTCAGGCACGCTCACGTCAACCAATGGCATCGACTTAGATGCGGGCACCAACGCGTTCAACAACCTGAGTGGAGCAAGGTTTAACTCAGGGGATGAGATCATTCTGGGTGCAGGTAATTTACTCACCAACGCTGGTATTCTCTCTCCAGGGGGAGATGATGTTGTTCAGGAAACAGATATCACAGGTGACTTCCAAAATGATGCCAATGGGACCTATATCGTCACGTTCAATGCGGGAATGACTGCAAGCGATACATTGGATGTTTCCGGTGATGGCACGTTGAATGGCGGTGTAGTGCGAACCAGCGGAGCAACGTTTGCCCCTGTTGGTACCTTTACCATTGTTGATGCGGCTGGCGGTATCACTGGAACGTTTGACAGTGTGGAAGATACCTTGTTCATTGACTGGACGTTGAACTACGGCGGAACCACGGTCACACTCAGCGCGGCAGAACTTGCCAGCAACTTCTGCGGTTTGGCAGATACGGAAAACCAACGCTCGGCAGCGTGTGTTGGCTTGGACAGCTTGCCACTTTCTGCGCCCTTGCCTCAAGCGGTGCTTGCTCTTTCCAATGGAGCTGAAGCGCGGGCGGCTTATGATGATCTTTCCGGTGAAATCTATGCCTCCATTCAGGGAGCATTGGTTGAGAACAATTATCGCCGGATGGCCTTGATCAACAACCGTATCCGCAATGCAGACGCCTCACTTGGTTCCGTGACAGCGGCGCTTGCTCCGGAAGATCCCACAGAGCCGGAAGAAGATCGCCGAAACGACTTCTGGGGCATTGGTTACGGGGCATGGTCCAACACGTTTGGAACCAGTGATACCGCGTCATTGGATAACAGTTTGGGCGGTTTGCTCTTTGGGTATGACCGGGAATTTGCCGAGGAAACGCTCGCGGGTGTTCTGGGTGGTTATGGCCGCACAAATGTAAAACAGGATGCGCGCTCCTCCAGCGGCTCCGCAACAACATGGACCATCGGCATCTATGGAGAGACTGTGGCCAAAGATATCGGCTTTGTTCTGGCGGGTATTTACAACTGGCACTTCCTTGAAGGGTCGCGAACGGTGGACTTCTCGACCATCAACGAGCGTGAGCACAGCAGCTATAAAGGCCGTGGTTGGCAGTTTTATGCTGAAGCCAACTATGAGTTTCCTGTTATGGAGGCGTTCGCGTTTGAGCCTTTCCTTGGTGTTTCCTATATCGACGTACACACAGACGGCTTTGCGGAGAATGGCGGAACAGCGGCCTTGACGAAACAAGGCGGCAGTTTTGATAGCACCTTCACCAATCTGGGTGTGCGGGGTGCTTATAACGTCTATGACTTGTTCAACGTCAATGCAGCCCTCAGCTGGCGCCACGCCTATGGAGATGTTGATCCTTCGGCCTTGCTGGCCTTTGCGGGCAGCACTGCCTTTGGAGTGGATGGGGCACCAATCTCGCAGGATGCATTTGAGCTGGAAGTTGGCCTTGATGCCCGCGCTGCTGACAACCTTTTTGTAAATGCAGAATACAATGGCCAGTTTGGTGACAACGCGACCATTCATGTCATCGAGTTAGATTTTACGATCAAATTCTAAGCCTCGTAGATATCGAGCCCTCATAACTCGCTGAGGCCCCTCCTGCGGGATGGGCCTATAGTCCCAGATTGTTGCAAGCGTAATCTAAAAGGGGATGAGATGGCTGGTTCAACACACAACCCTGCGCAAAATGCAGAACCAGTGGCGCGGTTGGAGCCCAACGATATCTCGTGCTCTCGTGGCATGGCGATCTGGCTCAGCACCAATCAGGTCTCGCTTGCCATTTCCTCCTATCAAACAGGGCAGTTATTTCTGGTGGGTGTCAAACCCAGTGGTGGTATTCATTTTCATGCCATCGGCACGGGCCGCGCCATGGGCCTTTGGGCAGAACCGCAACGGTTGATCCTCGGTACAGCCAATCAGGTGATCCGGTTTGAGAATATTCTGGAACAAGACCAGCGTGTGGGAGACGCGGATAAGTATTATGTGCCTCGTGTAGCACACACGACGGGGGATCTGGACATTCATGACATCGTGACCCTGGACGATGGCAGTATCGTCTTTGCAAACACCATGTACTCCTGTCTCTCAACCTTACATCCCATCCACTCGTTTGCCCCTTGGTGGACCCCTGATTTCATCTCCAAACACGCTGCTGAGGATCGATGCCATCTGAATGGCATTGCGCTTAGGAATGGTAAGCCAGCCTATGTGACCATGGTCAGCCGGGCTGATGTGATCAACGGGTGGCGGGATCGCCGGGAGGAAGGCGGCTGCCTGATTGACATCGCCAGCAATGAGGTCATTACCGAAAAACTCTCCATGCCGCATTCACCGCGTTGGCATAAGGGTGAGCTGTGGGTGGTTAACTCAGGCACGGGCTATCTTGGCACTATTGACCTTGCCAGTGGCACGTTTCAGCCGCGCTGTTTTCTGCCGGGGTTCGCACGCGGACTGGCGTTTCACAACAACCACGCCATCGTTGGCCTCTCCCTGCCGCGTGACGGTTCATTCAAAGGCCTGCCGTTGGATGAGGAGTTGAGGAAACGCGATGCAGACCCATGGTGCGGAGTGCAGGTCATCAACCTTGCCACAGGGGATGTGGTGGAGTGGATCCGGTTCAGAGGTGTGGTGAAAGAGATGCTGGACGTGTGCACTTTGCCGGGAGTTCGCCTGCCGTCTGGTGGGTCTCCAACCTCCTCAGAAATGAGTAATCTGCGCACAATCGCCAGCATTTCAAAGCAAGCTGAAATTGCGTAACTTAGCGCTGAGGAGTGAGCAGAGAAACCCTGCCCACTTGCGTTTATAAATACTCTCAGACCTTCTGCAGAAAGTCGAAATCGCATCCCTTGGTCGCTGGCAAAACCGTGTTGTGGTAAAGCTGCTTATAGCCGCGGGCTGGTTCCGGGTTTGGTGAGGTGAAGGCCGCGCGGCGACGTTCCAATTCTTCCTCTGAAACCAACAGGCTGATGCTTTTGGCCTTGGCAGAGAGGCGAATGCGATCGCCGTTTTGCACCAGTGCCAGCGGCCCGCCCAGATCAGCTTCCGGCGTTACATGCAGCACGATGGTGCCGAAGGCTGTGCCGCTCATGCGGGCATCCGAAATACGCACCATATCCTTCACGCCAGCACGGGCCAGCTTCTTCGGGATTGGCAAATAGCCTGCTTCTGGCATGCCAGATGGGCTGCGCGGGCCTGCGTTTTGCAGTATCATGACGTCATCGGCGTTGATGTCCAGATCAGGGTCATCGATGCGATTGGCGAGGTCTTCCAGAGACGTAAACACAACCGCCCTGCCCTCATGCTCCAGCAGTTCAGGCGTTGCGGCAGCGCGTTTCAGGATTGCGCCTTCTGGTGCCAGTGAGCCACTCAGTGCGATCAGGCCTCCTTGCGGGTCAACCGGATTGTCAGCAGTGCGGATCACGTTGTGGTCAAATGGATCAGCCTTTGGTGTATCCAGACGATCCCCTAGGCTTACGCCTTCAATGTTGATCGGGCTGCGATGCACTTTGTCTTTGATCGCGTCCAGAACACCATCCAGACCGCCAGCGGAATGGAAATCTTCCATATACCCCTGACCAACCGGCTTCAGGTCCACCACCACGGGTGTCTCATCAGAAAGCTGGTTCATGCGGTCCAGTGAAATGTCGATGCCAAGACGTCCGGCAATTGCCGTCAGATGGATGATCGCGTTGGTCGAGCCGGAAACGGCGAGTAATACGCGCAGAGCGTTCTCGACCGCTTCACGGGTCATGATTTTGTCTGGTGTCAGAGCGTTCTCAGAAAGTGCCATTTTGGCGGCGACAACACCAGTCTCCTCTGAATTACGCAGACGATCAGCATGCACTGCCGGGATGCCAGCTGAGCCCGGAAGGATCATGCCAAGAGTTTCAGCAATCACGGCCATGGAGCTGGCGGTGCCCATCACAGCGCAGGTGCCGGCGGTGGTCGCCAATCGGCCTTCGATCTGATTGATCTCGGGCTCATCCACCGTGCCTGCGCGGTATTGCGCCCAAAAACGGCGGCAGTCGGTGCAAGCGCCGAGGCGCTCGCCTTTGTGGCGCCCTGTCATCATCGGGCCAGCCACAACCATGGTGGCTGG
>NZ_LMCJ01000021.1:307439-311771 GCF_001623085.1 Pseudovibrio sp. W74
GCGGAAGCTGCCCCCATCAACAGGGCCGGAACGGTCTTGTCACAGCCCCCCATCAACACAACGGAGTCCATCGGCTGTGCGGTAATCATCTCTTCCACTGCCATGGCCATCAGGTTGCGATAGACCATGGAGGTTGGGCTCAGGAACACCTCACCCAGAGACATGATCGGGAACGGCACCGGCAGAGCGCCGGAGGCCAGCACGCCGCGTTTAATGGCTTCCAGCATCTCGGGAAAATGTCTATGGCAGTTGTTGAACCCGCTCTCGGTGTAACAGATGCCGACGATTGGCTTGTCCAGACTTGCATCCGTGTAGCCCATGGACTTGGCGAAGGAACGGCGCAAATAGCGGGCAAAGCCCTTGTCGCCATAGTTTGTCAGGCCGTTTTCCAGCCCCTGTACTTTTTTGCTCATCAGATCTCTCGTGAGATTAGCAGGTGGCGGGTGTATTTCGGAACAAGGTAATCCATGATGCCGAGCGAGCCACCCTCACGGCCAAAGCCACTTTCCTTGTTGCCGCCAAACGGTGCTTCTGCGGTTGCAAGGAGCGTCTCGTTGATGCCAACCATGCCAGCTTCCAGTCGTTCAGCGGTTTTGAGTGCCAATGCGCTGTCGTAGGAGAACACATAGGCTGCCAGACCAAACGGCGTGTTGTTGGCTCGTTCAATCACGTCTTCCACATCATCAAAGGTGGAGATCGGCGCGACTGGAGCGAAAGGCTCCTCAATCATGATCGCGGCATCGTCCGGCACGTTCATCAGAACCGTCGGCTCAAGGAAACTGCCATCGGGCAGGTTTTCCGGCTGCTTACCACCTGCCAGCAGGTCAGCCCCTTTTGCGATGGCATTCTCTGTCAGCCGCAATGCATGGTCTACCGCGCGCTGGCGGATAAGTGGTCCAGTGTTGACACCGTCTTCCAATCCATCACCAACCACGAGAGATTTGGCATAGCGGGCGAACTCTTCGGCAAACTCCTTCGCGATGGAAGAGTGCACGTAGAAGCGGCTTGGAGATATGCAAACCTGACCGCAATTGCGGAACTTTGTGGCTGCCAGTTTCTGGGCTGCTGCAATCGGGTCAAAGTCCTTATGGATGACCACAGGGGCATGACCGCCCAGCTCCATGGTGACTTTCTTCATGCCATCTGCACACTGACGCATCACGTCTTTGCCCACGGGCACAGAGCCGGTCAGCGACACCTTGCGGATTTCTGGTGCATTGATCAGCGCTGGAGCCAGCGTGCGGCTGTCGCCAGTCAAAATAGCCAGAGCCCCCGGCATCAGGCCAGCATCCATTAGGGCCTGCCCAATGGCAAAGCATGGGCCGGCGGCTTCAGAAGCAGGACGAGCAATGACAGAGCACCCTGCCGCCAGAGCTGCCGCAATTTTGCGGGCGGGCAGTAAGGCTGGGAAGTTCCAGGCGGAAAGTGCCAAAGATGGACCGACTGGCTGGTAGTTTACAGTCAGGCGTTCATCTGCATTGCGGCCCGGAATGGTCTGGCCGTAGATGCGCTTGGCTTCTTCTGCCTGCCATTCAAACTGGTCTGCTGCTGCTCCGGTCTCTCCAATGGCCTCTGCCAGCGGTTTGCCGGTTTCAAGGGACATCACACGGGCAATGTCCTGTGTTCGTTCGCGGATCAGATCAGCGGCCTTGCGCAGCACCTTGGCGCGCTCCCATGCCGGAACCGCAGCCCATTTCGGGAACGTGTCCTTCGCCAGCTTCAGGGCTGTGGCAATGTCATCTGCGCTTGCGGCTGCAATGGTGCCGATGGTTTTGCCGGTCACCGGACTATGCGCGTCACGGGTGTCGCCATTGCTGGCAGGTACCCAGTTTCCATCAATAAGAAGCTTCGCATCTGTCATGATTAAATGCTCATTTCCAAATATTTGTTCTGAACGTCATCGCACCAGTTGCCAACGTTCCAATTGCCATAAGCGCCCATGCCACCCGCCGGATCTTCTCCGTAATAAACCGGCACATGCACCACGCTGAGACCTGTGTGTGCTCTGGCTTTTTCCAGTGCGTCACTCAAATCTTCCGCGCTGTTTCCGCCAGAAAGCGCAAGCACGCCATCCACCGCGTTTGCCATGGCGATGTAATCGACAGCCACACCGTCATTGGTGCGGTAATCCTTGCCGTACTGAGCAAGCTGAAGGTGGCTGATGGCAGCCATGCGGCGGTTGTCGAAGATCAAAACGGTGCCATGCACGCCGTGCTCCACACCGTCGATCAACACTTGGGGGTTCATCATGAAGGAGCCGTCACCGGTAAATGCGACAGAGTATTTCCCATTGTCCGCTACGCCGCCTGCGATAAGTGCAGAAACGGCAAAGCCCATATAGGAAGCACCGGTTTCGGTGATGGTTTCGCCGACGCGGTCATCTTCCACCACCTGAAAGCCATTGGCCTGCACGTCGCCTGCGTCGAAAAGCTTGATGGCACCGTGTTTTTTGCAAAAGTCAGAAGCGGCTTTGATGGCTTGCGGCTGGGTGAGGACCCCTTGCCCCCACATGGGGTCACTCACCCGCCCTGCTGCATAGCGATCTGCCTTGAAGGCAGTCCATTCGCTTTTCTTTGCAGCACAGTCTTTCAGCCAGTCAGCTTTGTTGGCGACACCGCCTTTTGCGAGCTCAGCAAGCAGCAGTTTCACCACCTCGCCGATGTCTCCATTCAATGCCGTGGTCTGGGCATAGTGCTGCACATCCATCGGATCGGCGTTGATGTTGATGACGTGTTTTGCCTTTGGCCACCCCATACCGGAGCAGTCACTCTGGCACACAGCGCGCGAGCCGATGGCAACCAGAAGCTCTGCTTCCTGCATGGCGTGATTGCCGCTGATGGACCCTTTGGAGCCACCCACATGCATGTTCTGCGGATGCGCATCTGGCAGGATGCCCAGTGAGCCCGGAGATTCCACCACCACTGCACCAGAGGCTTCGGCAAGGGCGCGAAGTTCCTCAGCAAATGGACGGGACCCACCGCCTGCCTTGATGGCGATCTTGCTGGTGGACTTCAACAGCTCCACGGCTTCCAGCAGGTTATGGTCTACGGCTGGAATGGTTGGCTCGTAGGTTGGAAGGGTCGGCAGACTGTCCAGCCGGATATCCAGTTTTTGTGGTTGGGTGTTGAGTGGCAGGTTCAGGTAGAACGGGGCTGCCTTGAACGGATGGTAGACGCAACTGGCACCCATGCGCAGAGCATTGCGCAGCGCTTCTGGCGTGTGCAGTGTGTAGGCCTGAGACATGGCCGAGGTGATCTGTTGGAACAGGCCCTGCTGTGGCTTTGGCACCTGCTGCATGTTGTAGCCTTCGCCAAAGGTCGTCTCATCACCATAGATGTGATAGAGGCCAATGCCGTTGGAGGCAGCTGCTAAAGAACCTGCCATGGCTTGCAACGCACCGGGGCCGATGGAGGTGACAACCGCACAAACCTCGCCATACACCCAGCGCAGCGCTGTGCCTGCATGGGCCATTTCCACCTCATTGCGGAACTGCCATGTACGCACAAGGCCAGCATCTTCATAGACGCGCAGCACTTCACCTAACTCGGTAGAACCGTGGCCGAAGATTGCCAGATACTTGGTGACGCCCTGACGCATCAGGCCCAGAACCAGAGCCTCAGACAGCGTCATGGTTACTTGCTCAGCGAAATGGCCTGCAGCGATGGCAGCTTCAAGTCCGCCCTGGGCTCGAAGCCAATTGGCGCGCTCTTGCATGCTGCCTGGAACAGATAAAGACATCTCTGTACCTCGCCGCTTAGAAGCTGATCGTCTGGCCAGTACGTGCAGAATCTTCTGCCGCCAGCGCAAACTTGAGAACATCACGGCCTTGCCGTGCTGTCAGGATCGGGTCACCACCTTCTGTGATTGCATCAAGGTAGTGGCGTGTGGAGTTGACGAAGCTTTGCTCCCAGCCCGCGTAGATATCGCGGTACTCGGTGACTTTGCCTTCGCGGTAATGAATCAGTGGTGCAGGGTTGCCAATGGAGCCGTGGCCGCAGTTGATCCAGAGGACGCCTTGCGTTCCGGTGATCTCAACCCGGTCATCCTGCGCGTAGTGCTTGGTCGCGATTTCCAGCTCTGGAGAGTAAACCACCTCCAGATTGCCGATCTTGTTGCCGGGGAAACGGAAGGACACCATGGACGGGGCATCCAGATAAATGCCCTTGAACACTTCGGTCTGGCCGATAAAGGCGTGCACGTCAGACGGCATGCCCATAAAGTGCCATGCGAGCGCGAATTTGTGGTGCCCGTCGTCAAACACCAGCGGGCCGCCGCCTGCCATGTCCTTCATCTGCCGCCATGCGTTGGCAGCGGCAGGCACCTTCCAAGCGG
>NZ_LMCJ01000021.1:311814-386142 GCF_001623085.1 Pseudovibrio sp. W74
TTTACTCTTGCCCGGATTGGATTTGATGCGGATGGAAATCGGGTCTCCAATCGCGCCTGCATCCACCAGCTCTTTGGCTTTCAGCACTGGGGGATGGAAGATGAAGTTTTCGAAGATCTTGAAAGGGCGGTCATAACTTTCTGCGGCTTCAACAAGGATGTCAGCCTCCTCCATGTTCATACACATGGGCTTTTGAAGCGAGACCATCTTGCCAGCTGCGATGGCATCCAGTGCGGCTTGCAGGTGCAAGTGGTGCGGCAGCAGAATCTCGACCAGATCGACATCCGGACGGGCCAGAATCTCTCTGTAATCATCGCTGATGATCGGGTCATCAACGCCCCATGCCTCTGCCTGAGACTGGGCCTGCTTTACGTTTTGATCACACAAGGCAACAATCTTGCCCTTCGGGTTCTGCTTATACTCAATGGCATGCAAATCCGAAATACGACCTGTGCCCAGAATGGCAACGCGAACCGGCTGGTTCCCCATCCTTTACTCCCTCATAAAACACATTTTCTGAACAAGCGCGCCAAGCTCCTCAAAGCGCTTGTCATCAATTCGAACTGTCGGTCCTGAAACGCCGATCGCGGCGATCATCACCCCATGCTCATCAAAAACCGGTCCCGCTACGCAGCGGATGCCGGAGGTAAATTCTTCGTCGTCAATCGCGTAGCCACGATCTCTGCTTTTGGAGATTTCCGCTGCAAGGGCCGTATGGTCCGTCAGGGACACAGGGGTGAATTGCTTCAGCTCCTGCTCTGCCTGTGCATCACCAAACGCCAGAAAGGCCTTGCCAAGAGCGGTGCAGTGCAACGGCCCTAGCGACCCGATGGGATGATCAACCTTGAGCGGAAGCTCAGAATCGATTTTATCCACATACCAGACCTGAGAACTGGCCAGTACAGCCATGTGTGAGCATTCGCCCGTCTCGCGGGTGAGCTGCCTCAGGATAGGCTGCCACTGCTGGCGAACTGCTACAATTGCCTCAACCGTTGGCCCAGACCCTTGAGAACCTGTCATTTTCTCGCTTGCTGCGTAACGCCTGTCAGTCCCTTGCGTAGCGTAACCGCATGCAACCAAAGTACGCAGAATATGCGTCGCATTGGACTTGTCGACACCAAGGTAACTCGCGATATCCGTAAGCCGCAGCGGTTTGGCCTGCTGGGCAAGATAGTCGAGCGTCTGAAGTCCACGGGATAGCGATTGTAAAAGGCGCAACGTCAATCTCCATTCACACACTGGAAAAGTTGAAATATGGACAACTAATTACATGAAGTTAAACATAGGGCAACAAATTTCCAACATCTGGACTCAGAATTGACACAGGTTTTACAGGAGTGCAAGAGGCGGTATACGTATTTTTGTACAAAATAGGCTTGACATTTACCGAAATGCACGGCGAAATGGGGCGTGTATTCAGTTTTGTTGCACATAAGGCAACTTATTGACGAAATGAATTTGTAAAACATATGCAAACTCTTGGGAGGGGATTGAAATATGAATAAGCGCAGAAGGCAACTTTTGCTTGCTGCGGTGCTTGCGCCCGTCATGGCGACAGCATCCATGGTTCCATCATTTGCAGCGGACGAAGTCACCATTTCTCACTACTTTACCGGTGAGCTGGGCCAGAAAGGCCTGAAGGACATTCTGGAAGGCTTTAAAGCCAAATCCGGTATCACTGTTAAAGACAGCCCAATCGGTCATGAAGATTTCAAGACCGGTATTTTAGTGCGTGCAGCGGGCAACGCACTGCCAGACGTGTTCTCTTACTGGGCCGGTGCACGGACACAGTTCGTCATTGATGCAGGCGATCTGCGCCCGATCGACGGCATGTGGGACAAGGCTGGTCTGGACAACGTTGTCGCCAAGTCGGTTGCGGACGGTGCAACCAAGTATGACGGCGAGCGTTATCTGGTGCCATTCGGTTACCACTACTCCGGTCTGTTCTTTAACAAAGCTGTTATGGAAAAGGCTGGCATCACCGAAGCTCCCAAGACTTGGGAAGAGTTCCTCGCAGCCTGTGAGAAGCTGAAGGCAAACGGCGTGACCCCTATCGCGCTTGGTTCCAAGAACCGCTGGCCTGCACAGTTCTGGTTTGACTATCTGATCCTTCGCACAGCGGGCCCTGACTACCGCGCAAAACTGATGAACGGCACAGCCTCTTATGCCGATCCTGAAGTGAAAAAGGCGATGGGTCTTTGGAAGAGCATGGTCGACAAAGGCTACTTTGTTGAAAATGCAAACGCAGACAGCTGGACTGATGCTTCTGACAAGGTTGCCCGCGGCGATGCGGCCATGACCCTGATGGGCACATGGATCACCGGATACTGGAACTCCATCGGCCTTAACCCGGGTGAGGACTATGACTTCTACCCATTCCCGGAAGTGACAGCTGGTGTTCCAAACGCGGTTGTTGGTCCGGTTGATGGTCTGGTGATCTCTGCAAATGCGAAGAACCCTGAAGGGGCTGAGCAGCTGCTTGAGTATCTGGTGTCAGATCCGGAAGCACAGGCCAAGTGGGCCAACATTCAGGGCGCTCTTTCCGCCAACGTGAATGTTGAAAAGTCCAACTACAACGCTGTGATGCTGAAAGCGCTCGACACCATCGACGCTGCACAGACCTTTGCGTTCAACTACGACCTGTCCACGCCTCCGCCCGTGGCGGAAGTTGGCTTGTCCATGTTCGCACGCTTCATGGATGACCCATCCAAAGTGGACGTCATTCTGGATGAAACACAGGCCAGCGCTGCAAGCGCGTTTGCCGAATAATCATTGCACTTAAAACAGAGCCGGTCGCAACATGTTTGCGGTCGGCTTGCCTCTATAGCTTCACGCATTCTCCCGCCAAACCATAGTGGTTCTGGGAGATAGACATGCACCACTGCGAGGCAGGCTTTTTCTGAGACGGGTATGAATCAAAGCAACACATTCTGGCGCGTTGCCCTTTTGGCGCTCCCCCTCAGCGTATTCGCGCTGATCATCATCTGGCCGCTCCTAAGTTCGTTTTATTACGGCTTTACCAACTGGAACGGTTTCAGTGACAATTATGACTTCGTTGGCTTTGAGAATTTCGGAAAGCTGTTTTCCGATCGCCTCTTCATGTCTGCGGCAATAAACACGATTATCTGGATGGCCATTGCGGTGGTGCTTCCAACAATTCTTGGTCTCTCGCTGGCGCTGCTGATCGACAGCCATGTGCCTGGCGGCCCGATCTTCAAAACCATCTTTTATCTGCCGATCTGTCTTTCTGCCGTTGTGGTTGGTCAGGTCTGGGTGTGGATCTACCAGCCCGACTGGGGCCTGCTGAATTCTATCATTGAGTACGTCACCAACGACCGCTTCAACTACGCCTGGCTGGCAAAACCAGACAGCGCGCTCTACTCGGTCATCGTTGCATGGTCCTGGCAGGCAACCGGTCTGTCTATGGTGATCTATCTTGCAGGTCTGACGGCTATTCCCGGTGATCTGCTGGAAGTGTGTGAGCTGGAAGGCGCCACAACGTGGCAGCGCATCCGCCACGTCATCCTGCCATTGCTGACACCGGCCACCGTGGTTGTTGTGGCGCTGAGCGTGATCAACTCTCTGAAGGGCTTTGATATCCTGTACATCATGACCGGCGGCGGGCCGTTCAACAGCTCCGATACGCTGGCCATGCACATGTACAACGAGAGCTTCAAAAAGTACCTGATGGGTTATGGCAGCGCCATCTCTGTGGTGCTGTTCCTCGTCGCGCTGACCATCATTCGCCTCTATTTCAAACAGCTTAAAAAGGTGGACGAAATCTATGGCTGATACGGCTAGTCTGGGCAGTGCCAGCGGTGAATATGTTGCACCGAAGCGGTTCAATCCGTGGCCTGTTGTCATCTTCATCTGCCTGTTTACGCTGGCGATCCTGTTTCTTGCGCCAACCTTCGGCGTGCTGCTGTCCTCCGTTAAAACCACGCGGGATATTGCGCTTGGTGACCTTTGGGCCATTCCAAGCAGCATGTACTGGGGCAACTATGTTGAGGTGCTGAGCAATCCGGCGGTGCATGGCTACATGCTCAACACGTTCCTCGTGGCCGCGCCTGCCACGGCGTTTTCCATCGGGCTTGGCACACTGGCGGGTTATGTGTTCTCCAAACTGCCGTTCAAAGGCAGTGATCTGGTGTTTCTGCTGGTGGTGTCCGGCATGTTCTTCCCGCCGCAGGTCATCCTGATCCCGCTGTTCCGTCTGTTCAACCTGATGGGGCTGATTGATACGCTGTGGCCGATGATCATCGTGCACACTGCGCTGGGGATCCCGATTTGCACTCTGCTGATGCGCAATTTCTTCGCCACCGTGCCAAACCCACTGCGTGAGGCGGCGATTTTGGAAGGGGCAAACGAATGGCAGGTGCTGACCAGGATCGCGCTGCCCATCAGCCTGCCAGCCATTGCAGTGCTGGCGACGCTTCAATTCACCTGGATCTGGAACGATTTCCTCTGGCCGCTGATCTTCACCCAGTCTGACGAGAAACGCACCATCATGCTGGGGCTCGTGTTCATGAAGGGCCAATACTCCGTTGCCTGGGGCATTCAGGGCGCCATGTCGCTGATCGCCAGCCTGCCAACGCTGATCGTATTCCTGTTCTTCCAGCGCTTCTTTATTAAAGGCATGACCATGGGTGCCGTGAAAGGATAATCGGGGACATTATGAGTAGTTTGTCACTGAAAAACATTAAAAAGTCATTCGGAGATCTGGAGGTCATCCATGGGGTGGATCTTGAGGTTGAAAAGGGTGAGTTCATTGTCTTTGTCGGACCATCCGGGTGCGGCAAGTCCACCATGCTGCGCATGATCTCCGGTCTGGAGGATGTGACATCCGGCCAGATCAACATCGCCGACAAAGACGTTACCCGCGCCCATCCCTCCAAGCGCGAAATTGCCATGGTGTTCCAGTCCTATGCGCTGTTCCCGCATATGACTGTCTCCGAGAACATCAGTTTCGGGTTGCGTCTTGGCAAAATGGCGAAGGATGAGGTGGCTCGGCGCGTGAGCAATGTAGCAGAGACCCTGCAGATCACCCACCTGCTGGAGCGTTATCCGCGGCAGCTGTCCGGTGGTCAGCGTCAGCGTGTGGCGATTGGCCGTGCGATCATCCGCAATCCGCAGGTGTTCCTGTTTGATGAGCCGCTGTCCAATCTGGATGCCGCACTGCGCGTGCAGATGCGTTTGGAAATCGCGCGCCTGCACAAACGTCTGGGTGCGACAATCATCTACGTAACCCACGACCAGACCGAGGCGATGACCCTTGCGGACCGGATTGTGGTGTTCAACCACGGTGTGATTGAGCAGGTCGGGCGTCCGATTGATCTTTATGAGCGTCCGTCGAATAAGTTTGTTGCTGGCTTCCTTGGTGCGCCGTCCATGAACTTCATCGGCGCGACTGCGCAGCAGGGGGCTATCCAGCTGGATGGCTTCAACATCAACGATGCGCAAAGGGCTGAAGCGAATGGAGCGATCATGCTTGGCATTCGTCCGGAGCACATGAGCATCACCAATACTGAGGCCTGTGATTTCTCAGCGAAGGTGGAACTGGTTGAAGAGCTTGGGTCTGAGTCCCTCGCCTACCTGCAAACCAGCTTCTCCTCTGATCCAATCACCATGCGGGTGGACCATTCCATCACCGTGCGTGAGGGGGATATGCTGCCGGTTTCCGTGAACCGTGAGTTCCTGCATGTGTTTGCTGAAGGTGGGGCGTCCCTGTAAGGGCGTCTACCCTCCGCCGATAATGACACCGGCAGCAAACACCAATGAGCCGCCGAGAACAACCTGAAACGTCGCCCGCAAGAGCGGCGTTTCCATGTATTTGCTCTGGATCCACGCAATCGCACAGAGCTCAACCGCCACAACGAAAAACGCAATGAACGTGGCCACCCAAAAATCACTGAGCAGGTACGGGATGGTGTGGCCCAGCCCACCAAGAGCTGTCATCACGCCGGACGCAACGCCGCGCAAGACTGGCGAGCCTCGTCCGGAAATCTGCCCGTCATCCGAGACAGCCTCCGTAAAGCCCATGGAAATACCCGCGCCGATGGAGGCTGCAAGGCCAACGAGAAACGTGGTCCATGTGTTGCCTGTTGCAAAGGCTGTTGCGAACACGGGCGCCAGTGTGGAGACGGAGCCATCCATCAACCCGGCAAGGCCCGGCTGGATCAGGGTCAGGATCAGCTTGCGGTGTGCGGTTTCTTCCTCTTGCTCTCCTGTTGAGGCCAGATGAGTTTGCGACAAGGTGCGGGCTTTGTTCTGGTGATCCGCTTCCACCGCTGCCAAGTCGCCCAGCAAGCGCCGTGTATCTGCATCCGTGCTCTTCTTTTCGGCGTTCTCGTAGAATGTGCGGGAGGCCGTCTCCATGTTCTCGGAGATATGGCGGATCTGATCGAGCGTCAGCTGTGTGGAGAGCCAGAGGGGGCTTCGGGCATAAAACCCGGAGACATGTTCGCGGCGGATCAGAGGAATGGTGTCGCCGAAGCGTTTTTGGTGCAGTTCGATCAACGCAATCCGGTGCTGGTCTTCTTCATTGGCCATATCGGCAAAGACGGCGGCGGTTCCGGGGTAATCATCCTGCAGCCGTTTTGCAAAGCCTCGATAGATGCGGGCGTCATCTTCCTCTGACGAGATGGCAAGCGCCAGCACCTGCTGCTCGCTCAGGTCAGAAAATCGCATGCGTGACGTCAGATACAACATCCATGAACTTTCTATTTCGCAATTTCGCGCAGATCCTAAGCAGATTTCATTGCAAACAGGCGGTTTCAGTCTCTCAAATAAACCGCAAATTTGAACGGGCTGGCGGGGTAAATGAGGAGAATTGAGTGCCGCGCCATTGATTGCGCTATCAGCAGATGTGATTGATGTTTTTGGGAAAACGTGATCGGCAATGATGGTTTAAATGCTTAGACCACTTGCATTTGAGCAGACCGGTTTAATCAGTCTTAACTTATTATACTAAAGTCGATTCCATGCCTTAAAATAAACGGATAGGAGGAGCACAACTTTATTAGCCAATAACAAAACTTAGTTAGCAGGAGACGTGTCATGCCTGTAAATAAGTTGAATGCTGAACAGCACGATTGGGCCAAGGCAGTCTACCAGAACATGCATTGGAACTTCCCCGAGGAAAACGGGGACCAAACCAATCGTACAGCAAGAACCTCAAACGAGCAGATCAATGGCGTTCATGGTAATCATGACCAACGCAATGGAACTGCTGACCCGGATTTGAGCGACTATGTCGTCGTCGACACCCCACCTCCACAACGGCCCGCTGGCACGAAGCGATTGCCGGTCCATGCTGTCTTTGAGGAAATTGGCCTGCCGGAATCCGAAACGCTTCGTGAGCGGTTAGACCGCTTGCGTACCTTCCAGCAGAAGAAAGAGGCTTTCTTAAAAGACCCTCTCGCTACAGCTTATGCTGACCCTTCAGCCGCCAAATGGGAGCATCATGTGAAAGATGTACTGGGCATGCCTCAGGAAAAAGCTGATGAAATGGTCAAGCAGCAGTTCACCCGTGATCTGAAAAAAGAGCTGAAGGATGAGTCCCGGAGTGTCACCAAGGAAATTTTTGACAGTCAGGCGGACGATCCCCGTTTCAATGAGTTCCTGCAGAATGCAGCCAACTCCAACCCTAAGCAGCTGACCCCGGCCCACCGCGAAATGCTGGTGTTTATGAGCCAGAATATGGTCAAGCTCGGGAATGCTCTCGTCAAAGATGTCAATGAGCTGTACCGCCAGCATGCCTTCGGCAAAGCGATGAGCGACACCATCGACAATGCGAAGGAAAATGCAGTTTCTGACAGTGAGCGACAAAAGCTGGAAGAAATTGAACAGGAAGTTGTTGAGTACCGTATGGCCGTTGCCCGGCAATTGGGCATGGCACTGAACACCACAAACGACGTTCAGTCTGCCATCAGCTTTGGTCAGACCGTGGATTCTGCCGTTGATGAACTGGCAGAGCAGAACGACCGAGCCCTGAAGGCAGCCTCCGGCCTTGCAAAGATGGCGAAGAACATGGTCAACGACCACCTTGCCCAGACCAACAGCCCCCGCAAGACCATGAATTGGGTTGCCACCCAGCCATGGGCAAAGCTGGTTGATATCGACATCACCACCAAGGGTGAGTTCTTCAACATTGAAGCGCAGCTGCGCGACAGCGCTGCGGGAAATGAAGACACTGACGGTCTGGGTATCGACAGCAGCACTGATCTGGCACAGCGAAATCTGTCCAAAGAAAAGCTCATGGCCAATCCTGAGCTGATCTTCAACGGCTTGCGCTCACCAAAAATGATGGAGGCCCTGACCACCAAGGTTACGGGTGAAGCCAGCAATGATGACGTGCCATTTGTCGAAAAGCCAAGTGATCTGGCAATGAACTGGGGTGAAACCCTCGCCCGCGCACAGGCAAGTGGCCGGGACATCAGTGATCAGCTGCCTGATTACATGACTTTGAAGCAGATCCGCTATCACGACATCAAGAAGGGCTTCTTCTCCAACACGGACACCGTGAAAACTGCCTGGGTTGTGGAACAGAAGCCAATCTCTGACACTGTTGCCGAGGTCAACCTGATCAACAATCTGCCACGAGCCATCGCAGGTGATCTGGGCGATCTGGCTCTCAACATGTCTGATCTGCGAGAAGATCAGTCACAAAAGAGCAGTGACATTCAGGACAAGAGAGGCCATCTGGACGAGTTCCTCAGCTCCAAGGGTGACGGCCTGTTGCAAAGCTATGGGAATGCACATGATGCGATCAGCAGCTTGCAGGACCATGCCATGAAGGAAGTCATGGCCAAGATGAGCAACGGCACGAGCATTCGCAAGATTTTGAAATGGGCGAAGGAACAACCCTGGTCAGCCATGTTCCAGGTTGAAATTACGCCGATGGAAGGTGGCAAGAAGGATCAGTACAATGTCGTGATCAAGGAAGTGGAACACGGCACCACAGAAGCCAGCAGTGTTGTGCTGAATGAGCCAACAGATCAAGACAAGGAAAATGCCGGTAACATCGCTGACGAAGATGATCAGGCCTTTGGTGAAGATCTGCATGGTTTAAGCGGCGCCTTGAAGGCCCTGCTGAACCCGTCCGTTTACAAACAGCTGATCTCCAAGCCAACCGGTGAAAAGAGCGACGGCATGCAAATCGTCGAAGAACCAACCAAACTGGCACGTGACTGGGCAGACCTTATTCAGAAGTCTGCTGGCCCCGGTGCAAACCTGCCGGATTATCTGGAACTTCGTCAGGTCAAATACCGCATCCGCTCCTTCCTGCCTTGGAAGAGAAACAAGCTGGAAGCCTGTTGGGTTCTGGAATTTAAGCCTACGGCTTTTAAACAAGCCGCATAAATGAGCATCATGTGCTCATAGATGACGAATGACCTTCCTTATCTAATGGCTTGGGCTCTGTGGTTTGCCGCAGGGCCCGTTTTCTTATCCGGTTTGCAAGGCAATCCAAAGCGGCAGGCTGATGCATGAGAGCAAGGTGGATTGAGCGATCAGCGTGGCCGGTTGCCGGCAGTCTGCCCCAAAGGCAGCGGCCAGAACGTGAGCAGCTGAAGCGGTGGGCAAAGCAGCAAACAGCACCAGCACGGAGGCCTGCTCTTTGGGAATGGCAAAGCTGTGCACCATAAACCAGGCGATGCAGGGCAAGGCCAACAGTTTTATGGAGTTCAACCCACCCGTATAGATATCCAGCTTCATCAGTCCCTGCCAATCAAGTGTCGCTCCAATCGCCAGCAATGCTAAGGGGATGGCGGCCAGAGCCAGTTGATTGAGACCTTCCGAAAGGGCTGAGGGAAGCGGATATCCGCTCAAACCCACCGCAACACCGCTAAGGGCTGCCAGAAAGAATGGATTGAGAACCACCTTTTCCGCAGCCTTGCGCAGGCCAAGACCTTTGCCCATAGAAAGAGCCGTCACCGCCATAAGGTTTGCCATTGGCACCGCAAAGCCAATGGCGATGGCCATAAGCGAGGCACTGTCCGCATCCAGCGCACTGATCGCCACAAACCCGATGGCCGTATTAAACCGCCATGCCGTTTGCCAACCAGCGGCAAAATCCAGAAAACGCGTCGGGCCAAACGGGCGCAGCATCCACCCCAACAGCAGCCCAACCCCTAAAATACCCCAGGTGCCCAATCCGATGATGGCTGCATCATCCAGATTGATGGGGCGAGCTGCTGCGGCGGAAAACATCAGGGCTGGGAACAGCAACTGAAAGTTCAGCGTATCAATGCCGCGCCATGTGGCCTGATCCAGACGTTTGCCAAACACGCCGCCCAAAGCCAGCAAGCCCAGACTTGGCAGCAATGCCATCGCGATCCCCATGTGCGCTCTCCTTGACGGTTTGGCTGGTCTTTCCTGCTGCTATGTCTTAGGCTAATGAGAGACTATAAAATAATAAGCTAAGCTTATAATATGTGGTGATACCTAATGACCAAGCCTGATGGCCTCAACTCTTTTGCAATGCGCTTGCCAGAACTTGCCGTGCGCGCTCTGCCTTTGTTGCAGGTGGTTGGCTCCGTCACCAAAACCGCGCATCAATTGGGGGTAAGCCAGTCTGCCGTCAGCCAGTCTATTGCAGAGCTTGAAAAGCGGCTTGGCGTAAAGGTGCTTCGCCGTGGTGCGCAACCGGTGCAGCTGACGGATGAGGGCAAGCTGATCGCTCAATATGCCCTGAGCGTACAGGCGGCGGAAGAAAATGCGCTGGCCAGCATCAATGACCTGCGCCAGAACAAAGGCGGGCGTGTGCGCATCGGGTCTTCGGGCCCTTCTGCCTCCACTCAGCTCCTGCCTCATGTCATGAAGCGTTTCTCACGCCACTACCCCGGTATTGCGCTGGAACTGCGTGAGGCGCAGGATCAGGAGATCATCGCAGCTTTGCGACGCGGTGAGGTGGATGTGGCCGTAGTCCCGGGACTGGATGGAGACGAGGAGTTCGAGAGTCTGCCCATTGCCTGTGACCGACTTGTCGCAATCACTGCAGATGATATGAACTTGCCGCTGCACATGAACGCTGAAGCTTTTCAAAAGCAGCCCTTCATTATGACAAAGGGGGGCAGTGAGCCGTTGGTGCGGAAATGGTTTGGCCGGTCAGATACAGACCCACGCGTGGATCACTCCATTCAGCAGATCACATCCATTCTGGCGGTCGTTCGCTCCGGCCTTGCCTGCTCTATTATTGCAGAACTGGCACTGCCTGAGGATCTGGATGGCGTGAAAGTCTTGCCGCTTGATCCCCCTGCCCCGCGTAGCCTGTTCCTTACTCGCCTGCCAACAACACCCAGCAACAGCGCGGTGACGAGATTTTGGGAATTTGCCGAGCAGGAGATCTATCGGGAGGAGTAATTTTCCTCTGCCCCTGGGGCAGTGCCGCAACTCTCTTATCTTAGTTAATCAGAATATGCTCATAAGTTACGATTCCGGGGATGAATTTTCCAAAACTGTACCGAGTGGTCGGTTGAAAACGATAATTTTCGCCCGTCAGACGCGAAATTTTCACCAAAAATTTTCGTGATGACCGTAGGTAAACTACGTAATTTGAAATTAACTGATTGAAAAACAACAGAAAAGTTTGAAATAGTTCTATTGTAGATGTATTCCATATGCATGCCGAGGATGTAAACTAAATCATAATAAAAATCATGGTGGGAGGCTAACCATGGAAACAATGACGAATATCCTAGGCGAAATCAATTCTATCGTTTGGGGCCCTGTGATGCTTATAGCCATTCTCGGGGTAGGACTTTTTCTCCAGATCGGACTCAAACTAATGCCCATCTTTAAGTTGGGCACGGGCTTTAGCCTGCTCTGGAAAGGTCGTCAAGGCGAAGGTGGTGGTGAAATCAGCCCCTTCAATGCGTTGATGACGTCTCTTTCAGCTACAATTGGAACAGGTAACATTGCAGGCGTTGCGACGGCTGTGTTCCTGGGCGGACCTGGCGCTCTCTTCTGGATGTGGATGACTGCTCTTGTGGGCATGGCAACCAAGTATGCCGAAGCTGTCCTTGCGGTGAAATACCGTGAGCGTGACAACGCTGGCAACTTTGTTGGTGGCCCGATGTACTACATCAAAAACGGTCTTGGCCGTAAGTGGTACTGGCTTGCTCCAACCTTTGCTGCATTCGGCGCTGTTGCCGCGTTCGGCATCGGTAACGGTGTGCAGGCCAACAGTGTTGCGAACGTTCTGAATGAGAACTTCAGCATTCCGGCACAGGCAACCGCTGTTGTCCTGATGGCACTCACCGCTGCTGTTATTCTGGGAGGAGTAACGCGTATTGGTAACGTTGCCGGCAAGCTGGTTCCGTTCATGGCTATTGCGTACATCGCAGCTGGCCTTGTTGTTCTGATCATCAACATCGATTCCATCGGTGCTGCTGTGCAGACAGTGTTTGCTCAGGCATTCACCTCCACTGCTGCTGAAGGTGGTTTTGCTGGTGCTGCTGTTTGGGCTGCGATCCGCTTTGGTGTTGCCCGTGGCGTCTTCTCTAACGAAGCTGGTCTGGGTTCTGCGCCAATCGCTCACGCGGTTGCTGAAACCAAGAGCCCTGTTAATCAGGGTCTGATCGCAATGCTCGGCACGTTCATCGACACCATCATCGTTTGTACCATCACTGGTCTTGCGATTGTGGCATCCGGTGTGTGGACCTCTGGCTCCTCCGGTGCAGCGCTCACCTCTCTGGCATTTGAAACATCTCTGCCAGGTGTTGGTGGCTACCTGATTGCGATCTCGCTCTCAGTGTTTGCATTCACCACCATTTTGGGGTGGAGCTTCTACGGCGAGAAATGCGTTGGCTTCTTCTTTGGGCCTCGTGCGCTCAAGCCATACCGCATCCTCTGGGTGGTTGCGATCTACTTCGGCGCAACTGCGGAGCTGAGCTTCATCTGGCTGCTGGCTGATACGCTGAATGCGATGATGGCTATTCCAAACCTGATCGCGCTGGCACTTCTCAGCCCGATTGTCTTCAAGCTCACCAAGGAGTTCTTCTCCGAAGATGATGAGCCTGAGGGCGTGGAAAAAGCCCCGGCTGAATAAGAGAAAACACAGTTTTCAAAAGAATGGCCCGGTTTCATCACCGGGCCATTTTTGCATGTACCGCGATCTATGAGGTTGCCAGCGTGGTTTCAGGCCAAAACGGCATGTTTGCAGACGTGCAGTTTGACAGAAGCGAAGTCACTGCCGCACAGTTGGGTCATTCCTTTTTAAGTGAGTGTCATCTGCGCTATGTTTGAGAATTTCCAGCTAACAGAACTTGCCTGTAAAACGGAATGCACTGCGCTTTGTGATACGATCCTTTCAGAGCTGCCTGGGTGGTTCGGCCCGTATGATGTCTACAAGGATTACTTGGAGAATGTGAAAACGAGGCCCGTCTTCATCGCGCAGGCAGGTGGTGAAAAGCTTGGTCTTATGGCCTTGACGCAAACCAGTCACGCGTGCGTTGATATTCACCTGCTGGCGATCAGATCAGAGCATCATGGGAAGGGGATTGGGCGCGCATTTGTAGAACTGGCCAAACGCTATGCAAGAGACTGTGGCGCGACGTATCTGACCGTTAAAACACTCGGCCCCTCACACGAAAATGCAGAGTATGCCAAAACGCGGAAGTTCTACGCGTCCGTTGGATTTGAGCCGCTGGAAGAGTTCATCGACTTCTGGGGCAAGGACGTCCCCATGCTTCTTCAGTGCCAGCGCATTGGCTGATCCCTGCCACTGTTTGCGGCAGGGGTGTCAGGTTTTGCTGAAAGCTACTTCCACCAGGCATCCGGTGAGGTGTAAGCGTCGTAGCTGTTGTTGTTCCGTTCCCACTGGTACTGAGCAGAATCGTAAGCGGACATGGATTCCAGTTTTGCGTCAGGATTGGTTTTCTGCAGGTCGAACAGGTCTTCATGGGCTTTGGTGAGCAAGTTGACGACAGGATCATTTGAAAAGAGGTCGCTCTCCTTACCACCGGATAGTCGTTTATAAGCAGCCTGAGCGCTGGCTTTGCTTTCTGCCCACTCGAAGGACTTTTGCTCTTCTGCGGAGGTTTCTTCCTCCAGATACTTCAAAAGAGACAGATAGTTGTCGGCAGTCGGTCCAGCCTCGGGAGCGTCTTTCTTCAGGATCTCGTCAAGCTGCTCTTGCATCACTTGCTTTGCGGCCTCTATCTCTTCATCAGAGAAATAGCCGTTTTCATTGCTAGCGATCAGGTGGAGGGTCTCGCGGTCAAACTCCAGATCATCAAAGATGTCTTTACGAAACGCTTCGATATCATCCTTGTACTTGCTGGAGGTCGTATCAAGGTCGCCATAAAGATCGGTCAGCTTGGCACGCGCATCAACGGCAGTATCCGGGGTCGGCTTTAAGTCAGGCGTCTTTGTCTTGTCTTTCGACTCATCATCCAGCGACAAAACGCTCTGATTGGTTCGTGTGCTGATCGACGATGACCCATTGCCTATATACTTTGCAACGCTGTAGTTGGAGAAGCTGTAGGTTCCGCCGCTACTGCTGAAAAAGCTCACAATTATTGTCCTTATAAAATCAATAGTGCGATGCTAGTGCGCGAAACCTGCGTGGCGCTGTCCTTTTCAGAAATGAAAGGCGCAAAACCGCAGTTTCTGACGTTGCGGAATCTTTGTGAAAATTTTACTCTGTTTTATAAGGTGTTGGCGGTTAATCAGCGATCTCGAAGACTTCGCCTGAGTTCAGGTCCTTGATCATATCAATTGCCTCACCGCTCCAGTGATAGCTGAAATGCCGGGCCTGAAGTGGAGCTTCCACCACGTCGGGATAAAACGCGGCAATACACAAACCGCCCTCGTCCCGCACACTTGGGTAGAGAATGCCATCACCGCCCTCTTCCAGCAGCTTGCGTGCGAAGACCTGAGAGGCGCTGTAATCATCCGGGTGGAGCAGAACTTCAAAACGCGGATCAGTTACGTCAGCAAGTTTAGCCTCAACACTGCCGATCAACTCGCGCATCTGCGCAATCCAGCCCGGTGCCTCTTGCGTGGCGGCATAGAAATTTCCGGTATGATGCACAGTCTCGAACAGCGCGGTTTCAAAAGATTTGGCGGCATAAAAAGCGCCGAAGTACCCATCATGGAAACGGCCAGTCCGGTCAGGAGAGGCATGGGTGAAAGGCGCCATCAGATAGGAAGAGCCCGTTCCATTGACCCGTCGCTCAACAGGGACAAGGTCCAGATTGCCGATGGTTTCTGCAAGGCGCGGATTGGTGCGGCTCTCTGCAGCGGCCAGTAATTCCCAGTCTGCGGGATCGGCAATGTCTTCAAACAAATCTATGGGTGGGTAAGCCGAGTTGACCAACCGATAATACTTGGGCCAGCTGACATGTGTTTCAGGAGCTTTCAGGTCCGTCTCCACCAAAGTTAATGTAGTCACCAGTTGCCTCGCTGCGCATCAAGATATCTGCGCACGCGCATTAAGTCCGTGAGTTGCCCGCCCATCATAATTTCAAGGGCAGATCTCCCGCCAAAGTCAGTGTTGACGCGTTTCACCCAACCATACCCGCGGTTGGCATCGCTGAACAGCAAGCGAAGTGCCTTGTGAATGCCAAGCAGATTGGACAGTCGCGCCGCAAGGTCCACGCTGACACGGCCATAGTGTCTGGTCTTCCAGCGTTGATAGGTGCGCTTGGCAATGTCTCCCAGCAGCAAAGTGGCCTGCTCATCCGTCAACTGCCAGCGCTCAAACAAGTTGATCACCGCCCGCTGCATGGCATGCACTTCTTCCTCGGTAAACTTTGGTCCACCGGGAGCCAGAGGTTGTTCAATCTTACGAAGGCTAGGCATCTTCCCTCTCATCAAACCAGCTGAATAGCACAATGACATATGGCACTATATTATGATTTTGGCGTCAAATGTCAAGAATTTGAACCCGGGCATACGCGAAATCAGAGATATAAAAAACCTAAAGTAGCAGTTTAATGGAGTACATCCTAAAATACGCAATAACTAATATAGGCGTGGATGACCAAGCGTCCGCCTTGATGTGTGAGAGGAGCATCTGTAACTATCGTTAAAAATACGAATATAAAATAGTTGGGGTGGGGCCGTGACTTATAAATCTCGCAGTTTGAGCAGTGTTTCCATATTTGCGCTTGTTTCAAACATCGTCATCGCAGCACCGCTTATGGCGCAGACGGTTCATATCACTGCACCTCAGACCGCGCCCAACGATGCTGCGCTGGACATGCAAGTGATCACTGGCCCAATCGCAGAATACTCCGGGCAATTGCAGGTGAGTGTGACCGGCGGCGAGGCTATCGGGAATGATGCGAGTGCAGAAATAACCATCCGTGGCATTAAAGGCGATATTGCCCAGAACAATTCTGGTGAGATTGCTGTTGAAGTCAGCGGCGGTCTTGCGGATAGCAGTGCAAACCCGAACAGCGGTGCGAATGCAGCGATCACCATTGATGGTGTTGAAGGTACGCTGGAAATAGACAATATCGGGACAATCTCGGTCAAAGGCACCAGTCAAAGTGCAACCACATCGGGCACTGGCAAAGCCAGTGTAAAAGTGAATGTGAAGGCCATTGATGGCCGATTGATGGGCGACAACCTGGGAACGCTTTCCAGTTATGCGCAGGCAGGTTCGGCCACAGCCAACGGAAGCGGTAAGGCAGATGCGAGCGTTGAGGGCTTTGGCACCTATCTGGATGTTGAGGGAGACAACATCGGCACCATCAAGGTTGAGGGCCATGCTGGAATAGCTGTATCCGCCTCAGGAGCCGCGGATGCTGATGCTGATATCACTGGCATCGACAACGATCTTGAAGGGGCCAACAAAGGTTTGATCAGCATTCTCGCTAAAGGAGGTCAGGCTACCTCTGAAGGTGCAGGAGATGTTGATGCATATGCTCTTGCTATCGGCGTAAAAGGGGATGCGGAAGCGAATAGCGGGACTATCCTTGTTGATGCTGATAACAGAAATGCCACAGCGATCTCAGCAGGTGGAACAGCCAAAGCTGCTGCTGACGCCTATGGCATCCATGGAGATCTTCGAGGGAGTAACACGGGTCAGATTGATGTGACCTCACGTGCTGGTCGGTCAGAGACGACCGGTAGTGCTACTTCAAATTCCCAATCACTTGCGGTTGGCGTGAAGGGTCATGTTGAAGGCAACAGTGGCTTCATTCTTGTCGATGCTGATAACAGATACACCAAAGCGACCGCAGCGGATGGCGAAGCCATAACCGCTGCTGATGCCTATGGCATCCAGGGAGATCTTCAGGTTGGTAACACGGGCCGGATAAGCGTGATTTCGAGTGCTGGTCAGTCAGAAACGACCGGCAGTGCTGCTGCGAACTCCAAAACGCTGGCGGTGGGTGTGAGTGGAAATATCAAAGCGAACAGCGGTCTCATTCTCGTGAATGCTGCCGGGGGGGATGCTAAGGCGACCTCTGAAAACGGAAATGCGGATGCATCTGCTCAAGCCTCTGGTACAAAATTCAACCTGAATGATGATAATTCGGGTGAGATTAATATTCGTGCTCGTGCCGGAACCGCTTCTGGCCTCATAGCCAACGCCAATGCGTTTGCTTTTGGTCTCGAAAACAGGCTCGAAGGCGACAACTCTGGTGTAATTCGCGTTGAAGCTTTTGCCGGAACCGCGATTAGCGATGGGACCACGGGGGATGGTGCTGATGCAATTGCCATTGCTGTTGGTGTCAACGATTACATAAACGGCAGCAACAGCGGCGATGTTATTGCATTTGGTCAGGGCGGGACAGCGACAGCCAATGGCGCTACTTCCGCCGAAGCGGGTGCAAATGTTTATGCCAACAACAATGGGCTGACTAAAGATAACTCTGGTTTGATTCGAGCTGAAGGTATTGGTGGGACAGCCAAGGCTGTCGGAACCGGCCATGCTTCAGTAACGACGCGTGTTATGGGGATTTTTGGTGCACTTGGTGGGACCAACAAAGGGCGCATCTTTGCGTTGACTGATGGCGGCACTGCGACAGCTACGGGCAGCGGAAATGCGAGTGCGTCTGCTGAAGCGATTGGTGTCTACAACGGCATTCGTAATACCGACCCGAATGTGACCACCGATAATTTAGGTGTCGTTGTTGCGAGGGCAACCGGCGGAGCTGCAAGTTCAGTGGGTGGTAACGCTTATGGCTATGCCGACGTGTCAGGTCTTGATGGCTCACTTGGCGGTGAGAACAAAGGCTGGATCGAAGCACTAGCCCAAGGCAAAACCGCCACCACGGGAGGCGACAAAACCGCAAATGCCGAAGGTCTAGCGGTCGGGATCAAGGGGGATGCGGAAGCCAACAGTGGGACGATTTTCGTACGGGCCTTTGGTGGAACAGCACAAAGCCTGAATGCGGTGAAAGCCAACGGCGCAGCACGTGCCTTCGGTATCGGTTATGTAAACGGCACCACACGCTATGGTGTTGAAGGTGAGTTCACCAATACAAACCTGATTGAAGTTTCTGCTACGGCTGGTACGGCCAACGGAACGCAGGATAAAGCCCTCGCCTATGGTGTTGTGCTCAACGGTGCAACGACCCTCAACAACAGCGGTTTGATTGTAGCAACCGCAACTGGCGGCGCGGGGTCCGAGGCTTATCAGGTGCATGCCGGATCAAATGCGTTGACCGTAAACTCCTATGGCATCCTCTTCCGGGATGATTTGGATGAGAACTTCAGCGGGACCATCCAGGCGGATGATCCCAACAATGTGACGTTCAACAATGCCACGCTGCATGTGCACTTTTCCAACTCGACGAAGATAGATGTGGCCTATGAGATCCCCGATCTCGTTGCTGGTCAGGATGTTCAGCAGTTTACTCAACTCGATGGAAGCGGTGTTGTTGGCCATGGCTGGAGTGCTGAGGCTGTTGAAAGCAGTTGGGGTACCACCAATCAAGAGGTGATCTTCAGATATGCGCCGGAAGTCTCCAGTCCCCAGCTGGTCGCGCAGCAGCAACGTGGGGTGATTGATGCCACGCAGCGCATTGGTGAAGGGTTGTTGACAGACCTGATGTTAAAGGGAGACAGCGCCAGCGGAGAAGGTTTGCTGCTGGCATATGACGATAAGCCGGCATCAGATGCAGAAAATGCTGTTGCTGATATGGTAAGCCAGCCACACCTTGCTGAACAGTATGGTGTGTTTTATGCAGCCCCTCTTCATCTTTATCAGCAAAATCTGGATGGAGATCTGGGCTACTCCGCCAGCACCACAGGTGTGGTGACAGGTTACAACCGTGTCGTTTCGCCGGATCTGATTGTTGGAGCGAACGTCTTTTACGGTCACAGTGCACTGGATTTCAACGGCATCTATGATCAGGCCAAAGAAATGGTCGATACCTATGGCTTTGGTGTACAGGGCGCATATCGCAAAGATGCGGTGCTGCTTACCGGGCAAAGCACGTTCTATCACACCAGCAACACCTATAAGGATGGTTCAGCACAGGCGAGCGAGACCTATGACAGCCAGAACCTGCTGACCCGTGTCGCGGCCAAGTACATCTGGGAGTATGGCAACAACACCTTCACGCCGGAAGTTGGACTGAGTCATCTTTGGCACTCTCGCGGTGCATTCGGCGTCGACAATCAGGGCGTGCCGGATGTGAGCTATGACGCTATCAACAATCACCAGTTCTCAGTTGATGCCTCCCTCGGTTGGGCAGGCACATATCAGGTGCAGGAGGGTGAGCTGAAAGCCAATCTGCGTGCTGGCTTGCGTCAGATTTTGGGTGATGGCGGGTTTAAGGATGTGTTGCGTTCAGGTGCAAACGGTAAGGCGTCTGTGACCAGCGATATTGACCAGACACTGGCGCGTGCCTCTGCCTCACTGGAATACTCCAAAGGCAACTTTGGGGCTTCTGTTGGTGTGCTGGGAGAGTACGGCGAAAACACCCGAAATACAGCCTTCTTCGGGCGTGTGTCCTATAAATTCTGATTAAACGGGAGTGCATACTGGAGCGGCTTGGGTGCTCCAGTATGCTTGCTGGCCAAGGGAAGCGTAGAGTGTGGAGTGTACACTCGGCCAACTCACTCAGTGTTCCGTTGTCTTTGAGGAGTGATAGGGGCAAAGGCCGATCAAGTGCTTGTTGGTTTCAAAAGCCTCGTTGATGCCTGTGATTTGACATATCTGGCGCCTCTGCGGCCTGCGCTCAGGTAAAAGGGTAAGCTTGCTGCAATGAGGTATTTGCTGATACGGGCTAACCACTTGCCTGCCTTTTCCGGCGAGCCGACGCCAAAGACTGGCTTGGGTGCGTATTCCAGCACGTTTTTCTCAATGTGGTGAGCTACATCTATTCCATACATGTCACGGACTGCTTTCAGCGCGACTTCATAGGAGCCGATGGCAGGGCCCGCGCTGTAAAACTTGCCATCAACCGCCACCTCTGTTCCGCTGGATTTAGCGCCGAGCTTGTCCAGCAGCGGGGTGTGATGGAAGTTGGAGGTGGCTGTTTTGCCATCCAGAATACCAGCTGCTGCATACACCAATGTTCCTGCACAGACGGAAATCATGCCTTTTGCAGCAGGTTCCTGTCGCCGGATGAAATCCAGCAGTTCCTTGTCTTTCAGCAACATTGGCTGTGTTGCACCCATAATGACGAAGTCAACCTCCGGGCACGTGGCAAAGGTGGTGGTTGGCACGACCTTGGGGCCAAGCAAGCATTGCACTGGAGTTTTGTCGTGAGAGACCACATGAAGCTTAGAGTTGGGGAACGCACTCAAAACTTCCACTGCCCCCAGGAAGTCTGGCAAATAGCATCCTGAGGGCAGTGCCATAGCGATGGTTGGAGCATCGCCAGCTGTCAGATCCACTGGCTTTTTTGGAGTGTGGGCGGTGAACTGAGGATGCGGGTCGTATTCCAGTGTCAGCTCTGCAAACTTGGCAAAGCTGGTGCCGCGTAGCTTTTCCAGCACCATGAAGGCAGCTTCGATCATGCCTGTAGAATGACCTGCGGTGTAAAATTTGCCATCCACCACTGCCCTGCGTTCAAACACTGGTTTGACGCCGTAGTCAGCCAGCAATTTTGCTCCCTGATCATCTGCGGTTGCGGTTTTGCCTTCCAACACATCGGCCTTGGCAAGCGCAAGAACGCCGCCGCTTGAGGCAACCACGTAGGCAACCCGCGAGCACTGATCAGTCAGAAAAGCGTGGAAGGCGGGATCATCCTGTGCCGCTGTCGGAATGTCTGGAATGACCAGCACATCGAGTGGTGTGCGGTCTTGAAAGACACGATCCGGCACAAGGGTCAGACCATGCTGACCAGTGACTGGTTTTGTGGTCGCACCAATAATACTGGGGCGATTGAGTGGATTGATACCCAGAACGGCCTGCATTTCGCCAAGTTCGGATTCATTGAATCCGGGCAAAGCAACATAACCGATACGATAGCGCTTCATGGGGACACTCCATTCCCTTCAGTGGGGCAAGCCCAACCAAAGATTCTCGTCATTCAATTTTGACAAGTTATATAAAAAATGTAAAAAGAGTCAAATGGCATCGATGATCAACTACAAGCCCGTGGTCGAGCTGCTCAGCCACTACGGTCTTCACAAGACAACCATGAGTGATCTGGCAGAGGCTGTCGGGGTCACACGGCAGACGCTGTACAATCGCTTCAAGACGAAAGATCATGTGCGTGACTGGGCATTGCTGGAGTTTATGTCCGAGGTGAATGACACGGCCATCGCCGTGTTGGACAACGCGCCACCCGATGCTGCGCTGGATGCTATTCTGGAGGCGTTCGAGCGGTGGGGCGGGGATCATGTATCGATGGTCTGCCAGTCGCCTCATGGTGCTGACATATTGGAGGGCGGTTTGCAGCTGGTCGCATCCAGAGCAGAAACACCCATCGACCGTTTTGAGAACTGCTTAGAAAAATTCATCGAAAACAGACAACTCTCGCCTTCTCCTGCAGAGACGACCATGGTCCTCGTGCTGGCTGCCAAAGGGGTCTTTGTTACCTCTGCAAATGCGAAGGATTATTCGGAAAAGATGGAGGCGGTGGTCAAAGCTCTGCTGGGTGCCAGGCAGGCTGCGTAAGAGCGGCTTATTTTACTTTGCAACGCACGCAAAACGTAAAGAACGCAAACGAACGCACAAACGAACGCACAAAGGAACGCACAAAGGAACGCAAACTGAACTGGTGGAACTTATACCCGTCATGGAGCGGACAATAAAAAACCGGCACAGAGCATAACTCCGCACCGGTTCTCATAATGGGGAATGCTAGAAGCTTAGCTCAAGCGCGCCAGAATTGCTTTTGCTGCAGCTTCAGAGGAAGCCGGGTTCTGACCGGAAATCAGGTTGCCATCTTCCAGAATGAAAGAGCCCCAGTCAGCGCCCTTCTCATAGATTGCGCCTTTTTCCTGCAAGGCATCTTCCACCAGCAACGGCACAACATCGGTCAGCTGCACAGCGTCTTCTTCTGTGTTGGAGAAGCCAGTGACCTTTTTGCCGTTAACCAGCGCAGAGCCATCCGCAGCCTTAGCGTTGACCAATGCGGCAGAGGCATGACAGACAACACCGACAGGTTTGCCAGCGGAATACAGCTGCTCGATCAGAGAGATAGAGGCTGTGTTATCGACCAGATCCCACAGTGGACCATGGCCACCTGGGTAAAACACAGCGTCAAATGCATCAGCAGAAACACCGTCTAGTTTCACGGTGTTGGCCAAAGCATCGTTTGCGGCTGCATCTGCCTTGAAGCGGTCAGTTGCGGCAGTCTGGAAATCCGGCAGGTCGCTTTTCGGGTCCAGCGGAGGCTGGCCGCCAGCAGGAGAGGCCAGAGTGATTGTCGCGCCAGCGTCTTTAAAGACGTAGTAAGGGGCCGCGAACTCTTCCAGCCAGAAGCCGGTCTTTTCGCCTGTGTTGCCCAGCTTGTCGTGGGATGTGAGGACCATAAGCACGTTCATTGTGATCTACCTTTCAGCAGGCATAGGGGGCGTAGCCACCAGTGCCGGGGCACTGGTGTTCGTGTTGTTTTTGTTGTTCTCGTTTAGAGATTAGTCGCCGATTTTTACGACGAGTTTGCCGAAGTTCTTGCCTTCGAGGAGGCCCATGAAAGCTTCCGGCGCATTTTCCAAACCGTCTACCATTTGCTCGCGGTATTTTACTTTACCCTCTGCAATCCACTGCTGCATATCCGCTGCGAATTTAGGGTAAAGATTTGGGAAACTGTCAAAGATGATGAAGCCCTGCATGCGGATCTTCTTCACCAGCAATGTACCCATCAGCATGCCCATGCGGTCCGGACCATCCGGTAGGCTTGTTGCGTTGTATTGAGAGATCAATCCACACAGCGGAATACGGGCATTTGCGTTGAGAAGCGGCAAAACCGCATCAAACACAGCACCGCCAACGTTCTCAAAATAAACGTCAATTCCGTCCGGACAAGCGGCTTTCAGATCCTGCGCGAAGGTTGGAGAGTTGCGGTCAAGGCAAACGTCAAAACCTAGGTTATCAACGGCGTGCTTGCACTTTTCCGCACCGCCTGCGATGCCAACAACGCGGCAGCCTTTGATCTTGCCGATCTGGCCAACTGTTGCGCCAACTGGGCCGGAAGCTGCTGCAACAGCAATGGTTTCACCCGGTTTCGGCTCGCCAATTTCCAACAGGCCAGCGTAGGCGGTGAAGCCCGGCATACCCATAATGCCCAGTGCCCAGGATGGCATTGCTGGCTCTTTGCCAAGGTTGAAAACCATCTCGCCGTTGGAAATTGAGTAGTCTTGCCAACCACCCAGGCTCACCACCCAGTCGCCTTCGCTGAAGTTCTTCAGGTTGGATTTCACCACCACAGAAACAGTTCCGCCGACCATAGCATCGCCAATTTCAACCGGATCTGCATAGGATTTGGCATCGCTCATACGACCGCGCATATACGGGTCCAGAGACAGATAAACCGTACGCAGCAGCATCTCGCCTTCACCCGGTGTCGGGATAGCGGCTTCTTCAAGACGGAAGTTTTTGGATGTTGGAGCCCCGACAGGGCGTTCCGCCAGCACAATCTGGCGGTTCACTTCGGTATTCTGCGGCATTTCAGGTTCCTCAATTAATGTCAGTAATGCTTTGTTATTATTAGATTTTATGAATTCAGCTTGGTGTAAACGCGCAGGTCCACATTGCCACAAATCGCGTTGGAGTACGGGCAAAGCGTGTGTGCTGTCTGGATCACGTCATCGGCTTGCTCACGGGTCAAACCAGAGAATTCCAGGTGCAGGTCAATATCCAGCACATATCCACCCTCTGCTTTTTCGATAACGTTGCCTTCGGCACGCACCTCAATGGAGTTCAACGGGTATTCCTTGTGTCCGGAAACCATTTTTAGCGAATGCTCAAAGCAAGAGGCATAACCTACTGCGAAGAGTTCTTCCGGTGTAATGCCAGGGCCTTCAACTCCTGGAGGGGTCACTCGAATTTTAGCAGCTTCGTCGCTCAACGTCGGTTTGGCGGAGCGTCCGTTTTCTGCTGTAGTGTCAGTGTCATAGAAGACTTTCATATCTTCACCTTAGATTTTGGACTGGCGTCTGATGGACTAGGGTTCATACGGGTTGATGGCGTTATGCAGCAGGCAGCATTATTTCTGTGACCTCCAGTGCTTTCTGGAGTGGTTTCTTATCTCGTGTAACTTTTCCGATGAGGCTGGCGCCGAGCCACATCTGGTAGAGCACCTGAGCGGCCATTCTGGCTTCTAACTTGGGTGCCATAGAACCGTCTTTGATGCCGGCTTCTATGATGTCGCCTAAACGTTTCTCTACTCTGGTGGTCATCTGGGCCAACAGCTCTCTCATATCTTCAGAAATGTCTGCTATTTCCGCGCTTAGCTTTACGATCAGACAGTGCTTTGATGCATCCTCGGAGTGCTGATAGTTCTCCCAAAGGTGCCAGTACTGGAACAGCTTTTCACGCATGCTTAGAGCCTCTGTCGCAAGCAGGGCATCCAAGCTTCTCATATATTCATCTAGGTATTGTTGGACGAGTACGCAACCAAAGTGCTCTTTGGACTCGAAGTAATGATAGAATGAGCCTTTCGGAACGCCGGCGGTTTTTAACAGTACGCTCAGGCCCATGCTGGAAAAACCCTGCTCTGCTATCAACTTACGTCCGGTTTCCAAGATGTGTAGTCTTGTGGCTTCGCTTTTCTTTATCTTCATATGGTGTGTTTTAATTAAAAATAGACCGGTCGTCTAGCCCACTTCGGAATATCCCTTATGACGTCTATTCACAAGGACTTCAATGCGGGTAATTCCCTGAGTGGACCAGCGGGGATTGTTGATGATTGGGGTGAAGGCCGGGGCTGAGTTATGCCCGCAGCCCCTCTTCCATGATCGACCATGAATTGTCGAAGCGCTGTTCGAAGTCTGTCGACTCTTCAAGACGGGAAATGATCAAAGTCCCTTCGACGAGAGCGATTATAGCTTCCACCACGTCGTGCTCGTCTTTCTCTTTGATGTTACCCTGCTCTATGCCTTCCTTAACCAGATCGGAAAGCCGGGCTTTGATCTGCCCGAAGAAACGGCGCAGAACCACCTTGGCCACGTTGTGGCGATAGAACTCAAACCAGATCGCGGTGATCACCCTGTGGGTCCGCAGGAAAATCAGCGCTGTTTTGCAGATGAAGTAGATCTGCTGCAGCTGTGTTTCCTCGTCCTTGTCATGGTCATCCAATTGAATACGCAGGGCATCTTCATAGGTGGTGATGTATTCAGCAAGTACCTGATCTTTCGTAGGAAAGACCTGCGTTACATCCTTTACCTTCAGGCCAGCGTTAGCGGCGATATCAGCGTAAGTGGTCTCAAAGTAACCGAACTTCTCAAAGCAGGTTATAGCAGCTTCGAGAATGGAAGATTTGGAAGCAGGTACAAGGAAGTCCTCTGAATAGTCGGAGTGGGACCTGTTCGTATCACTCATAATTCGCCTCTTTCCCAAATCGTCGCCTGCTACATACTCAACTCTGCAAGCAGTCTGATTAGAAACACATGATGGGACAACATTTTGCCAAGATGATGGTAAATCGCCATCTATGATTTCTGATAAATATAGATCGCTTGCTGAATTTCGCCGTTCTAATAGGGGCTTACAGGGTTCTCAAGTCGGTCTTTTACATATTACGCAACGCGCTTAAACACACTTGTCTGGAAATTCTGCTGGTTTTTCTTTGGCGTAATGTGAGTGTGCGTTTGTGCGTCTGTCAGCGCAAAGACGCCCGGCGCAAGCGCCTGGAGTTTCGCGGCAAGTGTGCGCGAAGAGTACCGCTGCACAGGAAGACCGGAACATTTCTCAGGACCATCCTCAGAAAAGCTGGAGATGATTGCGGTGCCACCAACGGGAACAGCCTTAACCAGCGCGTTTATATAGGCTTTTTGGTCTTCAATCTCCGTGAGGAAATGGAAGACAGCCCGATCATGCCACACCTGATAGGTCTTCTCTGGTGTCCAGTTGGTGATGTCTGTGTTGATCCACTCTACATCATCCGCAACGCCGCCAAGACGCTCTTTGCCAGCTTCCAGCACGACAGATGAGATATCGAGAACGGCAAGCGGTCCATAACCTGCAGCGTGCAGTATGCTTATCAGTTTAGAGGCGCCACCACCCACATCAATGAAGGTTTCGCCAAGTTTGAGATGCTGGGTGACGAGCTGATAAGACAGTGTTGGCTGGGTCTCATACCAGGTCAGATACTCTTCTTCGCGAGCATCATAAACCGCATTCCAGTGCGCGACTTTCTCGTTCATCTCAGGCCTCGTTTCTGCAACACGGCTTATATGGGAGTAGCCGGCTAAGAAAGCAATATATAATTTAGCTATTTCTAAACTACAATCAATGGATTGTGCGAATGACCCAGCGTCCGGCTCTGGTCTGCTAGGAGTTTAAGCGATTTTGCAGTGTTCGTGCAGTTACGTTTTTACGATGCGGACAAGCCCATGTTGCCTGTTAAAGGCCTGTTCTGGTCTTTGGTTGATCCTAGTCTTTAACAATTGCGCAAAGAACCAAGGATCAGCCAATGCCTGAGAGGAAGAAGCTCGGTAATAATCTGGACAAGGTTGAAGTACGGCCCGTGGAATTTGAGTGTCACGGTGAAGTCTTGCACGGAGATCTCTACCTCCCGAAAAAAAGACCGCCCAATGGCAAGCTTCCCGGGGTTGTGGTCACCGGAGCCTGGACTTCAGTGAAAGAGCAGATGGCAGGTCTTTACGCCTCTGAGCTTGCCATGCGTGGCTTTGTAGCGCTGGCATTCGATTTTCGTGGCTGGGGTCTTTCTGCGCATGATGGCAAAACGAAGTATCTGGAAGACCCTGCTCGCAAGACGGATGATATCCGCGCGGCTATTGATTTTATGGGACGATGCCCGGATGTGAATCCGGACAGGATCTGCGGATTGGGAATTTGCGCTTCAGCAGGGTACATGAGCGCTGCAACAGGTGGAAACCGGCACGTCCACTCACTGGCACTTGTCGCTCCCTGGCTTCATAATTCGGAAATTATCTCAGAGGTTTACGGCGGTGTGGAAGGTGTCAGTAACTTGATGAAGGTGGGCCGCGATGCGCTGACCCATGAAGAGCCACGGTATATCGTGGCCGCGAGTAAAGTTGATGACACCGCACTGATGTTTGACGTCGAGTACTACACCGAGGAAGACCGCGGTCTGATCCCGGAGTTTGACAACAAGTTTAATCTGGCCTCGTGGGAAGCATGGCTGACGTTTGATGGTATGCACACGGCGGACAAGCAAAATCAACCAACGCTGATTGTGCACAGTGAGGCTGCCGCGATCCCCAAAGGTGCAAGGGAGTTTGCGCGGCGTATGGGGGACCGCGCGACAACGTTGTGGTTTGAGGATGTCAGCCAGTTTGACTTTTATGACAAGACCCAACCCATTGACCGGGCTTTGGAAGCTGTCGCTGAGCACTTCCTTTCCACGCTTTAAGCAGGATCTTCGATGAGCGACCCGTCTGACCTTGAAACAGCAAAAGACACCGCCGCCATAACCACGGTGCTGGAAGGCGTTGTAAACTGTTTTGATCGGGGGGATTATGAGAGCCTTGGCTTGCTTTATAGCGACCACGTGGAGATGGATTACAGCTCGCTGCTTGGTGGCACAGCGCATAAGAAGACACGGGAACAGCAGTTGATGGACTGGGCAGAGCTGCTGCCGGGGTTCGACCTGATGCGCCATTCCCTCAATGATTTCAATATCCGCATCGAGGAAGGCATTGCCAACGCCTCGTGCTCGGTTGCGGGGCAGCTGTATGTTGGTGACAAGGTTTGGGAGGTCGAGGGCCTCTATCAGTTCCGCCTTCATAAGCGCAGCAATCACTGGCGTATCTTCAAGCATAGTTTTGTGCTGAAGAGTGAGAATGGCAATGGCGATATATTGGAGACAGCCAAGAGCAGAGCCAAGGCCCATCCACCTGCTTTCCTGAAACGACGCAAGGCGCAAGCTGCTGTCGTTAAGTTCCTTAAAGCCTTGGAAAATAAGGACATGGAGGCTCTTGCCGATGTCTGGTCTGAAAAGGCCGTGCAAGATATGCCCTACTCGCCTGATGGCTTTCCGGATGTAGTGGAAGGTAAGGCGAACCTGATCAAGCACTACAGTGCATGGCCGGAAAATGCCGGGGAAGCGGATTTCACCTCTAACCTGAAATTCTACCCGATGATATCGCCTGAATGGGTCTTTGCGGAGTTTACTGGTGAGGTCGAGATTCTGACCACCGGACGGGAATACAACCAGATCTATGGCGGTTTGTTCCACGTGCCTCATGGCAAAATTCAGTATTATCGCGAGTACTTTAACCCAGAGCCCTTCCGCTTTGCCTACGACTTGGATGAGGGAAAAGACCCGGATCACTTTCTCATTGGCGAGCCTTGATGATCATATAAAAATGAATTACTTATTTAATTGCAGTGAATGTTGGTGTGAACTGAACAGAGGTGCCAGATGGCCAGACGTGCGTTGATTACCGGTGGTAACAGAGGCATTGGGTATGCCATCGCAAAAGGACTGAAAAAAGAAGGCCTTGACGTCATTATCGGCTCGCGCAATGCGGAAGCCGGTGCAGAAGCTGCCAAGCAGCTTGACTGCGGGCATGTGCATCTGGATGTTGCGGACTTGCGCTCCATCGAGCAGGCCTTTGATGATATTGGGATTATTGATGTTTTGGTGAACAACGCAGGTGTTCTCTATGAAGAGCCGATGCTGGAAAACCCTGCACAGTTTGAACAAAGCATGCAAGTGATGGTGCATGGTCCGTATCACCTGATCCGTCGTGCAGCTCCAGCTATGATCGATAGGCAATACGGGCGCATTGTGAACATGAGCTCCAACTGGGGGTCTTTCACTGAAGGGTTGGCTGGCCCCGGTGCTTATGGCGTGGCGAAGGCAGCGCTCAATGCCCTAACCCTTGCGCTTTCACGCGAACTGCCGTCTTGCGTGAAGATCAACTCCATGTGCCCTGGATGGGTCGCAACCCGAATGGGCGGTGAAACTGCACCACGAACACCAGAGCAAGGTGCCGAAACCGGAATATGGCTCGCCACACTGCCAGAAGCCGGACCAAATGGCGGATTCTTCAGCGACCATCACCCGATGGGGTGGTAGAAAACTGCATTTGCGAAAGAGCTACCCTACTCCGCAGGCATAAGCTTCTTTGCCTCTGTCTCTCCTTGCTTGGACATAAGCTGTTCAAAGTATTGGATAGTTTTGACCAGACCCTCGCGCAGCTCTGTGGTTGGACGCCAGCCCAGATAATCCCGGGCGCGGGTGATGTCAGGTTTGCGCTGGAGCGGATCATCCTGAGGTAGAGGCTCCCTGATGATCCGGGACTTGGACCCGGTTAGCTCCAGCACAAGCTCTGCGAGTTGCTTGATGGTGAATTCCTTGGGATTGCCGATGTTGACCGGCATGGAAATGTGGTCCGGCGCATTCATCAGTTTGATCATCCCGTCCACCAGATCATCCCGGTAACAAAAAGACCGCGTTTGCATGCCATCGCCATACAGAGTGATCGGCTTGTTCGTCAGCGCTTGCATGATGAAGTTGGAAACTACACGCCCATCATTGGGGTGCATGCGCGGGCCATAGGTGTTGAAAATCCGCATGACCCTGATGTTGATGTTGTTTTGGCGGTAGTAGTCGTAAAACAGTGTCTCTGCGCAGCGTTTTCCCTCATCATAACAAGAGCGTACGCCAATGGGGTTGACGTTGCCCCAATACTCTTCCGGCTGCGGGTGAACCTTCGGATCACCGTAGATCTCAGAGGTGGAGGCCTGCAGGATCTTGGCCTTAACCCGCTTTGCCAGCCCCAGCATATTGATGGCACCAAGCACGCTGGTCTTGGTGGTCTGCACAGGGTCAAACTGATAGTGAACGGGAGAAGCCGGACAGGCGAGATTGTAGATTTCATCCACCTCAACAAACAGCGGCTGACACACATCGTGCCGCAACAGCTCAAACCGTTTGTGATCCAGCAAATGTTCCACATTCATGCGGGTGCCAGTGAAGAAGTTATCGAGGCACAGCACTTCATGCCCTGCCTCCAGAAGGGTCTCACTGAGATAGGAGCCCAGAAAGCCTGAACCTCCTGTCACAAGAATTCTGCGCCGATCATCAAGTGAGAACATGAGGCCAATCCGCAATACCGCCAAAGATTGGAAAAGCCTATCAGGCTGCCTTCGAACGTAAATATTGAAAAACCTCTCCCGATAATTGGGCCCTGATAAATTATAGTGTTTTCAATGAGATGAAGCCTACACGCGTTTGTTGAGCAAAATTCAAATAAATGTGCTGGTTGAAGGCTTGCTCACAGCACCATGGCTGTTAGCATTACCAGTAGATCTCCTCACGCCTCGCGCGACTTCTCTGTTCCCCAAATTTGAGAGGTTCACGCCAACAGCTTGTTGCAGGGCCCTAATGTCTTCCTCCCTTTCAGCTAGTGCGACCAGCGCTGGTATTCTTTCTGCTTTTGTTGGGTTCGCCAGTTCATTTGCCATTGTGTTGCATGGATTGAGCGGGGTTGGCGCAAGTGCAGAACAAGCAACCTCTGGCCTTATGGCACTTGCCATCGCCATGGGGATTTGCGGTATCGGCTTCAGCTTGTGGAAGCGTGTGCCCATTTCCGTCGCCTGGTCCACACCCAGTGCCGCGTTGTTGGCGACCTCCGGTCTTCCAGAGGGCGGATTTGCAGCCGCTGTCGGTGCCTTTGTGTTTGCTGGGTTGCTTGTGGTCATAACTGGGCTTTGGAAGCCTCTGGGCCGCATTGTTGGCCTGATCCCGGTTACTCTGGCCCAAGCCATGCTGGCAGGCGTCATCCTGCCACTGTGTCTTGTACCCTTTGAAGCGGTGGCCGAGATCCCTGCCCTCGCTTTGCCTGTTGTGCTGGCATGGTTTGTTGCGGGGCAGATTAACAAGTTACTGGCCGTTCCAGCTGCTTTGTTGGCCTTCCTTGTTGTGCTTTATTTCCATGCAGATACCTCAAGCCTTACCTCGCTGAAGCTGGTGCAAGCTCCCGTGTTTGTCATACCGGAGTTCTCACTCTCTGCTTTGATTGGGATTGGCATACCGATCTATATCGTCACAATGGCGTCCCAGAATATTCCGGGTGTCTCGATCCTTCGTTCCTTTGGGTATCAGCCCGTTCCCGGGCCGCTTTTCAGCTGGACAGGTGTTGGTTCCGTCCTCAGTGCACCATTTGGCGGGCACGGGATCAGCCTTGCTGCCATCACTGCTGCCATATGTGCCAATGAGGATGCTCACAAAGACCCTGCAAAGCGGTATTGGGCCGCAGTGATTGCGGGAGTTGTCTATATCATCTTCGGCATCTTCTCTGCCGGGTTTGTCGGTGTGGTTGAACTGGCACCGCGCATTTTGATTGGCGGTGTTGCCGGACTGGCGTTGATTGGAACACTCACCGTCTCGGTTCAGGGCATGCTGAAAGACGCGCCAAGTCGTGAGCCTGCCATTCTGACCTTCCTGATCACTGCGTCCGGTCTGTCCTTCTTTGGCATTGGGGCAGCATTCTGGGGGCTTCTGGTCGGTATGGGGCTTAAGTTCTGGATGGACTGGAAGCAGAAGGGCTCGCCGAGTGAACAGGTTACAGACAAAGCCTAGGACTACTCAGGGAACTTATCAAACTTCGTGACGTCTTCCAGATGATCATCCCAATTTGCCTTGCTGGCCATGAAGATGTGCGCGGTCGGCTGGGTATCGACAGGTGTGTCCAGTGACCCGGCAGGCACAACGAGGAAGTTGTTTTCGCGATCATGTGTGGGCACTGGAGAGCCGCATTCTTCGCAAAAGCTTCTGCGGTGCTGGGTGGACGGCACATTGTAGGACTTTATGGAATCCTCTCCACTGGTACAGGCGAAATCTGCATCAAAGGAAAAGAGATTGGAGCCGTGAACGGAGCCGGTTCCTTTGCGGCAATAGCTGCAGTGGCAGAAATAGAACTTCTTAAAGGTGGCCTGAATCTGAAATTGAACGGTCCCGCACAGGCAGGAGCCTTTATGAGTTTCGCGCATAATGATGGCCTTGAAGGGCAGATATAACTGGTTGGAGCGGCAATGTGGCAGCGTCGGTCTTCAAATGCAAAACATAAAAAAACGGCGGAGCATTTGCCCCGCCGTCTGTTGTATCCAGGATACAAATTCTTTTAGGCTTTTGCCTCCAACGCACGCCGTTCCGCGATGCGCTTGCGTTCCGCAATAGGATCAGGGATCGGCACCGCATTGATCAGCTCTTTGGTGTAAGGGCTCTGCGGATTGTGGATCACGTCATGTGCTTCGCCGATCTCAGCGATGTCACCAAACTCAAGAACCATAATGCGGTTACTGATGTGCTTCACCACACTCAGATCGTGTGCAATGAACAGCAGAGACAGGCCGAGCTCTTTCTGCAGGTCCATCAGCAAGTTCACCACCTGTGCCTGAACAGATACGTCAAGCGCGGAAACAGGCTCGTCGCAGATGATCAGCTTAGGATTGGTGATCAGCGCACGCGCGATTCCGATACGCTGACACTGCCCGCCAGAGAACTCGTGCGGATAGCGGTTGATCATCCGTGCGGACAGACCAACTTTCTCCATGAGCTCACGCACTTGCTTCTTCACTTCATCCTTGGATGTGTTCGGATAGTGCGTTTTCAGCGGTTCCGCGATGATCTGGCCAGCAGTCAGACGTGGGTTAAGTGATGCGAGAGGATCCTGAAAGATCATCTGGATTTCCTTGCGGGTCGCCAGAAGGTCTTTCTCGTTCATCTTCATCAGGTCGCGGCCCTGCCAGAACACTTCGCCGCCCTGAGATGGGATCATACGAATGATCGCACGGGCAAGAGTGGACTTACCACAGCCGGATTCACCAACGATGCCGAGGGTTTCCCCTTCTGCCAGATCAAAGGAAACACCTTTAACGGCCCGCAGAATGTCTGGCTGATGCCAAGGCAAAGCATTTTGCTTTTTGATCTTGAATTCCACCCGCATGTCGCGAACGGATAAGATTGGCTCTTTCGTGCTCAAAATCAGCCCTCCGCCATTTGGGTTTCAAAGCTGCGATCCAGCGTAACCAAACGTTCTTCGTCCTGATCCAGACGTGGAACAGCGCTCAGCAGACCTTGCGTGTATGGATGGCTCGGCTTGCCGAAGATATCGACGGTAGAGCCCTGCTCCATCACTTCACCCTTGTACATCACCATGGTGCGCTCACAGGAGCCAGCCACGATGCCGAGGTTATGGGTGATGAGAACAATCGCCATGTGGAACTCTTCCTGAAGTTCCACCAGCAGATCCATGATGCGTGCCTGAACGGTCACATCCAGTGCGGTTGTCGGCTCATCTGCAATCAGCAGCTTTGGACGACACAGCAAAGACATTGCAATCATCACACGCTGACGCATGCCGCCGGAGAACTCATGCGGGTAAAGATGAATGCGGTTTTTTGCATTCGGGATCTTCACCGCTTCGAGCATCCGCACACATTCTGCAATCGCATTTTTCTTCTTCATGCGCTTGCCGTCTGGCGAGTTGTAAATGAGCGTCTCAGCCATTTGGTCCGAGATGCGCAAATACGGGTTTAGGGAGGTCATTGGGTCCTGAAAGATCATCGCGATCTCATTGGAGCGAAGCTTGTTCATTCCCTCATGAGAAAGTCCGATGATCTCCTGACCCTGATACTTAATCGATCCGGAAACCTGCGCATTATGAGGCAGGAGCCCCATAGTTGCGAAGGCCGTCTGGCTTTTACCAGAGCCGGATTCACCCACGATCGCGAGGGTCTCACCCTTGTCGATTTGCAGGTTTACGTTTCTTACGGCTTCTACCACTCCGTCCGGAGTGTTGTAGGTGATCCGTAGATTTTGGATATCCAAGAGTGCCACGATTTCACCTCCTACCGGTCTTTAGGGTCAAGCGCATCGCGCAGACCGTCGCCGATAAAGAAAAAGCTGAACAGAGTGATGATGAAGAAGAACATTGGGAATGCCAGCTGCCACAACGTGCCATACTGCATTGTTCCAGCGCCTTCAGCAATCAACGCACCCCAGCTGGTGTTAGGCTCCTGAACACCCAGACCAAGGAATGAAATAAAGCTCTCGGTCAGGATCATCTGCGGGACCAGAAGGGTTGAGTACACGACCACAACACCCAGAAGGTTCGGCACGATGTGACGAAGGATGATCGTGATCGGCTTTACGCCAGTTGCGATTGCAGCCTCAACAAACTCTTTGTTCTTCAGCGTCAGCGTCTGTCCACGTGCGATACGAGACATATCGAGCCAGGAGATCAAACCGATACCCACGAAGAGCATGAAGATTGAACGCCCGAACACCACCAGCAGCAGGATCAGAACAAACATGTAAGGAATGGACTGCAGAATATCGACGATACGCATCATCACGTTGTCGACTTTGCCGCCAGAGTAACCAGCGATCGCGCCGTACAATGTGCCAACGACAACAGCGATCAAGGCGCCGACGATGCCGACCATTAGCGAGATCTGAGTTCCCTGAATGACACGAGCGAACAGATCCCGGCCAAGTTCATCGGCCCCAAAATAGTGACCGTTCTCGAGGTTTGGTGCACCGAGCTCTGCGATCTGACCCAGAATACCCCAATCGATCTCTTCGTTGGACCAAACTGCGATCATGTGACCGAGGGTTGAGAACAGGAATACACCGCACAAAAGGATCAGGCTGACCACTGCAGCCTTGTTTTTGAAAAAGCGGCGACGGGCATCTGCGAACAGAGAGCGCCCTACGACTTCTTCTTGAGCAGCCAGATTGTCTGCCAACTGCTCCATTTTTTGAACATCTACCATCATGTGCTCAGCCCTCAGTATCTAATCTTCGGGTCGACCCATGCGTACAGGATGTCGACAATGAGATTGAAGAGAATGGTGAGACCACCGATGAGGATCGTGATACCCATCATCACAGCGTAATCTCGGTTGAGTGCTGAGTTCACATAGAACTGGCCGATACCACCGGTTGAGAAGTACATGTCAATGATAACGGAACCTGTGATCATGGAAACGAACGCAGGGCCGAGATAAGACATGACTGGCAGCAAAGCAGGCTTAAGCGCGTGCTTGAAGATGATAACTTTATACGGCAGGCCTTTAGCCATTGCTGTGCGGATAAAGTTGGTATGCAACACTTCCAGCATGGAGGACCGCGTCAAACGCGCAACGGATGCCATGTAACTGGTAGAAAGTGCGATCACCGGCAAGATCAGGTGGTTCCATTGCCCGTCGTTCCAGCCGCCACCAGGCAACCAGCCCAGCCACAAAGTGAACACCAGAACAAGGATTGGTGCCATAACAAAGTTAGGCAGCACCTGCGCACCGATAGAAACACCAACAGCAAAGTAATCAAGCCAGCTGTTCTGTTTGAGCGCTGCTGCGATACCTAGCGCGCCTCCAACAATGACTGCGACTGCAAACGACAGGAAGCCGTAGGTCAGTGTGACTGGAAAACCATGTGCGATGATGTCATTTACGCTTCGGTCCTTGTACTTAAAGGATGGGCCGAAGTCGAATTCTGTAATGATTCCACCAATATAGTTGACGATTTGAACGTATATTGGATTATTCAGGCCATACTTGGCCTCAATGTTGGCAAGAACCGCAGGAGGGAGCGGACGCTCGGATGTGAATGGGCCACCGGGTGCCGCATGCATGAGCAAGAATGAGATTATTATGAGCAGCAGCAATGTAGGAATTGCGATAGCCACTCTTCGTAGGATGTAGCTGAGCATTGTTATTAGTGTCTCGTATGAAGAACGGGTGATTCAGCAACAAAAAGATGCAAAAACACCGGCGTCTGGGACACCGGTGCTCTTGATTGCTGGATTACTTCGCAACCTTGTAGAGGTTTTTAGCGTACCAGTTCTGCTCAGCGTTTTTGATCGGCCAGTTTTTCAACTGTGCGTTCATCATGTAAACGTTGGTGTAATGGTAGATCGGAATGACTGGCATTTCTGCAGACATGATCTCTTCAATACGAGTGTAGTTTGGCTGTGGGTTTGCAGTTGATTTTGCGCCTGACAGCAACTCATCAACTTCAGCGTTTACAAACTTACCATCATTGTAACCGGATTCTGAATCCATCAGGTCAAGGAAGGTAGATGCTTCGTTGTAATCGCCACACCATGCACCACGAGCAAGCTCAAAGTTCTGGTTGCCACGCTCGTTCAGGAATGTCTTCCATTCCATGTTGTTCATGTTGACTTTAACGCCAAGCTTCTGCTTCCACATCTGGGTCATCGCAATAGCGATTTTCTTGTGGCCTTCAGAAGTGTTGTAAACGAGGTCAAACTCAAGCGGGTTGTCTTTGGTGAAGCCAGCAGCTTCAAGCAGTTCTTTCGCTTTTGCATCACGCTCTTGCTGGGACCAACCAGCGAAGTCCACTTTTGGAACTTCAAAGCCAGCTGTTACAGCAGGAGTGAAGGTGTAAGCTGGGAACTGGCCGCCCTGAAGAACAGCGTCGGTGATGACGCGGCGGTCAAGAGCGTATGCCAGTGCCTTGCGAACACGAACATCTTTAAACTCTTCCGGACCGGAATCAGACAGGTTGAAGGTGTAGTAGTAAGAGCAGAGACGTGGGAAAACCACAGCCTGATCTGGATACTCTTTCTTCAAACGTGGGAACTGACCTGCAGGAACTTCGGTGCGGTCGGTTTCGCCAGCAAGGTAGCGGGTCAGAGCGATGTTTTCATCGTTGATTACAAGGGTTTCAACCTTGTCGATGATTGTGCTCTCGTTGTCCCAGTAGTTGGTGTTACGCTCCATAATAGCAGTTTCCTGCGGAACGTGCTTTACCAGCTTATAAGCACCGTTAGAAACGATATTTTCCGGCTTAGTCCAGGCAGCGCCATGTGCTTCAATCGCCCATTTAGGAGATGGGAAGGTACTGGAGTGTGTGGTCATTGCAGTGAAGTAAGGCAGTGGCTTTGTCAGCTTTACTTCAAGAGTGTGATCGTCAATAGCTTTGATGCCGAGTTCTTCAGGCTTCATGTCGCCTTTAACGATGGCGTCTGCATTCTCAACGGACATCAGCTCAGCATACCACTGGTATGGAGATGCGAGTTCCGGGCTCGCCAAACGGCGCCATGCATATACGAAATCACCTGCAGTTACAGGCTTGCCATCGGACCACTTAGCATTGTCGCGAAGTTTGAACGTGTAAGTCAGGTTGTCGTCAGAAACAGTGTGGCTCAGAGCAACACCTGGTACCAGGTTGCCAAGGTTGTCCTGGCTGTAAAGACCTTCAAACAAGTTACGTGAGATCTCGGAGCCGGATACATCTTCGTTGACCTGCGGGTCAAAAGAAGAGTGCTCGTCGAGAATACGATATGTGAAAGTCTGGTCGTCAGCGAGTTTCTCGCCTGTTTCTGGATGAACACCCGCAGCAAATGCAGAGGTAGATAGCAATGCGGTGCCGACTACGCTCGCCAAAAGAGAGCTTTTGCTGAATTTCATCTAGGAATCTCCTCACTACATCGGTCGCCTGTTCCCCAACAGCGCCGACTTGGATACATTTCTCAATAGGATCTAGAGTTCACCTCAATTGAAGGGCAAACTCAAAAAATTGCATATTTTCCTGAGAGCAACGCAAAATAGAAATTATTTCGCCTGTTAGCAGCTCCCCACGAGTGGCTTTATGCTCAGTTCCCCTCGCTGCTGGCAGATACGCATATCCCGGTACGCACTCTAACGTAGTTTTTCTCTTATTCAATTGTATTCTTCGCAAGAAATGCCCGCTGCATCATATCCTGGGGGAAATGTAGCTAGATCGTTTGGCTATGAACCTTGCACAATCCTAGGCTTTGTAAGCTTTTTAAGTAGTTTTGCGTCCAATAAAATTTCCAAGAAAAAACATCTGAATCATTCGCAGACACTATTAACCAAAATTGAGAGTAATTAGTTAGGTATTCATAACCCATACTCTTTGCAGGGCAGAGTCTTCGGGTGGGGCATATGGAAGATATTCAGAGACTTCAGAGGTCGGCGGAACCTGAATTACAACTGCCGCTTATATTAGATCTTGATCACACGCTGATACGGACAGATTGCTTTTTTGAAGCACTCATTCTGTTCCTCAAATCAAACCCTTTGAACCTATTCGTTGTTTTTTATTGGCTCTTTCGCGGGCGCGCCTATGTAAAACGGCAACTGGCCATTCGCGTAGATTTAAAAATCGATAATTTGCCATTGAACGAAGATGTTGTTGCCTATGCTCGTGCAGAAGCTGGTAAAGGACGTGACGTTCATATGGCGACAGCCGCTGATGAAGTTTTAGCTATCGCAGTTGCCAGTCGGCTCGGCTTTGTTAATGAAGTTCACGCCAGCAACGGCAAGATCAATCTGAAATCAGGCAACAAAGCGAGCTATCTGCAACAAAGGTTTCCGGATGGTTTTGCGTATGCTGGTGATAGTATTTCCGATCTGCCTGTCTTTAAAAGCGCTGTCCGCTCCTTAATCGTCCACCCTTCCGACAGTTTATCTCAAAAAGCGATGCGATGTGGTGAGGTCGAAAAGACCTTTGCAAGACCTGATGGTTTTTTTCGGCCTCTCCTGAAGAGTTTGCGCCTCCACCAGTGGGCAAAGAACACGTTGCTCTTTGTGCCTCTTATTCTGGGTGGTCAGGCTTTGAACCCTGAAGCATGGGCGAGTGCGGTACTGGGCTTTGTGGCTCTCGGCATTCTCGCAAGCTCCACTTATTTGTTGAACGACCTTTGGGATCTTGAAGTAGATCGTCAGCATTGGAGCAAGAAGGCAAGGCCGTTGGCATCGGGCAAGCTGAAGATCGCCCATGCTATGTTGGCCATCCCTTTGGGGTTTGCTCTGAGCTGTGCTATCGCGGCGGCATTGGGCCCCTTTGTCGTGTTGGGTCTTTTCGCCTACTTAGTAACAACGGTTGCCTACTCCTTCTATCTGAAGCGGGTACCTTTGCTCGACACGGCTGTGCTGGCGGTGCTGTTCACAATGCGTCTTGGGGTTGGTGTAACGTTGGTTGATGTGCCGCCCTCCCCCTGGCTCTTTGTCTTCTCTATGTATTTGTTCCTCTCGCTGTCTTTGGCAAAACGCCATACGGAGCTTGGTCGCCATGTGGAGGCTGGCACAAATGGGGAGATGTCTGGGCGCGGGTATCGAAACAGAGATTTGCCGGTGCTCCTTGCCCTCGGCTCGGCAAGTGGGCTGGCTGCAACGCTGGTTATGGTGCTTTACCTGACCAATGAAGCATTCAACGCCAACTTTTATTCTGCAGCTGTGCTTTTGTGGGGCATGCCACCCATTTTGTTTCTTTGGCTTGGTCGCGTTTGGCTGAAATGCCAGAGACTGGAATTGAATGATGATCCTGTGGTCTTCGCGTTAAAGGATAAGCAGAGCCTCGTGCTTGGCGGTGTTCTTGCCATCCTGTTTTTGTTCGCATGGTTTGGAGGCTATTTGATCTGATGGTTGCCGCTCGCTTTGCCGCGCTGAAATCTTCTTATGACACCAGCCCAGAGTTCAGGCAGATCATCCGCTTTTTGTTAGCTGGTGGTCTTGCTGCTTTTGTAAACTGGCTGTTGCGAATTGCACTGTCTGTGTTCATGCCGTTCTGGCTGGCGGTGTTGCTGGCTTATTTCATTGGAATGAGTGTTGGATACACCCTCTATAAGCATTTCGTGTTTGTAGGGGCGCAGAAACCCGAAAGCATCAAACGACAAGTACTGATCTTTCTTGGGGTGAACCTGTTCTCTGCTCTCATCGTGCTTGGGCTGTCTGTTGGTTTGAATGCAATGCTCATGACAACCCTGCCGCTCTTTATCGCGCAAGCACTCGCACATGGTGTTGCCATCGCGGTTGGAGCGGTGACAAACTATATGGGTCATAAGGTGATCACTTTCCGCCAAACTCGATAGAACCTGGTTCAACCGTTTGCCGCAAAAGCAAGCGCTTGCATGGCGACGTTGAGAAACAGGGCTTGCATCACAAGCATCGCGAAGATCCCCATGTTGTCTTGTCGCACGGTGCGCACAACGAAGAGCATCATGAGCGGGAGCCAGTCCAGCACGTAGCGCTGCACGGAATACTGTGAGAAGCCGTTAGAGTGGTAGAAGAGTGTCACTCCTGCGATGAGAGCGATTGTCAGCCCTGCAAAAAGGTATTCCCGGTTCCATTTGGCGAGGAAGAAGTAAAGCAGGAACGGGGCGCCGATGAAGAGCGCTATACCCTTGTCGCCAAAGCCGCTCATCTGCGTCAGATACTTGCCTGAAAACTCTACATCCGGCCCTTGCACGAAGAAGTGGATCAGGTTGAAGAGCAGATAATCCCGATGGAACAAGCCTAGCTCTTGAACACGATCCTCAATCCATGACGCAGATGGATCACCCAGAGCGTCCCATTCTGGTGGGAAGATGTACGCATACCCAGTTTGCATAGGATCGCCGAAGCGGGCGTAATTGTAAGCAAAGTAGATGCCTATTGCGATTGCAGGAAAGACTGCGAGTTTGAGCAGGCGCCCAATACTCTCAGCATTGATTGCAAAGATGGACCTGTCCGGTGGCGTCATCAGAACAAAAAAGAACGGCATGTAAAGAATGCTCATCTGCCTGGTGAGGAATGCGAGACCGATAAACAATCCTACAAACCAAGCATTTCTCTTGATGAGCGCTGACCAGAGCGCCAGCGACGTCAACATTGCAGCAACGGCTTGCGCAAAGAACCAGACACCATCGGCGCGGAGCACTGTGTATTGCAGCGGTGTTGCAAAAAGAAACGCTGCGACAAGCAATAGAGCCAGTCGGTAGTCCGTCTGGTAGTTGCGCGTAATTTGCCACCACACCAGTCCGGTAATGAAAAAGCAAATCAGCCCCAGAGCAATAAAGTGATGAAACCCTACACCCAATACGGCCACAAATGGTAGAGCGATCAAGGCTGGTACGGGGGGGAATATGACAAAGATCTTGTCTTCGAAAAGCGCACAGTCCAGATCAAAGCAGCGCGAAGCCTCAAAGCGGCCTTGCAAAAAAGCCTCCGCAAGCAAGGCATAAGAATTACTTTCTGCCTGCTCCCCAATCATGCGAAAAACAATGACTGCCAGAAGAATGGAAACCAAACCAGCAAGAATTGTTGTGAGGAGTGCGCCTCTAAAACGGTCAATCGAAATCATAATGCCCCCAAATATGGGAGAGTAATAACATCAAGAATCCTAGTGTCTTCTTAAAGGCGCATAAGAGGACCCAAATTGGTGCGAAGTTCTGGCAAAAGGAACCGCACTAAATACATTCTCAGTGCTAACTCCTCAAAGAACGTCATTGATTACAATTCATCTCATTTCTTGATTTCACGTTTGTTGCCTGATAGGTGAAAGCTGTTGCTCCCACAGACTATGCCGCAATCGCGGTAGATCCATGGTGTTGGGTTTTTAAAAATAAACCTTCAAAACTGCCAGGATTGAAACAGGAATATCCAGATGTCGGACTCTCCGAAAACCGCAGGTGCGAGCCTGGGAACGGTTGAATTTGTTGCCCTCATGGCTACGCTGACTAGCTTGACTGCGCTTTCGATTGACGCCGTGCTGCCAGCGTTTTCAGTCATAGGCAAAGATTTGAATGTCGGAAATTCCAACAACGTCCAGCTCATCATTTCTGCGCTGTTTCTTGGATTAAGCCTGGGTCAGTTTGTTTTTGGCCCCGTCTCTGATCGCTTTGGCAGAAAGCCGGCGGTTTATGCAGGGTCTGTTGTTTTCGCAATTGGTGCTGTGCTTGCAGCCACGGCGACATCACTGCCAATGATGATTTTCGGGCGTCTGCTTCAAGGTGTCGGAGCCAGCGCTCACCGTACGGTCGTTATGGCGATTGTTCGCGACAAGTATGTCGGCGCGGAAATGGCGCGCATCCTGTCGTTTGTAACAGCAGTGTTTATTATTGTGCCCACATTAGCGCCGTTGATTGGTCAAGGCATCCTGTTTGCTGCGGGATGGCGGGCGATCTTTGTCATCATGCTGATTATGGCGTCTGTTGGCTGCATCTGGCTGGCAATGCGTCAGCCGGAAACACTGAAACCGGAAAATCGCCGGGTAATCACGCCCAGGGTGCTTTGGGAAGGTCTTGAAGAAGTCGTAAGCCATAAGGCGACGCTGTATTATACAGCGGCTTCAGGCTTTGTTTTTGGTACGATGATGACATATCTGAGCACTGCTCAGCCGATGTTTGCAGATATTTTCAACGTCCACGAAACATTCCCGCTCTATTTCTCCGGAATTGCCGTCGTGTTCGGCATGGCGTCCATCGTCAATGGCCGTATTGTCAGACGTATCGGATTGCAGAATATGTGCCGCGCTGCGCTGACAATTCAGATTGTCACCAGCCTCAGCTTTGCGATGTATCTGCTCCTCATTGATACCACGCCTGATCTGTGGTTGTTCATGACCTATCTTTCGCTAGCATTCTTTTGTCAGCCGATGTTGAACGGAAATCTGAACGCCATGTCCATGGAACCACTGGGGCATATCGCTGGCTTGGCTGCAACGTTGGTTGGCGCGACCACCACGTTTATTGCGCTCATCCTCTCTGTGATTGTTGGCCGTTTCTACGATCAGACCTTGCTGCCCTTGTCCTTTGCGTTCTGCGTTTTTGGCGGAATCGCACTTGTGCTGGTGGTTATTGGCGCAAGAGTGCAGAAAGCAGAAAAGATCGCGTTGTCAAACACGACCTCAGCTGAAGCCAACGCTTAAGCGCTGCTAAGATGTTCAAGAAATAGAGATTACTGTTTCTTCGGGAGCGTCCTGACCCAGGAGACAGTCGGCATTTCTACGCCCGCACCTGGGTACCAGTCATCGCGAACTTCCTCGTGACCTTCCTTCGTGCACACGATTTGCGCGTCTTTGTATTCCTTTGGAATGACGAGTTGGCCGGGGCTTTTCACGTGCAGGTTTTCAGCAAACCCATCCAAGATGCATTGCGCGCCAGATGGCATGGTTTCGATAGAAACAACATAAGCATCAGAAGGAGGGTTCGACGGATCGGGTCCAAAAACATTGGATTGGCATCCGGCGAGGAGCACTGCAGATGCAATGAGAACTCCGAGGGAAGCCCCTTTAGAACTGAGGGGGCTGAACTGACCGGCGTCTGATGCTTTGGCGAACCGCACGCGAATCTCCTGAGAAACTGGATTTCGCTTGGAAGCTACGCCTATTCATAGAGAAGGGTGAATCCCTCAATTCACCCCCACTAATATTGCAGGTCAGCGATGCCTTCGCCTGTTATTTGTCTGACCACACAGCAAGCTCGTTGTTGTTCGGGTCAAGAAAATGGAACCGGCGCCCACCCGGGAAGGTGAAGATCTCTCGGCAGATTTTTGCGTCGTTCGTCACCAGTGTGTCCTGCAGTGCTTCCAAGTCTTCGGCATAAAGCACAACAAGCGCCGCACCGCTTGCCGTGGAGGACGACAGGTCTGCCCTGAAGAAACCGCCATTAAAGTCACCATCATTGAAAGCAGCGTAGTCAGGGCCGTAATCTTCGAAAATCCAACCGAGTGCATTGCTGTAAAATGTCTTTACGGCTTCCAGATCAGCAGCTGGCAATTCGATGTAATTGATTTTTCCAGATTTCATAATTTCAAATCCCTAGGGAAAACAGGGTGCTCTTTCCAACAGGCCTCCCGCAAATCTCCAATATTGCAACAAAATTAGATTAGTGAGATAGATAACTCAGTCCTATCGTTATAGTTGCAAGCAAGATATTCAAATGAAGATTTTTGGTTTTCCCCTTCGTACAATTGCAGCTCTTGCTCTGGGAGTTGTTGCTTTTCTTGGTGCTACGCCGGGCTTTGCTCAATCAGCCCCCAAAGGCGATGCAGCTGTTGCCAGCAGTCCCAAGGTCACCACGCAGCAACACGGAGACTGGATGTTGGAGTGTTATGACCCCGCCGTGAATGGCATGAGCTGTCAGATTAAGCAGCGTGTGGTTCATAATGAGAGTGGCCAGAATATTTTGCTGATGACACTCACCTACAGTCCGAAAGAAAAGAGCGATATGGTGCAATATGTATTGCCGCTCGACTTTCTTTTGGCTCCGGGTGTTGGTGTGAACATTGGTGATTTTCAGGCGGTTGCACGGGTCAATCGCTGTATGGCGCAAGGCTGTGTGATTGAAGGCAAAACCGAAGAGGCCTTCATCAACGCGATGAAAGCTGCAAAAGATCAAGGACGATTTGTGATGATGTCCAGAGCAGGCAAAAAGGTTGGCATCAACTTTTCAGCCACCGGTTTTACAAAAGCCTACAACGAGATGCGAGCGCAAAACTCAAAGTAAGCTCGTGGTCACTGCGCAGCAATGCAGTTCCATTCACCGCGAAGACCCAAAACAGCTGTAGCGCCCGCAACTGTGCAATGTGAGACTTCAGTGTTGGCAAGATGCAGCTTTGAAGCCGGGTTTGGATTTGCAAGATAGGCAAGGCCAATTGCAGCTGTAAGAGCAAGCGCGGATGCGGCAACGGAGAACACCACTCCAATGCTCTGCTTGGGGTTTGATAAGTGTTGCATAGAGGTCGTCATGTGAGGTTTCTGTTCTTTAAAATCCAGGATTTTATGGAAGTGACACTGCCGTCAATTTGTAGAGAAATTCTGCAATCTGCATATATTGAGAGGTCATAAAGGACAATAGTGAAACATCTTAGGTCATATGGTTATGAATAAGTGACGCAAGATGGATGTTTACTATAAAAATATTTGTTCTTGATATGTTCTTATTCTAGGTGATATTCTGCATTTTATGGCAGAACTAAAGCAATTTTTCCCACTTGAAATTGGGCGGGCCCACGAAGTTTGCGGAGCTGGTGCATCGGCTTTTGCTGCTATGGCCTGCGGTACAGATCGGAACGACAATGCACGTGCTATTCTTTGGGTTCAGCTAGATTGGCAAAGTGATATCGTCAATCCTGTTGGTATGATGCCTTTTTGCGATCCCTCTCGGATCATCCTCGTTAGAGCGAAAAATCAGCAAATGTCGTTATCTTGCGCAGAAGAGGCTCTGCGGTCTGGTGCGGTATCTCATGTCATTACGGAGCTTTATCGCCCGCTGGATCTTACAGCAGGCCGCCGCTTGCAACTTGCTGCAGAGATGGGGCAGGCGACAGGAATTCTTATTGTTTCAGAAGGAATGGGTAGCAATGCAGCACAAACCCGTTGGCAATGTGCTCCAGAATGTTCAACTTCTGTGAGTGATGAGCATAACCTCAAGACCTCAGGATTGACAGTTCTGCATTGGAAGTTAATTAAGAACAAAAAGGGAACGTTAGGCAATTGGAAGGTTTGTTGGGATGGACAGGCGCATCGTATCGTTGTGGTTTCCGAGGCTCGCTAGTGATCGCATATTGCGGATCAATCCGGTTGAAGTCCCCTTTGCGGTGACCCATCATGAGAAAAACATGGAACGGCTTTATTGCCTCAACCTTCAGGCTGTCCAGCAAGGTTTGGTGCAAGGCATGGGCCTATCTGATGCTAGAGCCCTTTGCCCAGATCTACGGACAGAGCCTGCTGACTTCCATGCAGACCACCATTTCTTGAGTGCTTTATTGCGTTGGGCAGGTCGGTATTGTCCTTGGGTAGGGTTTGATGGCAATGATCGCCTCCTCTTGGACGTAACAGGCTCCACCCATTTGTTTGGTGGAGAGGAAGAGATGTTAGAAGGCATCCATCAGCGTCTTAACCATTTTCGTTTGCATGTGCGTTCAGGTCTGGCTGGTACTCGTGGTGCAGCCTGGGCTATTTCCCGTTACAGCAAAGGTATCGTTCCTACAGGCGAACTCAAAGCTGCTCTTAGCCCTTTGCCTGTAGCTGCTCTTCGGTTGGATGATGCCACCTGTACAACCTTACAACGCCTTGGCCTACGTACCATTGGCGAGCTGATGGCTATGCCTCGGGCAACAATTAGTCGTCGTTTCAGCCTTGATCTGATTCGACGTATGGATCAGGCACTAGGGAACCAATCGGAGCAGATTGAACCTGAAGCTCCAAAAATCTCTTATGCTGCTCGCATTACCTTTCCAGATCCGATCGGTCTTTATGATGATGTCATAGCAGGCCTTGAACGCCTACTAAAACGTATTTGCTATAAGCTAAAGCGGCAAGAATTTGGTGCCCGGACCTTACGTCTGACCTGTCAGCGGGTTGATCAGGCAGCTGTTCAGGCAGAGTTGCGCCTTGCCCGTCCAATGCGAGAGGCAGAATGCATCCTGCCTTTGTTTGAACGTAGTGTGAGGGAGCTAGATGCGGGTTATGGTATTGATCAACTGCGTTTAGAAGCACTCGATGTTGAACCTCTACCTCTGGTACAGGTGGAAGCCAACACAGCTCACCAGAACTCTGGGGATGCTCTGGATGATCTCATCACCCGTCTTGGCAGCCGTATTGGATTGGACAACATCATCCGCTTTCAGCCGGCAGAAAGCCATGTACCGGAGCGGGCATTTGTCGAGGCTTCAGCGGCCTATACCTTGCCAGAAAGCAAATGGCCGCAGAACCAAGGATCGCAGCGTCCTTTGCGATTATTCTCGCCGGAACCTATTAATGCCACGAACAAAATACCGCCTCGTAAGTTTTGTTGGCGACGTATGCATTTCTCTCTTGTTAAAGCTACAGGGCCTGAACGTATTGCCCCAGAATGGTGGTTGGATGATCCGAACTGGCGTTCTGGTGTTCGAGATTACTGGCACATAGAAACTAAACAAGGGCGCAGGCTCTGGATGTTTTACACTCCACGGCAACCGGCGTGGTTCGTGCAAGGAGAGTTTGCATGAGTTATGCCGAACTGTGCGCTACTTCCAACTTCACTTTTCTTAATGGGGCCTCTCATCCGGAGGAGCTGATGGCTCGCGCAGCTCATCTGGGCTTATCAGCTATTGCAATCACAGATCATAATTCATTGGCAGGGGTGGTGAGAGCGTATTCTGCTTTAAAGGAAATCACTCGAAAACGAGATGAAGTACAACTTATTGCTTCCAGCCACCAGATGGATGAACAGGAAGGCAAAAATGATTTTCAAACTCCAACTTTCCCCCTGCCGCGTTTGGTGATTGGGTGTCGTTTGGTTCTTGAAGATAGCCCGATCCACTGGATTGCCTTACCGCAAGATCGGGATGCCTATGCCCGCTTATCTAGCCTGCTGAGTAGAGGAAAGCGCCGCACTGAGAAAGGCAAATGTAAACTATTCTATAAAGATTTGCTGGAAGAAGACAGCGGTATGGTACTCATAGCCTTGCCGCAAGTTTTGTTAGATTGCAGTGAGGTCGCAGAACATATTCAGCAGGCGGTGCAAGTCTTTCCCTCCCATGTCTTTCTTGGAGCCGCCCCGCAGTATGATGGCAATGATCAAGCTTATTTTAATGCTTGTGCCAAGCTCGCATTACGCCTTGCTGCTCCTATGGTGGCACTGGGAGATGTCCTTATGCACCGTGGCAATCGGCGCCAACTTGCTGATGTCCTGACTTGCATCCGTGAAGGTATCACTATTGATCAAATTGGCCGTCGGGCTTTGCCTAATAGCGAGCGGCGTTTGAAACCTTTCTCTGAGATGGCGTCCCTGTTTCGTGCTCATCCTGCCGCCATCAAGCGTACGCTAGAAATTGCCAATAGGTGTTCTTTTTGCCTGAGTGAACTTTCCTATGAGTATCCGGAGGAAGGTAGCGCAACAGAAACAGCTCAGGAACGACTGAAGCGCTTGACACTCGCAGGTATCAAGCGTCGTTATCCCAACGGCGAAAGCCCAAAGGTACAGGCTCTTGTTAAAAAGGAATTAGCGCTAGTCGATAAGCTGGGCTTCGCCGCTTATTTCCTTACAGTGCATGACATTATCTCTTTTGCCCGCTCCAGAAATATTTTGTGTCAGGGACGAGGTTCTGCGGCCAACTCGATCATCTGTTTTGCTTTGGGCATAACAGATGTTGCCCCGGAAACTATTTCTATGGTGTTTGAACGATTTATCTCAGAGCATCGTGGCGAGCCGCCAGACATCGACGTTGATTTTGAGCATGAGCGCCGTGAAGAGGTTATTCAGCATATCTATAAAAAGTATGGTCGGCATCGAGCGGGTCTGTGCGCTACGGTTATTCACTTCCGTTCCCGGGCAGCCATTCGAGAAGTAGGGAAAGTAATGGGATTGTCGCAAGATTTGCTTGCGAACCTTTCCGGGCAGATGTGGGGATCTTCCAATCAAGGAATACCGGAAGAACGTTTGAAGGCGTTAGGGTTGAATGGTTCAAATCAACGCTTAGCACTTACCATCCACTTGATTAAGGAAATCATGGGCTTTCCTCGCCATTTATCCCAGCATGTGGGCGGTTTCATTATAACTAAAGGCCGTCTGGATGAGTTATGTCCCATTGAAAATGCAGCGATGGAAGACCGAACCATCATTGAATGGGACAAGGATGATATCGATGCTCTTGGTATCCTCAAGATCGATGTTCTGAGTCTTGGCATGCTCACTTGCATTCGCAAATGCTTTGCATTGATTGAGGAAAAACACGGCAATCAGCTTACAATTGATACTGTGCCTCAGAATGATAGCAGAACTTACGATATGTTGTGTGCAGCAGATGCCATTGGCGTGTTTCAGGTAGAAAGCCGTGCCCAGATGAATTTTCTGCCGCGTATGCGTCCTCGCAATTTATATGACCTCGTGATCGAAGTGGCCATTGTTCGCCCTGGTCCCATTCAGGGAGGGATGGTGCACCCTTACATCAAACGTCGTCAGGGCAAAGAGAAGGTCACATATCCCTCTCAAGATCTAGAAGAGGTTTTAGGCAAAACTCTTGGTGTGCCTTTGTTTCAGGAACAGGCCATGCGTATTGCCGAAGTTGCAGCTGGTTTTACGCCAGCTGAAGCGGATCATTTGCGCCGTTCTCTAGCTACTTTCAAACGTATGGGCACCATAAGTTCGTTTAAGGAGCGTTTTGTAGCGGGCATGCTGAAACGTGGTTATGAGCTGGAATTTGCAGAACGCTGCTTCTCTCAAATTGAGGGTTTTGGAAACTACGGTTTCCCTGAAAGCCATGCCGCAGCTTTTGCTCTGCTTGCCTATGTTTCCGCATGGCTTAAATGCCATCATCCAGTAGCTTTTGCTTGTGCTTTGTTGAACTCTCAGCCGATGGGGTTTTATGCTCCAGCCCAAATTATACGTGATGCAAGAGAGCATGATGTGGAAATACGCCCTATTTGTGTGAACCATAGCGATTGGAACAATAAGTTAGAATGGCGTACAGATGGTAAGCTCGCTATTCAACTTGGGTTTCGACAGATTAAAGGATTTAAAGAAGACGAAGCTCTCTGGATTGTTGCTGCGCGAGGCAATGGCTATCCGGACCCGCAAAGCATCTGGCATCGTGCTGGTGTTAGCCCAGCGGCTCTAGAAAAACTGGCTGAAGCTGATGCTTTCATTAATATGGGGCTCAATCGCCGAGAGGCCTTGTGGCAGGTGAAGGCAATTAGGGGGACCGAACCGCTGCCTCTCTTCAATGATCCTCTGGATGGTGAAGTTATTATTGAGCCGAAAGTCCACTTGCCAAGTATGCATCTGGGCGAAGAAGTGGTTGAAGATTACCTCTCTACCCGCTTTTCTCTCCGCGCTCACCCTATGGAGTTGCTGCGGCCAGATATACTTGAGCTTACAACTCATGCCGCCCTTCAGGGTGCAGCACTTGACCACACAAAAGTCTGTGGCCTTGTTATTACACGCCAACGGCCCGGCACGGCCTCTGGGGTGATTTTTCTTACGCTGGAAGATGAAACAGGGGTCTGTAATGTGATTGTCTGGCCTAAAGTTTACGAAAAGTTCCGGCGTGAAGTTATCTCAGGTCGCTTGCTATATGTCACCGGCTATTTGCAACGAGAAGGCTCGGTAGTGCATTTGATCGCACAGGAAATAAAAGATTATTCGGAACGTCTATCATTACTTGGCCATCCAATGGACGAGGAGATTGGCAAAATGCTTCCTGTGGCAGATGATGCTCCCCGCAATCAGAGAGTCTTGCCTCAGATTACTCGCGCCCGACACCCAAGGGAGCAGGCTAAAAAACTATTCCCGAGTCGGGACTTCCACTAGCGTATGGTCGCCTATCACAACAATCGTATAAACTGTGCGAAAACACTAAATTAAAGCAGAGTAGAATAAGGAGTGGCGAATGAGGGCACTGGATGAACTGTGACGCGCTAAAGCGTTTGACAGACACTGAATTCTGGTTTTCTTGTTGATTGGACCAGTCAAATTATATTCTTTTTGTGAGGCGCATTCCTAGTTTTTTGTGATTATGTGTGACGTGAAATCCTCTCTTCTCCCTTAAGTTGAAGTGCCCTTGCTGTATTACACCTCTCGCCCTCTTGGAAGCTGCGTAATTTTTCTCTAATCCGTTTCCTAGTGTTTTATGTGTTGGGAGGCGCGGTCCCGTGGCGAAGTCCAGTAGCAATCCATTGATAACCGGCAGTGGTCTGTGGCAGCAGTCGCCTGAGCGTGTGTTGTTTGAAAACCTGTCCTTCGGGCTGAATGCAGGCGACCGGATTGGGCTGGTAGGCCACAACGGGTGCGGTAAGTCGACGTTTCTCAACATCCTTGCTGGTCGCGGTGAGCCTAGCGAGGGCAGCATCTCGGTCTCCCGTGCTGCTGTCGTTTCCTGTGTTGAGCAACATCTTCCCAAACAACTGATGGAACTGACGCTGACTGAGGCGGTTCGTGAGGCATTGCCAAAGGATAAGCGCGACTGGATGGACTGGAAGGTGGATGTGATGCTGCCGGAAATGGGATTCGAGCCTCACCAGTCCAGAGTGCTTTGTAAGGACCTCAGCGGTGGTCAGATGACACGCCTCATGCTGGCACGTGCTTTGATGACTGAGCCGAACCTGTTGTTGCTGGATGAGCCTAGCAACAACTTGGACCTGCCAACAATCATGTGGCTCGAAAGCTTCCTGAAATCGTGGAAGGGCAGCTTTCTAATGATCTCTCATGACGCGACATTGCTCAATTCCGTTACCAATCGCACCTGGATCCTTCAGGATCGCAAACTAAATGCCTTTGACCTGCCCTGCACAAAGGCCTTGGCAGAACATGAAGTTTTGACTCAAGCACGTATCGCCCGGCGTGACTCCGAGGAAAAAGAGATCAAGCGCGTTGAGGCCAGTGCCAAACGCCTCGCGGATTGGGGGCGAACGTTCGACAATGAGGACCTGTCACGCAAAGCCAAGTCCATGGAAAAGATGGTCGACCGCATGAAGGACGACCAGACTGATGCCGTTGAGGCTTATCCGTGGAACCTGTCTATTGCCGGAGAGCAAATTCAGGCTGACCGGCTGGTTCAGTTGAAGGACCTGACCGTGACGCCGCCTGTGGCGGATGTGTTCCTATACAATGTAGATGACATTGCTGTGCGGCCCGGCGACCGGATTGCGGTTATGGGAGCGAACGGAACAGGTAAGTCCAGCCTGCTGCGCTGCTGCTGGGAGAAGCGGACGAGTGAGGCGGGCGACGTGCGGGTCCATCCACGATGCCGGATTGCGTTTTATGATCAGACACTTCAACAGCTTCCAGGGGAAGCTAATCTGGTTGAGGGGATGGTGTCAGTCGGAGAAGCTCTTGGGGTGGATCTACGAGTTCCTGATTGCGAGAAGACCATTATTGCGGCTGGTTTCAAATACAATCAGTTGTCTCAGAAAGTCTCTCAATTGAGCGGTGGTGAGCGCGCACGCCTGTTGCTTGTCTCTCTGTCTCAGGTGCAGGCCAACCTGATGATGCTTGATGAGCCGACCAACCACCTGGACCTTTACGGGCGTAATGAGCTTTCAAACCAACTTCAGTCGTTTAACGGTTCTTTCTTGTTGGTTTCGCACGACAGGCATCTGGTGGAAGCGACGTGTAACCGGTTTTGGGTCGTGCAAAATGGGCGTCTGCAGGAAGTAAACGATGTGGATGCCGCGTATGCGTTGATCGCAGAAGTTCAGGTGAAAGCCATCAAAGCTGCTGCCATTGAGCAAACTGCTGTTGAGACGACAATTGAGGATACAACGCCTGAAACAGATCATTCCGGGGAAGATGAACTGCTAGAGCGGTTGATTGAGTTGGAAACGCTGATGGAAGCGGATCTGTCGCGGCGGCCTAACCGGCAGTCACCTCACCTGCAAGTGCAATGGAAAGATGAGATTGCTCAAATTCACGAGCGGCTTGAGTTGAACGGCTAAACCGGCTCTTCCTCCAGATCAGCAAGAGCCGCATGGAGCTGTGCCTGATGCGTCTTTTTGAGCACGTAGAAAGCTTCTTTTCCATACATGCCCTTGAGTGTGGTCTGTGAGATGGCAAAATGTTGGATTGAACCGATGTGCTGGTAAATCCAACAAAAGAGCTCAGCATCTGAGGCTTTTGACCATCGCTTCGTCTTGTGAGCCAGCGCGCCCAGTGCATCCAGAAATGGCTTCATAGGCCAGCTTTCGGAGGTGGTCTGGGCATCCAGCAGAGCTCTTGCAACCAGCTGTGTGTCCTCCACATTGCAAAGCGCATCCTGTGAGAGGTGGAGGAAGAATGTGCGTAGCTTGGTTTCTGGCGTAGTCCCCTCGACGTTTTCGATTGAACACAGCAGCCGATCAGAAAGCGCGCTCAGCACCTCCTCATAAAGCCTAGCCTTTGAGCCAAAGAAATGAAGCAGTGCTTGTTTGGTCACACCAAGCCTGTCTGCGATGCCTGCGAGGCTCGCGGCGTGATAGCCCTTCTGTGCGAAGACCGCGCTTGCCGTTGTGATGTAACGTGTTCTGGGGCTTTCTGCGTGCTGATCCAAATCCTGCTCCCTTTCCATCTGTATAGGATAAACTTGACAACTTACCAAGTGGTAAGTGTATACTTACCGATCGGTAAGTAGAGAATTTGCCATGACACGGGATGAAGAAATTAGTTTGATTGCGGAGTTGCTTGGTTTGGATGCTAGAAATGAAAAGTTTCTGGATGAGAAAGTCACGCACTCCCCGGTGACGCGTTACAACTGTTCTGATCGCTTTGCTCAGGAAATGACCGCTTTGTTTCGCAGCAAGCCTGTCGCCGCTGCGCAATCAGCAGAACTGTCAGAAGCAAACGCTTTCCTTAGTCGGTCCGTTTCCGGACTGCCTGTTCTGCTGACCAGAGATGCCAAGGGCAAAGCTCATGCGTTCCTCAATGTGTGCCGCCACCGTGGTGCTAAGCTGGTGAGAGAAAAAACTGGCTGTAAACAAAGGTTTTCCTGTCCGTACCATGCATGGACATGGTCCAACCAAGGCGACTTGGTAGCGGTGCCGCAGGAGCAGCAAGGCTTTCCGGATCTGGATCGCTCTCAATATGGCCTAAAGGAACTTCCAGTGCTGGAAACCCATGGTTTTGTCTGGGTTATCGCCGATCCGAATGCCACAAATGTGCAGGAAATCCAACAGAGCCTCGCTCCGCTCTCTGATGATCTGTCTTGGCTGGGGCTTGCAGATCACCGGATTGCGGTTGAAGAAACCTTTGAAATTGCTGCCAATTGGAAGACGCTGATTGAAGGCGGGATCGAGGCCTATCACTTCCGCGTAGCCCATCGCAAAACAATTGGCCCGTACTTTCCGGAGAACCTGTCCAGTTATCAGATGTTGGGTGGGAACATGCGGTCCGTGTTGCCGCGCATCACTCTGTTTGAACTGAGAGATAAACCTCAGGAGGAGTGGAGACTTCGTGAGCACGCCAACATCATCTATTCTGTCTTGCCGGGAACACAGCTGCTTGTTCAGCAAGACCATATCGTTTGGGTGCATTGTGAACCGCTGGCCGTTGACCGTACGCGGGTGCGATTGGCGACACTGGCCCCCAATTCCATGCCGCAAACTGATGAAATGCAGAAGCATTGGGTCCGCAATCAGGCGATCACCTCAACGACCCTCATTGAAGATTTTGAGTTGGGCGAAGAGATTCAGCAGGGGTTTGCCTCCGGTGCCAACACGCATCTGACTTTCGGTCGTTTTGAAGGTGCGCTTGATCGGTTTAACCAGGTCCTTGAAGAGGCAATGAAAGTGACGGAAGAGGCATAGATTGCAAAGTGCAGACAAAAGAAAAGCCCGCTGAATGAACAGCGGGCTTCTCGCAAAATTATGAAGCAAAAGGCTTAGCCAACGAATGCGCGCTCAACCACGAATGTGGATGGGGCTGCGTTGGAACCTTCTTCAAGGCCATGCTTTTCAAGGATCGCCTTGGTGTCGTTGATCATTTCCATAGAACCACAGATCATGCCGCGGTCAATCGCAGAATCCAGCTTTGGCACGCCAAGGTCTTCAAAAAGCTTGCCGTTTTCGATCAGAGTGGTGATGCGTTCCTGACAAGGATATGGCTCACGGGTCGCTGCTGTGTGCAGGCGCAGTTTACCAGCTGCGAACTCTCCAACGAGTGGATCGTTCTTCACTTCCTCAACCAGTTCCTTCGCGTAGGTGAGTTCATTCACTTCGCGGCAAGTCTGGGTCAGAATGACTTCCTCAAACTTCTCATAGGTTTCTGGATCACGGATCAAGGATGCGAACGGTGCAACGCCTGTACCGGTAGAGAACATGTAAAGACGACGACCTGGGATCAGGGCATCGTTTACGAGCGTGCCGGTCGGCTTCTTACGCATAAGAACGGTGTCGCCTGGCTGAATCTTCTGCAGATGTTCAGTCAGCGGACCGTCCTGGACTTTAATGGAGAAGAACTCCAGCTCTTCATCCCAGGATGGGCTTGCAATGGAGTATGCGCGGAAAACCGGCTTCTCAGCATTTGGCAGGCCGATCATGACAAACTCGCCAGAGCGGAAACGGAAAGAGCTTGGGCGCGTGATGCGGAATTTAAACAGGCGGTCAGTGTAGTGTTTAACGGACACTACTTTTTCAGCAAATACGTTTGCTGGAATAGGAAATTCGGTCTTGGCTTCCTGATCAAGCACAGGAGCTGGGGCCAACGCTGCGTCGGTCATTTGCAATCCTTAGATTGTTTTGATTAGGCCATAGCCCGATACTTGGCCAGTTGTTGCCTCCGCTTTATCCGAGCCAAGGTCCGAAAAGCAACCGTTTTATAAGTAAAATTTCAGAAATTTGCTCGTGAAAGTGACTAAGTCACCGTCGGGGCTCAAAGAACTGTCAGTTTCTGAAAGAAAGCGTGTAAGGTGAGTTGGTAAGTGAATGCAGCAATAGGTGGAACTACTCAAAGCAAACCGCCAGTAATGATTGCTTCGGTTTGCTCATGAATCACCTCAACTCGCTTGCTTCAAGGTCAAAATAGCAAGATATGTTCACTCCCCTTGTGTTGTAAGGGTGGAAATGACAACAGACAGAGGAAGCAGGGGCGTGAAAGCGGAGCAGAACAAGGCGGCCTATGAGAATCGAATGCTGCGTGTTCTTGAATATATCTATGAAAATCTGGATGGTGATCTTAGCCTTGATGCATTGGCTGATGTTGCCTGCATGTCGCGTTTTCACTGGCATCGTGTTTTCCAGAGCATGCGCGGTGAAACGCTGGCGAGCTCAATCCGCCGCATCCGGCTGAATAGAGCCGCGTTAGATCTTGTTCAAACAAAACAAGCTGTTACCGAGATTGCGGAGAGATATGGCTACCCGAGTGCACAGAGTTTTTCTCGTGCGTTTAAGGGAGAGTATGGCGTTGCACCCGGTCAGTTCCGTGAGGATAAAAGCGTTGCTCCTGCGGTTGCCTCGGAAAAAAGCGGTATCTTTTCAATGCATCCGGTGGAAATCAGAGATGTGCCTGAAAAGACATTGCAGGTCCTTTATCATCACGGTCCCTACTCTGACATGGGTATAGTTTTCAGTAAGTTAGCTGCGATGCTGTCTTCTCGTGGTGTGATCCGCAAATGTGGGCCGTTTGTTGGCATTTATTATGACGATCCTTCAATCGTGCCGCCAAATGAATTACGCTCTCGTGTAGGTGCTGTTGTTCCGCCGCAGTTTGAAAATACTGAGGGACTTGAAGCACATAGCATTCCAGCGGGACGCTGTGCCGTGCTGCGCCATCAGGGGCCGTATGCAGGTTTGCAGGCGGCTTTCTGTTACCTTTATGGTGTGTGGCTGCCGAACTCGGGTGAAGAGGTCGCGGATCACCCGTGTTATGAGGTGTTTTGGAACAGCCCGACCAACACAGCTCCTGAAGATCTCGTTGTCGAGATCTATTTACCGCTGCAATAACAATCTCTTAGAGAAGCACAAGCTTGCCCTCAATTCTGCAGGATGTTGTTCTCTTCCTGGGTTTCCTGCTTCTCATTGATGTTGCCATCCTTGTTGATTTCCTTGATGCAAGCCTCCTGATCAGCGGCGGACATGTTGGTGAAACCAAAATTCGGCGGATACCCCAGTGGATCAGCGCCAGCGCCGCCGGTGCGGTATTTTTCTGCGATGTCGGGACAATCAGAAACCGGGCTCACGATATCGGGGTATTCTGACTTTAAGGGATTGGCGTTTTCGTTTGCGACAGGATCATCCGCAAAGTTGTTGATTTGCGCGAGGCCGTAACCTGCTGAAAAAACGAAGAAACTCAGTGCAAGAAGGGTTGTTTTTGCTTTTGTCTGCATACCAGTTGCTCCCACCACTCGGAGAAAAGAAGGTCGCCACCATTAAACAGGAAACCCGCAAAGGTTGTGTGAGCGCTTATGTTTTAATTGCGTTTAATTGAGTAATACACCGCTCTTATGTAGCCAGCGGCTCGCTTTACAAGCGATTAACCTATGCGTAAGGTTTGGGTTCGCTCTGGAGGTTTTGACCTTTCACCGCGAATGGGGGGACGTCATGTTGAAGAAGATTGGCTGGGGTGTTCTGGCCGTTGTGCTGCTGCTGGCAGCGGGTGCTTTTTACTTCCGGCAAGATATTGCCGAGATCCGTGCCGTGATGGCTTATGCGGATGCATTCAAACCTGAGAACATCGATCAGAAATTCAGGTCGCTTTACAAAGAGTATTCCAGTACCTCGGTGAAAGCGCCAGATGAGACCTATGAGTTGCCGCGGGCGCATCAGGCATCACCGATGCCAGCGACCTTTATGTATAAGGGCGAGGCAGCCTCTACAGCAGATTACATTCTGGATTCTCACACCACCGGCCTTGCCATCATGCACAATGGTAAGTTGATCCATGAGTATTATGATCGCGGCAACACCGCTGAGACTCATGCCATTCAGATGTCTGTCTCCAAATCCATGGCCTCCATCCTTGTTGGGGTGGCGCTGGATGAAGGGCATATCGAGAGTGTGGAAGATCAGGTCGTCAAGTATGTGCCGGAGCTCAAGGGTACGGCTTATGACGGTGTTCGTCTGAAAGACGTGCTGGAAATGTCGTCGGGTGTCCGCTGGAACGAGAACTACGCTGATCTGAATTCAGACATCGTCCAGTCTGTCGTCGCAATCCTGCTGGGTTCTCAGGATGAGTTCACCAAGGATGTGCCGCGTGAGCTGGAGCCGGGCACTTACAATCGCTATTCCTCCATTGATACGCATGTTGTGGGCTGGGTGCTGCGTGGAGCGACTGGCAAACCTTACAAAGAGTGGTTCAACGAAAAGCTATGGTCCAAGATCGGTGCTGAATCCTCCGCTGAAATCATGGTGGATCAGGAAGGTGAACCGGTTGTCTTTGGCGGGGTGAACATTCGCCTGCGTGATATGCTGCGTGTGGGAATGGTGCTGGAGCGTGGTGGTTTGAACCACAAAGGCGAGCGCATCGTGTCGGAAGAGTGGATCAACACATCGGTCACGCCGGACGAGCCACGCTTGATGCCCGGTTACAACAATCCGCAGAGCCCCTCACCGCTTGGCTACAAATACCAGTGGTGGCTGCCGCTGGACTCTGATCAGGGTGACTTCACCGCGATCGGTATTCACGGCCAGTTCCTCTATATCAACCCGGCTCGAAATGTGGTGATCGCCAAAACCTCGACCTATCCTTCTTATCAACGCGATAAGGAGATGGTGAAGATGAAGTCGATCGCGCTGTTTCAGGCCATCGCCCGTCATTTGAGCGACGTGCCGAACTCATAAAACGCGTTCTGATTGATAAGAACTCGCTTCATAGAAAAAGCCGGCTCTGGGAGAGAGCCGGCTTTTATAAAATCGTGGTTGCTTTGCGTTATGCAGGCTGGCCTGTTGCTGCGAGCAGAACTTCGCGGATGTTGACGTTCTGTGGCTGCTGGTAAACGAACATCACAGTGTCAGCTACGTTCTGTGGGTCCAGTACGCCGCCCATCTCTTTCTTCCACTGCTCGTAACCATCAATGATGTCCTGAGAGGTGGTGTGAGACAGCAATTCAGTCTGCACAGCGCCCGGAGCAATGGTCATGACGCGCACGTTGTCTGCTGCTACTTCTTCACGCAGGTTTTCGCTGATGGCGTGAACGGCAAACTTGGTGCCGCAGTAAGCTGCGTGTGCCGGGAATGTTTTGCGGCCTGCAATGGAGCTGACGTTGATGATGGAGCCGCCCTTGCGCGCTTTCATGCCTGGCAGAACTGCGTGGATGCCGTTCAGAACACCCTTCACGTTCAGGTCGATCATGCGGTCCCATTCAGTTGGATCCTGAACGGACAGATCACCCAGCAGCATGCAGCCAGCGTTGTTAACGAGTGCATCTGCAGGGCCGAATTTCTCTTCCGCTTCCTTAACAGCTGCAATCAGCTGTTCACGGCTGGTGACGTCAACGCCGCGGCACAGTGTGTTTGGAAGACCCAGAGCTTCCATCTGCTCAACCCGGCGCGCCAGCAGAAGAAGTGGATGGCCAGCTGCGCTGAAAGACTTCGCAATCGCTGCACCAATGCCGGAACTTGCGCCAGTGATAATGATAAGTGGCTTTGTCATTTTGTTTTCCTGCCTAGTTAGCTTTTTCTTGAGCAAGATGAACTTGCGTTGTGTTGAGGCGATTGTACAAAAATGATCACGCTGATAAATATGGGTAATACGAAATGATTGTTAGGCTGAAATGAACAATATCTACTGGAATGGCCTTCGCTCGTTTCTGGCTGTGGCAGAACATGGCAGTTTTACCTTAGCCTCTGATGAAACGGGTCTTTCAAAAGCAAGCTTAAGCCAACAGGTGAGCCAGTTGGAGGAGCAGCTGGATGTGCAGCTGCTGTTTAGAACCACCCGCAAACTGCGCCTGACTGAAATTGGTGAGCGTTACTATGAAATGTGCCGCACCGGCGTGAAGCAGATTGAAGATGCATCTGATTTGGCATCGCAGGCGACGGACAGCCTGACGGGTCCCATTCGTATGAACGCTGTGGGTGGTTTGATTGGGGAGGAGCTGATTGCACCACTGGTGATTGAGTATCAGCACGCCAATCCGGGGATTGAGGTGAAACTGGATTTTTCCAGCATTCGGGAAGACTTGCTGGAGACCGACTACGATCTTGTGTTGCGGATGGGAGATTTAGAAGACAGCACCCTGATTGCCCGCAAGCTGCACACCATCATAACCCGCTATGTGGCGTCCCCGTCCTTTGTGTCAGCTCATTCCAAAATCCGCCACCCTTCTGATCTCAAAGGTCTTCCATTCATTTCCGGCAGTGTGCAGGAATGGATTTTCACGCGCGGACAAGAGCGCATTGTGGTGCAGGCGGAAAAAGGATTCCAGATCTCCAATGGCCGCGTCATGTGCCAGGCAGCAGCTGCGGGCCTGGGTGTTGCGCGCCTTGCGGATGTTTACACCGATGCACTCATCAAACGCGGCGAGTTGACGGAAATGCTGTCCGGCTGGAAGCAGACAACACCGCTTTGGCTGGTGAGCCCGCCAACACGGCACCAACTGCACCGGGTGCGGGAATTGATGAATTACCTCACAGCCAACTTCAAAACCCGCTATGAGGCGGTGCTGGGTTAACGGCGGTAGGTGCCAACAAAGCCATCTGGCACAACAGCGCCTGCGGGGCTGGAGTTGGGAACATTCACGCCAACCGGAATGAAGACACGCTGGATGATGATCTTGTCACCATCTGGCGGCGGCGGGCCGGGAAGCACAGCGCCTTGTGTGGTTTTGTAGCCTTTCAATTCGCAAATGAGGTTTCTGCTCTCAAATCCGGCGGGCACAACCATTGGACCCGGCGTGTGCTTTAGAAAGATGGATGACCGATACCCTTCCAGAAAACAGAAGGCACCATCAGGCGTGGTGTTGACCGTAATCAGCGTTGCCCCCGGTGGAATCTCGATGGAGGGCGAATAGGCCTGTGGCAGGCGCTCTTCATCAGAAACGCACCCTGCCAATAGGGGAAGAGTGATTGCGAGAGTGCTTAAAGGGAGCTTGATTTGCAAGTCGTAGGCCTCTTCAGGACGATCTGCAAAAGGTAACGGGCACATGAAAAGGATGACACCCATAAGAATTGCTGAGGTTGTTTTGCTGATAGCCTCAAAAATGGTGAGGAGTGGTGAGGGCCACACCGAAAGAAAAGGAGTTATCCAACTCTGGATCCACTGAGGATTTTGCAAGCAGACCCGCCGTAACTCTCGATAATACTCGCAAGGACCAGACTGTTTTATGCGGGATGAGCGACTGTGACTTTCCTGAGAATGCTTCAGCTTAAAGCAAGCAAAGTTTAGATGCCGAGTAAGGTTTAAATGGAAGTTTCTGGCTATGCAGCGTGATGCACGGCGTTCGAAATATCAGATAGAGTGTTCAAAATGCACACGAACTTTGTCAGGCGGATTAGGAATGCTCGGTTTTTTTATGAACCAGAGGATTGTATTTCGGTGCATGCAAGTGTGCTGTTTCCTGTCCTCTGTCTTTGCGGGTGAAGATAATCTGGAGCTTTCATGGTGAAATCAGCAGTTTAGGTCGTGGATAGGCGGTGCTTTGCCCAAGTATATTTTTTTTGATTATTGAAGCGGGTTAAGGAATACATCTTGTTGGCATGTTGATAGTCAGACGGGTAATTTCTTCATTTTCTCAGTTTAATTTTATTCTCGAATTGAACTTGGTTCACGCATTAATGATGGAAGTTGCGCATAAAACACTAAGGAAAATTCGACAGGTTTTGTACTCTTGCATCCACGAAATTAGGAAGTATCTATGAGAGAGTGAACCGAAAGGTGCACAAGGATACTTTGAGCCCATATAGCCGTTTTGCGCAGATTAACGGAACGAGAATGACAAAATTAGGTGAAGCCACGCTGAAGCTGTTGGAAAATAGCACAGTACGAAAAGGTCTTGCTGAACTCCGCGTGGGGATCGAAAAAGAAGCTCTGCGTGTTGGCAGAGATGGCTTTATGTCATTGCGTGATCACCCGGAATCTCTGGGTAAAACGCTAACGCACAAGTTTATCACGACAGATTTCTCTGAGGCTCAGGTGGAGTTCATCACACCTGCTGTGCATTCTGTTGCAGAGAGCCTGGATTTTTTGAAAGAACTGCAGGCTTTTGCAGCGCGTAAGACGGATGATGGCGAGTATTTGTGGAATGCGTCCATGCCGCCTGAAATCGCCGGTGATGAGACGATCCGCATCGCGGAATATGGAAACTCGAATGCGGCGCAGATCAAAACGCTGTACCGCAAGGGACTGGCGCATCGCTATGGCAAGCGTATGCAGACGATCTCCGGGATCCACTACAACTTCTCCATCTCCGATGGCCTTTGGCACGAGTTCCATGAGCAGTGTACCTCCGGCGGAAGCCTTCAGGACTTCCGCAGTGCAGGGTATCTCGGCCTGATCCGTAACCTGCAGCGTCATGGCTGGCTGGTGCTTTACCTGTTTGGGGCTTCTCCTGCCGTCGACAAAAGCTATCTTGCATCCTCGCACCCGACCCTGTCCATGCTGGGTGATGACACTTATTTTGGCGAATATGCAACGTCTCTGCGCATGAGCGATCTGGGGTACACCAGCGTCGTGCAGAGTGAGCTGGACATTCACTACAACTCTCTTTGCGATTACATTGAAGGCCTGCGCGGTGCTCTTGCAACGTCTGTGCGCCAGTACGAGCAAATTGGTGTGGCGGAAGAAGGCGATTACAAGCAGATCAACACGCACCAGCTGCAGCTTGAAAACGAGCTGTACGGCTCTGCACGGCCTAAGCGAAACACCAAGGAAGGCGAGCGCCCGATTGCTGCGCTGTGTCGCCGTGGTGTCGAATACATCGAATTGCGCTCTCTCGACATCAATCCGCTCAATCCGATCGGGATTTGCGAGCAGCAGGCTCACTTCCTCAATGCCTTCCTGACCCACATGACCCTTGCTCCGTCTCCATGTATCTCCTCTGGAGAGCAGCAGGCGCTCAACGATCAGCAGCGCATGGTTGCCTGGCAGGGTCGCCTGCCAAACCTGATGCTACCAGCCTATGGCGATGGTGGTATGGAACTGCGTGAAGCAGGCCATCAGGTGCTAGATGATATGCGTCTGACAGCTCAGATTATGGATGAAGTGTACGGCGGTACAGGCCACACAGACGCTGTGAACGCGCAAGCGGCCAAGCTGGACAATCCGGAGCTCACACCATCCGCTCAAATTTTGAAAGGCGTGAAGCAGAAGGGCTCTTACACTGGCTTTATCGCTGATCTTTCCAAGAACCAGTCTGATCACCTGAAAGCGATGCCTCTGTCTGGTGAGCGTCTGAAGTTCCAGGACGCGATGGTGTCTCAGTCTCGCGCCGCTTATGAGCAGGTTGAAACGCAGGCGAGTAACCACAGCTTCGATCATTTCCTGGATTCGCAGAATAAAACGGAAGTTTTGCCGCCAGAATGTCTGGATGGCCAGTAAAGCCTGACCCTGAACACGGAAGGCAAGGCTTGCTCCAAATCCTGCCCTACACATCTGACGACCACGACGTGCTCGCTGCGCTCTATGAGAGTGTGGCGAGCCGTACGTTTGCTTATGACTACACCAGCCTCGTAGATGCCAGCCAGTTTCAAAGCCTTGTTGAGGGAGAGGATGTCTGGGTCTTGAAGTATGCAGGAGAGCGTATCGGCTTCATTGGCTACTTCACGCCAGAGCACTTCCTGCATTCGCTGTACATAGACTACGCCCACCACAAACGCGGGTTCGGGCGACAGGCACTTCAGTTTTTGCTGGAAAATTATGGCTGCAGGCACGAGTTGAAAGTGCACCGCATCAATCAGCCTGCGTTGAAGTTTTACAGCGCGCTTGGATACGAGGATATCACTGCACAGGCTGATGCTCATCAAACCTGGCAGCGTTTGCGCTCACCAGAGGCAATTCTGGATCACTCACCGGCTATTGCGGTGGGAGAACAAGTCTCTCACCGACAATAAGTTCAATATATCAAGTCATTAGAGCACGTCGCGATCATTAACATTCACGCATCGCGCTCTAATATCTTTGGTGGAGCGAATTCTTGTCGTTTGATTGAAACCAATCAAACGGAACACGCTCTAAGATGGCATGCAAAGAGCAGGTAGACGATCAACATGTGCTTTGATCGTTTGCTCGGCCAGTTCACCGTCCCCAGTGCGCACAGCATTGATCAGCTGAGTGTGATCATCCTGAACGCCTTCTGAAATAAACCCGGCACGGCGCATGGCAGCGCGGTAGCGGGTGCACTGGTCATGAAGCATATGCAGGAACCGGCTTGCCCAACTGGAGCCTGCTCCCTCAACCAACGTCATATGAAACACGCGGTTGGCTTCTTCCCATTCATTCCAGAAATCACGCCGTGAAGCTTGCCATGTCCGCTCAATTTCCTGCAGAGCATGGTAGGCATCCAGCACGCTTTCGCGCCATTGAGCGTCGCCCTTTTCAACGGCGGTTCTCACCGTTGCGCTTTCAAGAAGGCGGCGCTGATCAATAATATCCTGAAACTCTTTTTGCGAAAGTTCTGGAATATAAAATCCCTTATGAGATTGCGTGGCAACCAGTCCTTGAGACACCAGACGGGAAAGTGCTTCGCGTACAGGTGTAGGCCCAACATCAAATGTGCTGCACATCTCGCGAATGCGCAATTTACTGCCCGGCTCAAGCTGGCCAGACAAAATTGCCGCCCGCAGGTGCGCGTAGGCCCTGTCAATGAGAGAGGCGGATGACGGGACGTTTTGTGCAGTGACCGATGTTACGGCTCTTTCTAAGGTATCCTCTATTTTCAAAGTTATCTGCCTTACAATTATTATCTATGCAATTTGGCGTTTCTTTTCGTCGGTATGGAAACTAGGTCATTTGTTTTGTTATCCGGCCAAGTTAAATTGCAAATATGAATTGGCCTTCTTATTACATCAATTGTAAAACAATATCTGAACTATAAAAGCAATGAAATTGCGTAGGAATGACATAACTTTCCAATAAAACGAGAGCGTTTTATGGAAAATATCGTCGAATTATCGATTATTTTTAAAAAAATGTGTAAGTACGGTCTTATTCATTGAGCATATGAATCAGACTTACTTAGAGTTCGATGAACAGAAATAGAGTTTATTCGCTATTTTAATAAAATAATCTCAACTATACTCTGCCGGCTCACTTCTTCGCGTATAAACGGCAGAAACTATTAGCAACGCTCTAAGTGGAAATCACTTATAGATCGCAAAATATCTCCCCCCAATACGCGATGAATTGCTCAGCTTATCTCTGGTGTTTCAGAAAACTTATCCTCCCTACTCCACGCAGTGTTATTGCTCTGTGAGGAGGCGTGAGAATCAGAAGCTGGATGATTGAGTCGGAGCGAGCTGACGCATGAATATGTTTCTGGAGAAATGGATCGGTTGTTTTGTCGATTTTATGCACGCCTCGTTTTTGAGTTTTTGAAACAGCATAACTAATTGAAAATAATAGATATTATGCCTCTCAGAAAAACGCTGATCATAAGTGTTAATGAGGATTAACCAAAAAGGGATTGAACTGAACTACAGGTTGGTTACCCTTTCGACGCAAACACGGGCCATATGGGCGCACTTTCCGTTTGTAGATGACTAGAACCGTTTGAGGGCTAAGCGAAGTGGAATACGGCAACAACACTCTTTTGCGTGAGGAAACTCCGTCTGAGAAGATCTCCCGTTATTCGCAGCTCCTTTCTGGCCAGCTGCACCGGTTAAGACAAGAACTTTATCCGCCTGAAGCGCATAAATTGCTGCGCTCGTTTTCTTCTGTCGATGTTGCCCGTCTTATCGGTGTTTCTGAAAGCACTATTCGCCAGCTGGATCTGGACGGAGAAGGCCCGACGCCAACCCGCCTTGCTAATGGCCGCCGCAGTTACACGTTGCAGCAGATCAACGCGATCCGTGAAGTGCTTGCCGCCCGTAAAAAGGGTGATGAAGCCGTTAACATCCTGCCGCGCCGTCGCGACGGTGAAAAGCTGCAGGTGATTGCATGCGCCAACTTTAAAGGTGGCTCCGCAAAGACCACCACCAGCACGCATCTTGCCCATTATCTGGCTCTGCGCGGCTACCGTGTGCTCGCGATTGATCTTGATCCGCAAGCCTCGCTTTCTGCGATGTTTGGTGTGCAGCCTGAGTTTGATGTTGAGCCAAACTGCACCTTGTTTGGTGCTCTGCGTTATGATGAAGGCCGCCGTACACTGGGTGATGTGATCCGCCCGACCTATTTTGACAATCTGGATCTGGTTCCGGCCAACCTTGAGTTGGCTGAGTTTGAGCACATCGTTCCAACTGCGATCGCTTCTGGTGCGTCTACCGGCGAAAATATCTTCTTCCGCCGCATCCGCAACGTTCTGAACGAAGTTGATGATCGCTACGATGTTGTTGTGATCGATTGTCCGCCACAGCTTGGCTTCCTCACACTGGGCGCGCTGTTTGCATCCACCGGATTGCTCATCACGCTGCACCCGCAGATGCTGGACCTTGCAAGCTGTAACCAGTTCCTCGGCATGAGTTCTGACCTGATGGCTGTGATTGAGAACAATGGCGGCGAAATGAATCTGGACTGGATGCGGTTCCTTGTGACCCGTCACAATCCAAATGACAGCCCGCAAACCCGTGTGGTTGGCTTGTTGCGTGCCCTCTTTGGTGAGGATGTGCTGACATCGCCAGCTTTGGAATCCACCGCGGTGGCCAATGCGGGCCTTGAAAAGAAATCGCTTTACGAACTGGAACCGGGCGCCATTGGCCGCGAAACGCTTAAGCGTGCGCTTGAATCCATGGATTCGGTAAACCGTGAAATTGAAGATCTTCTCCGCAGCTCTTGGGGTCGAACACTATGAACAAAGCTAAGGACCGGAAAAACGCATTAGACACGCTGTTTTCAGGCGGCGGTATGGCGGGCATGGTTGCGGATGCAACAGCGCCTCGCCCCCGTTTGTCGTCCGGTGCTATTGGCGCAGCCGAGATCAACCTGATCAAAGACGAACGCGACAAACTGCGTGAAGAGTTGAAAACGCTGAACACGCAAATGGCGACCTCCGACAATGTGGTGGAACTGAACACGGAACAGGTTCAACCCTCCTTTGTTGCGGACCGTATGGAAGTTGCGTTTGATCCGGCATTTGAGGCGCTCAAAGAGTCTATTGCGGAGACTGGACAGCAAGTGCCAATTCTGGTGCGTCCTGCGCCAGATGAAGACGGCATCTACCAGATTGCTTATGGTCACCGTCGTTGGAAAGCCTGCCGCGCTTTGGGCAAGCCCGTCCGCGGTGTCATCAAGCCGCTCTCTGATGAAGAATTGTTGGTTGCTCAAGGCCAGGAAAACCATGAACGGAAAGACCTGAGTTTCATTGAAACCTGCCTGTTTGTATTCCGCCTTGCGCAAGATTACCCGCAGACGCTCATTGTCAAAGCCATTGGCAAAGACAAGTCTCTCGTTTCCAAACTCCGCAAGCTGGCGGCAACCATGCCTGAGGAGTTTTTGCGTGTGATTGGGCCTGCCCCAAAAATCGGACGGCCACGTTGGGAAGAGATGGCAAGTTTCTTCCACGAGGGCCAGCTGGCGCCAAACCACGAAAAAGCGATTGCCTCGCTGTTTGCGCTGGACTCATTCACAGAGCTGCACAGCGATGAGCGGTTTAGCGAAGTGTTGCAGCTGCTGCAGGAAACGCCAAGCGAGATGGAGGCAGGTTCTGCGTCCTCTTCTGGTGAGATTGCTGTTGCAGCTCATACCCGCGCCGCGAAATCTTCTGAATGGCTTGGAAACAAGCATGTGCTCGTCAAGCACACTGGCAAAGCGACCGTCTTCTCCGTTGATAGCAAAACGCAGAGTGACTTTGGCTCCTTCTTGCTGAAAGAGCTGCCCGGTCTGATTGCCAAATTTGAAGACACGAAGGGGGAGGATGCCTGATGGTGTAACCCCTGAATGACGAAAGGCCCTGCTGACGGCAATCAGCAAGGCCCTAAAATCGTCGCCCAAGAGAGTGAAGAGCACTCGTCGAGGACCATCTTTAGCACGATCATCCTACGACGAACGCGCGGTGCGAATCAAGTCAGCAATGCTTTCTTGAAACCCTTTGTGGCGCATTTTTGCTTTTTCGGGCGCTCAATCCCCAATCTTACTTGGATAACACCTTGGGTCTTCCCTCGGTGAATGGGTTAGCTATGCAAAGCACCGGTGTTGCGTCCTTTCGCAAAATGACACCCGGCATGTTGGAAAGCCAGCGACTGGCAATGGCGAATGATATCGTCAAAACAACAAAAGCCGAGGTGGCGATCACGTTAAAAAAGGCGGCCCCTGCTCTGGGGATTGATGGTACCGCCTACCATATTCTCGATATTCTGATCGGCCTGACACGGGCAGATGACTGGAAACAGGACCGCCGTCCGCTGGTCGCGATCTCCAATGACAAGTTGGCTGAATACGTGTGCCGCTCCACGCGCACAGTGATCCGTGCACTTAAGCGGCTGGTTGAGGTGGGCATACTGGCATACCGCGACAGTTCAACAGGCCGTCGTTTTATCTACCGCAATGGTGCAAGCGGTGAGATTGACCGTGGATATGGTTTTGACTTTTCGCCAGCACGCCAGCGGATTGATGAGATCAAACGGATTGGGGAAGAGTTTCAGGCACGGGTGCGGGCAGGGCAGGAAGCAAAGCGGACTGTTAACCGGCTGTCTCGCGCAATCGTTGACGCTTGCCGGACCGGGCAAAGCGAAGGCGTGGATTGTACAGTGTTCCTGGAAGAACTCTCTGCCATTATGGAAACGCCAATGCTGCTTCTTGAGCGGGCAGACAAGGTCTCAAAACTCTATGAACTGGTTGTGGAAGAGCTTGCGGAAGACAAAACCGGGGATGAGCAAACTGCCTCAGATTTCAATGAATATGCTGAAATGTCAGGCGACCATGACATTGATGTCACCCCTTATAATATTACAACCCATCAAACTCATATAAATAGTAAAACACGGCAGCCATCTAACGATGGCTACTCAAATACCAACTCCGCTTCTAACGAAGCTTCGAAGATTGCTCTTGAAAAAGACCAATCAAGCAAATTCTCTGCCAAATCCAATGCTCCAGCTCAATTGCAATCTCGGCAATCTGGTCAGTTAGATAACGGTTTAAGTGAGCATTTATCTGCTATTTCCATTGGTTTGATTGATAGCGCAACAACAGAGACCCAGGAAATGCTGGGCATGCAGTTTTCAAGCTGGTTCGAGCTTGCGCAGTCTGGCGAGCAGCTTCGTTTGGCGATTGGCCTTTCCGAAGATGGCTGGAAGCAAGCGGTTGTGACACTGGGCGAAAAAATGGCTGCGGCGGTTCTGGTGGTGACGGTTGAAAAAACCCTGCGCGATCCTGAAGGCATTTCGCGACCGGCGGGTTACTTCCGCGCCTGTGTTGACCGCGCCAAGGACGGAAAACTCGCCCTGCACAAGTCGCTTTATGGACTGGCTCTGGGGTAAGGGTCTGCAATGCCGGTTTCTTGCGGATGGGGTAGATGGATCCGCAAGTGTGGTGTTGGTGCGCGCGCTTACTGACTGGGCGAGAAACAGGAGATTAACGCGAGTTCATATCGATCTGAACCATTTGAGTGCTTCTTGCTCGGTGGCGAGAATGAAGGGCTCTTTACCATCCAAATAGGAATCCCATGTAACGGTATCCGCTGATGTTAGCATCGCCTTTAAGTTGGAATATTCAGCCGTCTTGCTTGGATGAGCGATCAGGTAGTCACGAAATGCAAGGTGCCGCTCAATGTGGGGCGATCCTGTTTCATAGATATGAAGATGATGTGTTCGTTTCCCCGCCCCATCCATCTTTCGAAAATACCGTCTGCCATCAATACCATACGCACCCATGATCTCATATCCGAGACCTTCGAATACGTCGCTCTTTGTATTGAGCGCACGTACATCAGATACAACGCCTAATAAGTCAATAATTGGTTTGGCAAGGATACCCTCCACTGAGGTGCTGCCAATATGATGAAGTTCAATGTCAGTTCTGCCTAGCCCCTCCTTGATCAAAGAAGCCTCATGGCAGAAGTCATTTTTCCATTTGAGGTCGTGGGGAACTACGTAATCAACCATGCTTTTGAGAGGTCCTTTGCCACGCCGTTGTTCAACTCACGCAATTGCTTTAGTAAACTCATTTCCGGTTTTCTCAGTTATCCATTCCGCAGTTTGCTTCGCTTGAGTGATGCCGTGAGGTGTAAGTGTCGAATTTGTCCAACCTCCCACAACACCTTTCAGCATGTGCTCACTTTCACCGTGTCTCAGAAGAATGAGTTCGTTCAACATTCAATACCACCAGAGTTCCGGCACTTCCATGAATAGAGAATGTGGAGTGTCAGGAGCTCAAAACTTCGCTGGTCTCCTCATTCTGCTGTGTCGGTAACTCGATCCGAAGGTGTGGGCTTGCTTTGCGTGTTACGAACTCGGCCTGGAGATATTCAAGAACGCGGCGCTGGCCGGGAAAGCTGAAGAGCTCCATGGCATCATCAAATGAAAACCATTGATAGGCATCGTGTTCTTCGTTGATGGCGATTGGCGTTTCGCTGGAAACAAAGCTCACGAATACTGGCAGTTTTTGGATGATGTTTTTTTCCGCAACATAAAACTCCTCGCACAGATCGGCAGACCAGAGTTCGGTGAGGACCAAACCGGTTTCCTCTTTCACCTCTCGTAATGCTGCTTCCCAGCCGGTCTCATTTGGTTCAACCTTGCCTGCGACCTGACACCAGGCGCCGAGCAAAGTATCAGCGCGGCGCATAAGCAAGACCTGCGGCTCCTCTGCATTCAGGTCGAGAAGAAAAACGGAAACGCCGTTGCTGAGAACGGGAATATTGTTGGGGGTCATAAGTTGCTCATAAAATAACTGGTGCAATAGACCATGAGCATACTCAGAGAAGAACGAAAAACCAAGAGAGACAAAGGGCAGGAGATCACTCCCCTGCCCTCACGCTTAAGTTTTGGAATGGGCTGTTGACGCAGGGACCTGATCGTCCTTAGAGAACTGACCGCGAGTCCGGTTGGCATAAGAAACCAGCACCAACATCACCGGCACTTCAACCAGTACACCAACGATGGTTGCCAAGGCAGCTCCGGAGGTGACGCCGAACAAACTGATTGCAACAGCGACGGCCAGCTCAAAGAAGTTGGACGCACCAATCATTGCGCCGGGCGCTGCAACATTGTGCGGCTGGTGCCACTTCCGCATCCAGAAGTATGTGACGAAGAAAATCAGGACAGTTTGGATGAGAAGCGGAATCGCGATGAGAACGATGTCTGCTGGTGATGAAATGATGTTGTCCGCCTGAAGACCAAACAGCAAGAACACCGTGCCCACCAGACCTGCAATCGAGAAAGGTTTCATCCCTGCACTGAATGAAGAAAGGTGCTCTTTGTCTTTGAGGCCGAGCCGGGTCAACCACCCTGCCCCCAATGGTAACGCAACAAACAGCGCGGTTGAAACCAGCAACACATCCCATGGGACGATGATGTTTGAGACATCCAGCAAAAACGCAGCGATTGGCGCGAAAGCGAAGATCATAATCAAGTCATTGGTTGCAACCTGTGCCACCGTATAACTGGCATTGCCCTTTGTTAGATACGACCAGACAAACACCATTGCAGTACAGGGAGCCACACCAAGCAAGATCATGCCTGCGATGTATTGATCCGCCAGATCTGCCGGAATGAACGGCGCAAAGATATGGCGCATGAACAGCACGGCCAGAGCTGCCATGGTGAAGGGTTTCACCAGCCAGTTCATGGCCAGCGTTACGATAAGGCCCTTTGGTTTCACAAAGCAATTGCGAACCTCGGTGAACTCGACCTGTACCATCATTGGATAGATCATAAGCCAGATCAGAACTGCGATGACCAGATTGATCCCGCCGACCTGCAAGTCACCGATGATCTGAAAAAGGCCAGGTTGAAGGAGGCCTGCCCCTACCCCCAGTGCCATTGCAAGACCTACCCAGACTGAGAGGTAGCGTTCAAAATTACCCATGATATCTCCTGCCTATCGTCGATAGACGATGAATTTCGACAAATTTTAGAGCTTGAAGCTGCGCTCAAAGAGGAAGTTGAAGTTCTTCAACTCAGACCGATTGACTGAATAACAAATACGCGGACGCTGTACTTCCGCCAGTATGAAGCCTGCATCCTTCAGGATCCGGAGATGCTCGGACACAGTGGATTGCGCCAGACCGATAGAGTTCACGAGATCACCTCCGACGCAGCCGGGTTGAGCCGCCATAATTTTCAGCAGACGGACACGCGCTGGATGCGCCAAGGCTTTGGCCTGGACGGCGAGATTTTCTTCTTCTGCTTCATTCAAAGAGGCAGGTGCGAATTCCGTAACGCAGGTGTTTTCTGTCATCGTTGATTCCGTATATCGTCGATACACGATATACTCCTCTCCTCACCCACTGGCAAGGCCTTTCTGTGTTGACAGCTGTCAACTTTTTTGAAGCCGAGTTGACAGCTGAAACTCCCCTCCCCTGCTCACTTCTATCGTGCTGCGGAGTGATACTCTGGGTTGGGCTGCATGCCTGTTGCAGAGGCCATGCGGTTGGACATGGAGAAAAAGGCCGCGACTTCGCAAATGTCCCAGATGTCTTCTTCCGAGAACCCAACATCCCGGAGGTCTTGCCGGTCACCCTCAACAATCTCAGAGGACGTCTTCGCAATCTTTGTAGAAAAGTCGAGCATCACGCGCTGCTTGTCAGTCAAATCGGCATAGCGATAGTTCATCACCATAGCTTCACCCAGTTCCGGCTTGTTGGAATACTCCCGAACAGCAGCGCCATGGGCAACCTGACAATACCAGCAGGAATTGATCGACGAAACGGTGACAGCAATCATCTCTCGTTCCAGCTTAGAAATGCCGGAATCCCCGAGCATGAGCTCATTGTACATCTGAGAAAACGCCCTGAGCTTCTCTGGTCGATGTGCAAAGGCAATCAGCACGTTCGGGATCAACCCGAGTTTGCTCTGACATTTCCCAAAAAGTTCCTGAATATCATCAGGTAATGGATCTGGCAGGCTGAGCTTCAAGGCCGTTGGATGTTTAAGACTTGCGCTCTCTATTTTCTGAAAATCGGTAGTCGTCATTATATGGTCCCTCCTCCATTTCAGCAGCTTAACTGTGATTGAAGGGACTGTCCTCACTACAAAAGGAGAGCAAAGAAAAGCCCGCCTTTGGGAAGAGGCGGGCTTAGTTGGAGGCTTGCTTGGGATTTAAGCGTGGGCGGAAAGCTTACGCTCTTTTCGTTTATTGGTGACGTGCACATATCTGTAGAGCTCTAGGAGTAGAAGCGGTGTGAAATGCACCAGTGCTGGCCCAAATTTGTAGTCTACCAGGACCCAATGGGCGAACACGAGGACTGCTGCTGCGTAAGCAAGTTTCTGAAGGTTCTTCCATCTGGACCCGAGCTGGGCGATGAACCAATCGTTGCTGGTGACTGTGAGCGGAATGAAAATGAGAGAAGCCAGCCATCCAGTCCAGATCCCGATTTTGACGAGGTCTTGCAGGATAGGGCCAAGAGATCCCTTATCCAGCAGGTAGATAGCAACGTGCAGAGCTGAATAGCAGGCTGCAGCTACGCCAATATACCGCCGCCGTGCCATCAGCCAACGCACCCATCGTTGACTGTTTGTCAGGAACATCAGCGGCGTGATCATGAGGCTTATGATGAGAAAACGAGCGGCAAACTCTCCAGTTGGAAGGAGAAGGTGCTCCAACTTGTCGCTTTCACGGAGAAGCTCTCCGATGATAGCAAGCCCCGGGAGTGCAAGGATAGACCAGAAGGTAAATGGTGAGTTCCAAATTGCTCGAAGGTAAGACATGGTCGCCCGGATGAGTTTGCACTGAGTTGTAAGGTGCACACTGCTGATTTCGCGGTGTTGGGGTACGTGGGAAGTCAGCAGTGTGCGGCCGATTGCGACTGCGGAGTTCGCGTTCAACCTTGTCTAAACACTGGATCAGCTCTGTCTTTTCCGCAAGAAATCAGATGTAACAAAATGTCGTGGAACTTGGTTGGGTTAGAGATCTAGCTGCTTCGTGGTGTCGGTTAAGTTATGGCCCAACATATTGGAGGCATTAGATAATTTAAGAAGCTCCGACAATGGCCCGCAAACTGTCCTTTCTGCATGTGTTTAGCGAAAGGCTTCCTCTATTACACTTTAACAAGAGTTGCGTTGTTTTTGATGCAAACGTGGTTGCAAACAGCAGTAACAGCTGAGGGCCTCTGAAAAGAAACCCGCCGCAAATCTGCGACAGACTGTTGAGTGAGTTGTGTGCTGCGAATGTTGGCTTGGATAGAATGAGAGGAGAACTGGGCCTCAAAGCATCGGATTGATACTCGGTTTTATCGGCTTTGCGCGAGATGTGCAGGTTTTTGACCTACCAAACGGACGGGTCATCAGAGCTGAATACGTGTGAGTTGCCAACTGACAACATTGCTCTGGAAGGGATATCGGCACTCAGGTTGCCCGAATTGAGTGCCGATGTTGGAGGATGTTACAGGTTTAAACGCAGAACCTGAGAACGTTTCTGGAACTCTTC